>SKIB01000092.1 GCA_007116635.1 Saccharospirillaceae bacterium
AAAGCAGAAACGATAAGGGCGCTGCCAACTCAGCTGACGATAACGAGCCAACATGGCTGGCTGCAAGGCCTCTGCCAGGGCGAGCTGCCAAGCCTGGCGTCTGGCGCTCAGGGCCACAGGGTCATGGCTGGGCAACTGCTCGGCTAGCCAACCCTGACTCGGCAAGCTTAACAAACTGGCTTGCAGCGCGGCGTCCAACTGCTCATCGGCCAAGGCATTGGCCATGGCCTTGGTCAGCACGGCCAAGCCCTGTGGCTCTGGATCACCGGCGAGCAATAGCTGGCTGGCGAGACGCTGCATGGCGTCCCAGCGATTAAAGCTGTCGCTGTCATGAGCCGCCAAGAAGGCCAGCTGCGCCTGACTGTAGTCGTAAAACAGCTTAACCGGGGCTGAGAAGCCGCGCAGTAAGGAGGGCAAGGGAGCCTGCTTAATGCCGGTGAAGACAATACGTTGCTCGGGCTCTGTCACCAGCCAAAGTGACTGCTCTGGCAACCAGCTAGGGTTGCTACTGCGCAGCTCTAGGTCCTGGCCTTGCTGATCAAGCAAGCCCAAGACCACCGGAATCATAAAGGCAGGCTTGTCGGCCTGGCCTGGAGTGGGCGGGCAGCTTTGTTTGGCTTGCAAGTAAAACTCTCCCTTGGCGGCATCAAAGCCAGACTCGATGCGCAGCTCAGGGGTGCCGGCATAGTCGTACCAATGCTGGAACTGGCTGAGGTCAAGGCGGGTTTGGGCTTGCATGCAGGCCAAGAAGTCTTCGGTGGTCACCGCCTGACCATCGAAGCGCTCAAAGTAGAGGTCACTGGCGGCGCGAAAGGCCTGTTCGCCCAACAGGGTGGCGTACATGCGCACCAACTCAGCACCCTTTTCATAGACCGTCAGGGTGTAAAAATTATTGATTTCCAGATAGCTGCTGGGGCGCACTGGGTGCGACATGGGTCCGGCATCCTCAGCAAACTGACGGGTGCGCAGCAGATTAACATCGTCGATGCGTTTTAGGGCGCGGGAATGCAAATCGCTGGTGAACTCGGCATCACGATAAACGGTAAAACCTTCTTTGAGCGACAGCTGAAACCAATCGCGGCAGGTCACGCGATTGCCGGACCAGTTATGAAAATACTCATGGCCAATGATGGCTTCGATGCTTTCAAACTGGGCATCGGTACTGGTGTCTGGGCTGGCCAGTACACAGGCAGAGTTGAAAATATTCAGCCCCTTGTTTTCCATGGCCCCCATATTGAAATGGTCAACGGCCACGATCATAAAGCAATCCAGATCGTAGCAGCGGCCAAAGCGCTGCTCATCCCAAGCCATGGAGCGCTTCAAGGCCTGCATGGCAAATTCGGTTTTGTTGAGATTGTGCGGCTGGACAAAGATCGACAGCCTGACCTCACGGCCTTCGCTGGTGACGAACCGATCAGACAGCTCGGCCAGGTCACCGGCGACCATGGCAAAGAGGTAGCAAGGCTTGGGGTGCGGGTCTTTCCAGCAGGCAAAGTGACGCTCCTCACTGACCATGCCCTTGGCCACCAGATTGCCATTAGCCAGCAGTACTGGAAACTGCGCCTGATCGGCTTCGATACGGCAACTGAAGGTGGCCAGCACATCGGGGCGATCAAGATACCAAGTAATACGGCGAAAGCCCTCGGCTTCGCACTGGGTACAGAACATGCCCTTGCTCAAATACAGGCCTTCAAAGGCGGTGTTGCTCTCGGGATGAATTTGCACCACCGAAGTGAGCAAAAAGCGCTCAGGGCAGTCTTGGATGCGCAGCTCCTGGTCGCTGATTTGGTATCGGCTTTTGGCCAAGGATTGACCATCCAATGCCAGGCTCAGGGTTTGTAAGCCCTCACCTTGCAAACATAGGTCGCCCACCTGTTCAAGAACAGGATTGCGACAGAGCTGCAAATTGGTGGTCACCAGCGCATGGTCTTCAAACAGCTGGATGCGCAGATCGCAATGCTCAACTAAATAATCACTGGGCCGGTAATGTGAAAGTTGGATGCTTTGCTTCATGTCAGTCCTCAAAAATTAAATGTGCTTGATAGCCGCCGCAGCGGCGAATGTTGATCACGCCCGTGTCTAAGATTAAATACTGTCCTTTAACGCCAAGTAAGCGACCACTCACTTCTCTTTGCTTATCTGGATTTATTGACTTAGAGACTGCTGGGTAGTGCTCAACTGGATAATGAATATTTTGCAGCTCAGCATGAAGAATCCACTCCATGCTGGCCGGCCCATACTGGGCTAACAAGGCTTCAATCTGAGCTTGCAGCTGTTGATACAGGCGATCTCGTTCAGCCGCTAAATCCAATGGTTCAGGTTCACCGGCCAGCATGCGCCGCCAATTGGTTTTGTCACTGACCTGCTGCGCCAGCAATACTTCCAGCTCACCGGCTAAGCGGCGTTCGGATACCCGAGCAATGACCATGGCCTGTGCCGCTCCCTGGTCGATCCAGCGAGTGGGCAATTGTGTCATGCGGGTAATGCCCACCTTGAGGCCAGAAGCATTGGCCAGATACACATAATGACTTTGGCGGCAAAAGGCATCGCCCCACTCGGGTTCACGACAGGTACCCTGTTGCCAGTGGCATTTCTCCGGGCTCATGATGCAGCTGTCGTTTTGCGCCAGACTCATAAAGTGGGGGTAGCAATAACCCTGACCATAGCTTTTATTGGTTTTTTTTCCACAGTGCAGGCAGAAGATTTGGCCACTGAAGGACAGGGTTAAGCTTTTGCCCAACAGGGCATTAAGCGGCACCCGTTGCTCATCGAGTAGCAAGGAATATTGAACCGGTTCTTGCCAATGGCTGGCCATTTTGCGCAGAACCCCTTGAAAAACTGGCATGCTTATCCCTTAACGATGGTGTCTGATTGACTGGCAGCGGTTTTGGATTGGCCAGCATCCGGCATGTAGCCCGTGCGCTCTTGCTCGGGTAGATGCTCTTGCTCCCAAAGCAAAAGTGC
>SKIB01000145.1 GCA_007116635.1 Saccharospirillaceae bacterium
CTGCGTGCCGTAGGCTTTAGCAAAGAAGATTTTCAAAAACCCCAGGTTGGCGTGGCCTCGACCTGGAGCATGGTCACACCCTGTAACATGCACATCAATGAATTGGCGGAACACAGTCGTCAAGGCGTGGACCAGGCCGGCGGTAAAGGGGTGATCTTCAACACCATTACCATCTCAGATGGCATCGCCAATGGCACCGAAGGCATGAAATATTCACTGGTATCGCGTGAAGTCATCGCCGACTCGATCGAAACCGTGGTGGCTTGCCAAGGCTTTGATGGCTTGGTAGCCATCGGTGGCTGCGACAAAAACATGCCCGCCTGCTTACTGGCCATGGCCAGATTGAATCGCCCTGCGGTCTTTGTTTATGGCGGCACCATTCGCCCTGGAAAAAACCACACCGATATCGTCTCGGTCTTTGAGGCCGTGGGCCAACAGGCCAAGGGCGACATTAGCCTATTGGATTTGGAAAAAATCGAAGAAGAAGCCATCCCTGGTCCTGGCTCATGCGGCGGCATGTACACCGCCAATACCATGGCGTCTGCGGTTGAGGCCTTGGGCATGAGCCTGCCTGGCAGCTCGTCACAGGAAGCCGTTTCGGGCGACAAGCAACTGGACTGCGAGCGCGCAGGTGCGGCCGTGATGAAACTCATCGAGCTGGGGATTCGCCCCAGTGACATCATGACTCGCAAGGCCTTTGAAAATGCCATCGTTATCACCATCGTACTGGGCGGCTCGACTAATGCAGTATTGCACCTACTGGCCATGGCCAACAGCATGGGCGTGCCTTTGTCGCTGGACGACTTCCGTGAGATTGGCGCACGGGTGCCAGTGCTGGCCGATTTACGCCCCAGTGGCAAATACATGATGTCCGAATTGGTGGCCATTGGTGGCATTCAACCATTGATGAAACGCTTGTTAGCCAAAGGCCTGTTACATGGTGACTGCCTAACGGTCACGGGTAAAACTCTGGCCGAAAACTTAGCGGAGGTTCAGGACTACCCCGTTGGGCAACGCATCATTCGCGACTTTGACCAGCCCATCAAAGCCAGCAGTCATCTGGTGGTACTGAAGGGCAATTTAGCCCCCACAGGCGCAGTGGCTAAAATCAGTGGCAAGGAAGGCTTGCGCTTTGAAGGGCGCGCACGAGTGTTTCATTCGGAGGAACAGGCCTTGGCCGCCATTCTTGATGGTCGAGTGGTTAAAGGCGACGTGATCGTGATTCGTTACGAAGGGCCTAAGGGTGGCCCCGGCATGCGTGAAATGCTTAGCCCAACCTCGGCGGTCATGGGCAAAGGCCTAGGCAAGGATGTCGCCCTGATTACCGATGGTCGCTTCTCGGGTGGCAGCCATGGCTTTGTGGTTGGGCACATCACACCCGAGGCCTATGAGGGTGGCCCCATCGCCATTGTGCAGGACGGCGATGGTATCAGCATTGATGCGCAGTCCATGAGCCTTGAATTGCACATCAGCGATGCTGAACTCGCTCAGCGTTTGGCTAACTGGCAGCGCCCTGAACCTCGTTACCGCCGGGGTGTTCTGGCCAAATTCGCCAGTACCGTGACCTCCGCCGCCGAGGGTGCCATCACCGACATTAACCTGTCGCCCTGAGTAAATGACGACTCTGTGACAAGGATGTCAACAAAACATCATTCATCTGGCCTATCATTGGCCCCATGAAAATCACCCGCCCTGTGCCACTCAAGTTATCCCCCCTAATCCTGGCCACTTTGCTATTGGCCAGTGGCGGAGGGCTGATCTTTTATTGGCTAGCCCTGCCCCTGCCCTGGATGCTTGGCTCTCTGGTTTTTTGTTTGGTCGCCAGCCTTGCCAAGGTTCCGCTACAGGCGCCCAACGCCCTGCGCACCAGTATGTCGATGATCATCGGCATGTTTTTGGGCTGCGCCTTTAGTCCCGGACTGTTGGAACAGGCCCGGCAATGGTGGCCGTCCTTGCTGATGTTGCTGCCTTACTGCGCACTGTTGGCTCTAATCGGCGTCCCCCTGCTTCGGGGTTTGGGCAAACACAGCATGGCCACTTCCTACTTTTCTGCCATGCCCGGCGGCTTGCAAGAAATGGCGATCATTGGCAAGGCCGCTGGTGCTGACGAGCGCGCCGTGGTGCTGTTTCACAGTCTGCGCATTCTGTTGGTGGTCATGACCATTCCTTGGCTTATGCACTTCTCCGAGCCTGTTCGCAGTCATGCTGATGAGGTTGTTCTGGCACAGGGTTTTGCTTGGCTTTGGCTTATTCCCTTGGCGGCTATGGGTGGCTGGGGAGCCAAAGCAATCCACATGCCTGCGCCCTGGTTATTTGGCCCTTTGTTGGTGAGCGCTGGCCTGCATTTAACTGGGCTGAGCAGTGCGCAATTGCCTTGGCTGTTGGTGGCCTGTGCGCAGGTGGTGATAGGCTGCTGCTTGGGCTGCCGCTTTCAGGGCAGCCACTGGCGGGCGTTGCTGCCTTGGGTTGGGCAATCCTTATTGCTGGTATTGCTGATGCTTTTAACCTGCGCGCTCTTTGCTTGGTTATGCTTTCATTGGTTTGGTTTGCCTGGTGTGCAGGTATTTTTGGCTTTCGCCCCTGGCGGTCTGGCGGAAAGTGGGCTTATCGGTCATGCGCTTGGTTTGGATGTTGCTTACATCAGTGCCCACCATTTGCTGCGTATTATGCTGGTGATGCTGATTGCACCCTTGGTGTTCCGCTGGTTTCAGCACAGCCAGATTAGGGCTAGCGAACTTGAAGATGACTGATGCTTAGCGTTTTCGCGGGCTGCGCCTTGGCCTGCTGCGGGTTTGCGGGCTGCGGGTTTGCGGGCTGGCATTATTCGTGTTCATTTCAGATGTCGGTCGGCAACGCGTCGAGAACCAGCCCCAGCGGTGGCGCTGAGCCTTGCGATTGAGGGGCGTCATTGGCCAGGGATGGCCAATGCCGAGCGGTC
>SKIB01000007.1 GCA_007116635.1 Saccharospirillaceae bacterium
CTCATCTAGCGGTCAACAAGGATTGGCAGGATGGCCAATAACGGATTGTCCAAGTCAATGGAATTGCTTGGTACTTGATGGCACGAAAGCCGTCCCAGTAGGTGGGGCGGCTTTTCTCGTTTTATATCTGCTTCACTAACAGAGAAACTATTGTTGTCAATGGCCATTAATTTTGACCCACCTTTGGCCAATAAAATTGACCCACCCAGTGAACTAACTTTTAATCTTTTGTTTCAATCTGTAGCTCTCACCTCCTAGCATGAAAATGTGTGAATGATGGATGATCCGATCCACGATCGGGACGGCCACGTTGTCGTTGTGAAAAAATTCCCCCCAATCGGTGAAATCCTTATTGGTGGTCAAGATGATCGAACGGTACTCATAAAGACTGTTAATCAGCTGAAATAGGTTGTATCTAGATTGTCGACTCATCGGCAAATAACCCAGCTCATCGATAATCAGCAGATCATTTTTCGCAAGCAAGCTGATTCGCCTCTTTAGTTCGCCTCGCTTCTCCGCTAATTCCAGCTCTTCAACCAATGCCATGGCCGTCTTAAATTGAACCCGATAGCCTGCCTCAATGGCTCGGTGCCCAATGCCAATTGCAAGATGTGTTTTGCCCACACCTGGTGGCCCGATGAAAATCAAATTCTGCCGCTGGTCCAGAAAGTTAAAGTCCAACAGCGAGCTAATCTGCTTCTTTTGGATGGTGGTTTGGTGTCTGTAGTCAAAGTCGTCTAATCGCTTTTCCATGGGAAAGTGCGCCTGCACCATGTGTCTGCGGATGCGTTGCTGGTCTCGTTCTGTTACTTCAAGATTCAACACCTGTTCTAGCCACTGCAAGTGCGTCCATTCGTTTTCATCGGCTTCGCGAAGCAGTTGCGGTAGACGTTGTGCTATCCAGCTCAGCCTTAGACTCTGGCAAAGCGAATGGGTTTGATCAAGCTGCCCCATGGGTCACCTCCTGACCATTTAGGTGGCCAAGCTTACGGTAAGCAGAAAGGTCTAAGGCCGGTAAAGGATGGCCATCATCTGCAAGTAAATCTTGATCACGGCCTTTGCTACGGGCTTGACGTTCTGCGTCAAGGTACTGCTCAATCTTACTGGCCGTGAGGCCTTGTCTTTGGGCAAGATCGGTCAGCAATGGCATTTCGCCCACAGTGATTGCCTTAAGAATGGTTATTAAGGCCAACAGCTGGTCTCTAATGATCTTGGGCTCTGTACGCTTTAGCTGCTGGCATAGAGCCTCACCTAGCTCCTGTCCAACTAGAAAGGTAACCTGCGATGCCAGCTCGGCAATCTTGGCTTCTTTATCCCTGTAATGGCTGGGACATTTAATGACTCGGCCTTTTTCCAGACTAATGACATGCTCTGCAATCCGTTCATTCTTGTTCAAATCGTAGATGATCAGTAGATCGCCTTGAGCCCGAATGCCGACTTGAGATTGCTGCCAAGCCAAGGGTACGGAATACTTATTGGATCGGAGGCTGATCAGCCCGGTTTTATCTGTTCGTCGAGTATCAATCGTCTCCGGCTCTAGCAGGCTGCATGGGCTTAGGTAAGGCTTTAAATGTTGCTTCTCGGTTTGGTTGAAGCTGTCTTGTGGACTTAACCATAAAAGCAGTTTTGTTTGACGACTTAACCCCTGCTTCGTCCTTGCCTTTGCTTTGAGGGTCGTAGCCTTCGCAGGCGTGGATTCTAAAGCCTGCGGTGGTTGCGTACTGTAAGAACTGCGAATTGGCTTCGATCTCAAGGTAGCGCTCTTTGATCACCACAAGCCGAGTTTGATCGTAAACGCACTCTTCGGTCACTCCGGCAAAGTAGCGGAATGCTTCATCATGTAGCTGAATAAAGGTTTGAGTATCAATTGGCCTAAATGACAGCCCCACGTACATCAGCCGCGAATGTGATAGTAGGAAGACCACGAAATACAGGATTAACTCCTTGTCTGCCACCATAACTCCCCTGAGCTCCCCAGGGTCGACCTGACATTGAATACCAGGCACATGTTCAAGGATGGGCTCAAAATAACGATCTTGTGCAGTGGCAACCTGCTGACGCAACCTTTGAATGTATCGACGAAGACTCCGGTCAGAACTTGGTGTTAAACCGAACTTTTGATGCAGTTTTCGTGCGATTTTTACAGCACTCAGCTTGGGAAGGGTCTTCAGCAAATTAACCAGATAGTCGCGATAGTCATCTAGTTTTTTTAGGCGTTCCGTATCGGATTGCTGAGCCTGTATTTCCGTGACAGACATTTTCAAGTACTTGCGTACTGTGTTACGAGAAATCGACAGTTGCCGACTGATGGCCCTGATAGAGAGTCCAGCGCCATTGTCATGCAATGCTTTGATTTTATGAATCATACCCCACTCCTTCAAAACCCTTCCCCTTGTCGTTTTTTATCAGGGGAAGGTAACGGTTATTGCGGCCGAAGCCACCTAGGGGTGGGTCAAAATTAATGGCCAGAAGTGGGTCAGTTTAGTTGGCCATTAACACTTGCCAAAGAAAGGAATCAAGAAATTGTCGATGATCACCTTCATCTTCACTTGGTAACTGTCACGCCATTATGAGCCAAATCCCAGTTCCGCGGAAAATCAATCCTGAGACATTGTGCTGGGAAGGCTTGGCATATTTGGATGCTTTGGCAGGGTTGGGGTCAGCCGCTCAAGTGCTGATTTAGCCTAGGGAAGGGCAGGTGCTGGTCAGCGCTATCTATTGCTATCCATTGCTATCCATTGCTATCACAGGCCTGAAACAAAAAAAGCAGTCCGAAGACTGCTTTTTAAGATTTGGAGCGGGAAACGAGACTCGAACTCGCGACCCCGACCTTGGCAAGGTCGTGCTCTACCAACTGAGCTATTCCCGCAAATTGGCATCC
>SKIB01000050.1 GCA_007116635.1 Saccharospirillaceae bacterium
CAGCAAATATGTGCTAGCCCACAACAACAATGGGATATCTGGTATGAAGTCATGAGTCAGGTGAGTGGCCAAAATCTGGCTCCACATTTTGATCGCTATCGAGTGCCTCTAAGCAATGACGTTCGTCAAAGGGTCAACGCCCTAAACCTTCCTATGCTAACTGAAGCCATATGGTTAATTGACCAACCTCGTTGACACCCAAACCCCATCAATCCTGAGGCCAAGTTAGGTCTCAGGATTGATTATCCCTCGGTTGAGACTAAAAAATTAACTGTTAATCAGTCAGTCATTCCTTACTTCGGCAGATACTAATCAGAATTTGCCAGACAAAAACCAAACACTGTTAGTTTTTGGTTCTAATTTGCCAAGCAACGCACAGCTTACTCGCTCTTTTAGATTAATATTTAGACAAGCAACAATAAAACCAATCCAGCAGCAAAGAGCCAAGTGATGCATTCAAAATATACGCCTTTAATCTGTTTATTACTGTTATCAGCCTGCAACAGTCAGGATGATCAGCAACCCTGGCCACATCCACCTGGTCCTTCACCAACGCCTAGCATTCTGCCTTCACCCACTCACTCCCCATTACCCAGTATCAGCCCTAGTGTAACCCCAAGCCCAGAGCAGACATGGCAATTCAGCAACTTTAACCAGGACCTGAGCCAACATGCTCAGCTCAGCCCCTTACAAGAGCAGGATTTTATTAGCATCGTCATTGGCAACAATGGTCACTGCATTGGCGCAGCAAATTACCCACCAAGAGTGGGCGACAATGTTATCCACAGCAGTTGCACAGGCCAACCTGCGCAACAAATTCGCTGGCAGGGTCAACAGCTCACCATTGGGGAACTGTGCCTAACCTCCACTGTCTACCAAAATCTACGCTTGCAGACTTGCAGCAATGCGCAAAATCAACAATGGGAAGTAAAAAACAGCAATAACATCGGCATCCATGGCAATAACCATGTCATGATGCTCAATGGCAACAGCGTGCAGACCTGGGCCAGTACTGGCTGGACTACGCAAAACTTTCATCTTTTGCATCAGCACCTGCAACAAAGTTACAACAA
Source organism: Saccharospirillaceae bacterium (assembly GCA_007116635.1). Taxonomy (GTDB): domain Bacteria; phylum Pseudomonadota; class Gammaproteobacteria; order Pseudomonadales; family Natronospirillaceae; genus SKIB01. The sequence goes on from SKIB01000050.1 coordinate 1,074, forward strand.
TTTGGCCAAAGATGCTCAGGGCCGCCCTCTTGATGTCAGTTTCCCCATCCGTGACGGTACTGAGGCCGAGCGCAGAGATAGAGTTAATTTAAGCCGGCAACTGGATCAATTAGCCATGTTGCAGCCACCCTATCAGCAATTAATTGACCGCAGCGCCCATTTAGCCAGCTTTCATGGCCAATTGGCCCATGATGCAGATCGCGTGTCGGTGCGCTTCCCTGTGAATCGTCGCTTTAACAACGGCTGGGTTCGTGGCTGGGACCCTAGACTGCGTAACTGGACCTTTGCCCGTGTCTATGCTCCACCCGGTGAGCTTGTGCGTGTCCATGTTGAATCTGACCGTCCAATTGAGGATCTGTTCGCCATCATCAATGTGCGCACCGACACCCTTAACTATGGCTCCGGCAACAGCAGAAACCAACTGCTACGCCCCAGCACCATCAGCACCAGAGTACCGCTGCAACCGGGGGACAACTATGTTCGTAACCCCTATGGCGGGTCAGTGGTGATTGAATCCATGCGCAACCAGAGTGAAACAATCTGGATTCGTGTCGATGGCGCTGTACGCCAACCCTTTTTCCGCCTCAATGAGCATAGCAATCTCGACTGGCAAGAGGCCAAAGAGTTTGCTGCGCCCTTTGCCATTCTCGAAGGGCCGCAACTGGCCATTGGCCTCTACGACCGCGAACGCTGGCAAAGCATCACCGACCCGGTGCAGATGCTAACAAACTATGAACAGCTTGCCACCTGGAGTCGTGAGATCACCGGCTTTAGTCATGAAGATCAAGGGCCTCATGCCTGGCCGGACGGCTTCCAGTTTCTGGTGCAGGATGTGGAGATCAGTGCTGGCTTTGCCCATGCAGGCTTCCCCATCATGGCCCAGCCAGGCTTTCGCATTGATCGAATGCAAGACAGTTTTTTCAGCTGGGGCATCGCGCACGAAATTGGCCATAACTATCAGCACCAATGCCTGTCCTCGCACCGCTATGGGGTGGAGGCAACGGTCAACATCTGGAGTAGCTATGTGCAGGAGCGCCGAGGCCTGGCAATTGACAACAACCTAGCCTTGGCAATGGCCAGTGCCAATCAAAAAATTAGCCGCCAGCAGGCACAGCAGTTTTCCGACTTTACGGTCTGGGAGCAATTGGCATTTCAGATGCAAATGATCTATGGCCTGCCCGGCGGCTGGAACAATTATCGCCTCGCCCTGAGAGCCTTGCGTGAATTGCCACTGAGCGAACGCGAACGCATTTGCGCCAGCGAACAAGCGCAATGGGACATCTGGTATCTGGTGATGAGTCAGGTTTCTGGCGTTGATTTGCGCCAGCATTTTAGCGATTACCGAGTTCCTTTAAGTCCTGAAGTCCTAAATCAAGTACAGGCTTTGCAGCTGCCTAGCCAAGAGCAACCGCTACGAGACATCTTGCAGCGTCCTTGGTGATTGGCCTAGCCAGTATTAAACCTACCAAAGAGTGACTGACCTTTTGGCCAGGTTGTTAACCAGCTCACGGATGAGCCAGGCATTGCCTTTTAGACTGTTTATAAATCCAACAACAATAAGTGCATTATGAAATCATTACTGCTGTGCCCTATTCTACTGGTTGCTACCCTAGGCTGTTATTCTGAGCAGCCCTCGCTGCCGATACCTGAACCCAGCATCAGCCCTGAGCCCAGTATCAGCCCTGAACCCAGCATCAGCCCTGAACCCAGCATCAGTCCTGAACCCAGCATCAGTCCTGAGCCCAGTATCAGCCCCGAACCCAGTATCAGCCCCGAACCCAGCATCAGTCCTGAACCCAGCATCAG
>SKIB01000126.1 GCA_007116635.1 Saccharospirillaceae bacterium
AAGCCACTGTAGATCTCAGCCTTTGCTCTAACAATGGCTTGCCGTGAACCAAACTCGCCAAGGTGAGCATCACTGGCATTGAGCAGGATGGACAGCTTGGGTTTGGCGGCAGCCACGGTGCGGGCGATCTCGCCAAGATGATTGGCACCATGCTCGATCACGGCAAAACGATGCTCAGGCTGCAACTGCAACAGAGTCAAGGGAACCCCAATCTCATTGTTTAGATTGCCCTGAGTGGCATGGGTTGCACCAAAGGCTGAGAGCACCATTGCTAGCATTTCTTTACTGGTGGTCTTACCAGCCGAGCCCGTTAAGGACACCAGTGGCAGATCAAACTGAGCTCGATAACCCTTGGCAATGTCCAGCAGGGCTTGGCCGGTATCGGCAACCAATAGCTGAGGCAAGGCATGGGACTGTGGCTGATCGACAATGGCCAAGAGCGCTCCAGCCTTGGCCGCTTGCTCTAAATAGCCATGGCCATCAAAACGCTCGCCCCTTAAAGCCAAAAAAGCCTGATCGGAATTCAGGCTACGGCTATCAGTACTTATGCCCCTTATCCCTTGCGTTTGCCCGCGCCTTTGAGCAAAGAGCTCAGCGGCCCAGACTGAAGGGTCGGATGACCAGACGCCCTGAGTCCAGGATTGTAACTGATCGAAAGTGATCAATTGAGTCATGCTCGATTCCCCTGCCAATGGGCCAACACCTGCTGCTGATCACTGAAGGCATGGCGCTGACCCTGAATTTCTTGATAATCTTCGTGACCCTTTCCAGCAATCAACACCAAATCCATGGGCTGAGCCTGGTGCAAGGCATAGGCAATGGCTTGGGCACGATCTTCAATCAACCGAGCCTTTGATGGCTCAACCAAGCCCTGCTGCATCTCAGCCATGATCTGCAAGGGAGGCTCAGAGCGTGGGTTGTCACTGGTGATCACCAAGGCATCCGCCCATTGTTCAGCGGCCTGGGCCATGAGTGGGCGCTTACCTCTATCTCGATCACCACCGCAACCAAAGACCACCCATAGCTGACCTCGGCAATGCACTCGCGCCGCCTGCAAGGCCTGAGACAGAGCATCTGGGGTATGGGCATAGTCAACCACAACCAAGGGCTGACCAGGGTGCTGCAAGGCTTGCATACGCCCAAGGGCCGGTTTTAACTGCGCGACCAAGGGCAGACTTTGCTCGGGCCCAATACCAAGAGCCTGCAAGGCCGCCAAGGCCAGCAACAGGTTTTGCGCATTAAAGGGCGCAAGCAAAGGGCTTTGCAGAGGCCAGTGATCCAAACCCGACACCTCAAGTTGTGCCGATAAGCCTTGGTCGGAGTAATGGGCCTGCTGCAACCGCCAGTCAGCCTGAGCCAAGCCAGCAGCAGAAACCGTACAGCCTGCTGGCAGCATGGCACGCAAGGAACGGCCATAGGCATCGTCAATGTTGATCACCGCCTTAGGCACGGGCTGGCGCTGGAACAGCATGGCCTTAGCGGCAAAGTAATTGTCCATGCTCAGGTGATAATCCAGATGGTCCTGAGTCAGGTTGGAAAAGATGGCCACTTCAACGGGCAAGAGGCCTAAGCGATTTTGTACCAGTGCGTGACTGCTGGCTTCCATGACCACCGTCTGATAGCCCTGATGTTCAGCCAAAAGCGCATAAAGGCTGACCAGATCTGGCGTGGTATGACTGGCTGGGCGCAGCTCTGGCCAAATACCATTGCCGGTGGTGCCCAGCACCAGGGCTGGCTTAGCCAACAGGGTCAACAATTGCGCCAAGTACTGACAAATGCTGGTTTTGCCATTGGTGCCGGTCACGGCCACCACCGGCACCTGCGGCAAATCTGAGTAAAACAGCGGCAACAACTCAGGCAGCTTGGTAGGCAAATCTGCTACCAGCACCACAGGCACCTCGGCCAGCACTGGCCTGTCGGTCAGCACCATACTGGCACCCCGAACCACTGCATCCGCCACAAAGTCATTACCATGACGATTAGCCCCAGGCAAAGCGACGAACATGTCATTCGGCTGTATCTGACTGCTCTGACTGATCAACCTGGCGACCTTGGCCGGCGGCTGATCCTGACCCAAAAGCTGCTGCCAAAACCCTTGCATCATTGACCTCCAATCACACCAGCGACGTTATTTTGGTGACGATCGGGCGCCACGCCCACGGCTGGCAGTGCGCGATTCATAAAGTCAGCAAAGATGGGTGCTGCCACTTCGCCACCATAGTATTGATTACCGCCTGGCTCGTCGATCATTACCGCCACCACGAGAGCTGGGTTATCAATGGGTGCCATGCCAACAAAAAGGGAACGATAGCTGTCTTCGATGTAGCCTGATCGGCCCACCTTGTGCACGGTGCCGGTTTTACCGCCAGCACTGTAGAGCGGCAGATCAGCGCGCCTTGCGGTGCCGTTGGGGCCGATGGCCTCGGCCAGCATATCACGCACTGCGGCTGCGGTTTGCGGTTGATACACCTGACGCTGTGGCTCCAGAGGCAAACCTTGAATCAGGCCCACAGGAGGTAACAGGCCATCATTAGCGATGGCGCTATAGGCTCTGGCCAGTTGCAAGGTCGACACCTGTAGTCCGTAACCATAACTCAAAGTAGCCACTCGAACATCATTCCAACTTGAATGATTGGGTAGAGACCCTGGCATTTCTCCAGGAAAACCAATACCTGAAGGCTGGCCAAAACCGGTTCGCCACAGGGTATTCCACATGGCCTCATAACCCAATTCAATAGCAACCTTACTGGTACCCACGTTTGATGATTTGGCCATAATGCCAGACAGGTCGAGTACGCCATAATCGCGAAAATCACTAACGATATGCGAGCTGATCTGCATACGCCCCGGAGAGGTGTCAATGGTTTGATCTGGGCTAAACTTACCCGAATCTACAGCTTCGGCCAAAGTAAAGGCTTTTATCACCGAGCCTGGCTCAAAGGTATCAACCATGGCTCGATTACGTACCGCTTCTGGCGATAATTGCGCCCTGTTGTTCGGATTGAAAGATGGCTGATTCGCCATTGCTAAGACTTCACCAGTTCGAGGATCCATGACCACGACACTGGCGGCCTTAGCACCAGTGGCCTGCATGGCTTGCTTCAGCTCTCGATGAGCCAAATACTGTAAACGTAAATCTAGGGTTAGGTGCAAATCTCGACCATCTACCGGTGGCCGCACCTCTTCAAGGTCACGCACCACACGGCCACGTACATCGCGCAACTGTAGCTGACTACCATGTCTAGGAGCCAGTACCGAATCAAAGGCTCGCTCCAAGCCTTCCAAACCCTGACCATCAATATTTGTGAAGCCCAACACATGTGCCGTCACCTCACCGGCGGGATAATAGCGACGATACTCGGTTCTAGACGACAAACCCAGATAATTGCGAGCCAATAATGCATTTGCCTCTTCGGGCACCATCATACGCCTCAACCAGACAAACTGCCTATTAGTGCGTAGCCTAGACTCAAGCAAAGCCAGGTCCATGTTTAGATCCTGCGCCAGTGCGTGCATTTGCTGTTCCAGCTCGGCCTCAAGATCTGGGTCGTCGGTATCAAGATCCCAGAGCGAAGGGTTGATCCACAGTGACTGCATGGGAGTTGAAATGGCCAGAGGTACACCGTTGCGGTCGTACACCACGCCTCGCATGGCTGGCAAGGCTTGAGCTCTTATGGTGCGCCTATCACCCTGATCCAGCAAAAAATCACGCTGTACCAACTGAATGTGCAAGAGCTTGCCCAGCACCACGCCAACCCCAAGCAGCAACATGGCACAGACAAAGATCAATCTTCTTTTATCCGTGGCAACAGCCTGTGCCTTGGTCATTTTAGCCATATGATCAGCTCCTCCTTCGCCGGGACATACATATTTAAATCCAATGCCGCCATCTGCTCGACCAAGGGCAAGGCTTGCAAGGCCCCAACCTCTAGCTGCAACTGACCATGACGAGTAGCTAACTGCTGATGATCAACGCGTAGGCTTTGCAACTGCTGATAGTGAACCCTTACTTCAAAGCTCACCTGAATCAGAAAGAAGCTGGATACCAATACAGAAGACAACAAAGTAATCCACAGTAGCCTCATGCTCTTCTCCTAGCCACACGCATGATGGCGCTACGAGCCCGAACATTGACACCCAACTCTTGATCGTCAGCCTTAATCGCCTTGCTTAATAATTCCAACGGCCCCTTTTCAGGATCACCCTGAATGGGCAGGCCACGGGGTAATTGCTTACCCTGACTGTGTTCACGCATGAACTGCTTGACGATCCGGTCTTCTAGAGAATGAAAGCTGATGACCACCAAGCGCCCTTCGGGAGCCAGCATGGCCAAGGCCTGATCCAGCACCTGCTCAACGGCCAATAATTCTTGGTTGATTTCGATACGAATGGCCTGAAAGCAGCGCGTGGCAGGATGCTTGCCCTGAGCCTTGTTCATGGGCGCAGCCTGAGCAATACAGTTAGCCAATTCCAATGTGCGAGTGAAAGGTAGCTGCTGGCGACGAGCAATGATGGCCCTGGCAATACGCCTACTGTGCTTTTCTTCGCCATAGCGGAAAAACACCCGCACCATGTCCTGCTCGTCCACGGTATTGATCCATTCGGCTGCACTAATGCCGGCACTGTTGTTCATGCGCATGTCGAGTGGACCGTCTTTCATGAAACTAAATCCACGGTCCGGGTCGTCTAATTGGGGCGACGACACCCCCAAATCCAATAACAGGCCATCCAGCTGATGCAGACCAAGGGCTGCCAAGCTCTGTTGCAAACTGGCAAAGCTGGCGTGAATGATACTAAAGCGAGAATCTTCTTGGCTGAGCTGCTGTCCAACGGCCACGGCCTGAGGGTCAAGATCAAAGGCGTAGAGTCGTGCCTCAGTGCCTAACTGAGACAATAACAAACGACTATGACCACCTCGACCAAAGGTGCCATCCACATAGACGCCATTGGGCTTATGCAGCACCTGAGAAACAGCGGAATCAAGCATCACCGTTTGATGTTCAAAGGTGCTCATAATGACAGGTCCTTAAAATCGTTACTGAGATCAAGCAACTCTTGATCGTCTCGGTATTGTTGTTGTCTTTGTTGCCAAACCGGCTCACTCCAAAGCTCAAACTTATTGCCCAGACCCATTAGTACCGCACGACGCTCTAACTGTGCGTAATCACGCAATGGTGCTGGTAGCAGTAGTCGACCAGCACTATCAAGCTGTAAATCACAGGCCTGACCCATGATTAAGCGCTGCAGTCGTTTTACTTTAGGGTCCAGGCTTGGCAGGCTCATCAATTTGGCCTGCACCACTTCCCATTCAGGGCGAGGATAAATTAATAAACAGCTGTCGCTGACTTCGATGGTGGTTACCATTTGACCGGCACAATGATCCTGAAGTAATGGCCGCATTTTGGCAGGCACAGGCATGCGTCCTTTGTCATCAAGACTTAGGTAGGTCATGCCCCGTAATAAAACCGATCCTGCTGCTGTCACCATTTGGCTCACTTGATCCCCAAAGAAGCTCTTTTATCCCACAATCACCCACTCTTTCCCACTATAGAAATTGAAATGCCGTCTGGCAAGCACAAATCAGCACTACATGGCCAGTTTCACAAAAAATTGCAATGGAACCTGATCACAGATCAGGCAGAAAAGCACAGCTCAAGGACAGAACCAGGCCACAATGACGGCCTTGTTATCAAGAACGTGGGAAAGAGTGGGAGAAAAAGAGCCGTCATCCTGCGCGGAGTCGCAGGATCTCTTGAAAATTAACCATTGTTCCCATTTGGCCCGGCTAGACCCTGCGACTGCGCGCAGGGTGACACAAGGGGACGCGGGGTGACAGGAGAGAAGAAAAAGGTGGAAGTGGGCCGATAAGCCGGGTTCTGTCGTGGACAATCATTCGTCTAGGCCTGTCGTCACCAACAGGCTCAAGCAGCCTACCCGCCCCCAGTACGGGCCGTACCTATTGGGGGCCTATTTGGCCTTGCTCCGAGTGGGGTTTACCATGCCGCATCCGGTTACCCGGTGCGCGGTGCGCTCTTACCGCACCCTTTCACCCTTACCACTTGCGTGGCGGTCTACTCTCTGTTGCACTTTCCGTCGGCTCACGCCGCCCTGCCGTTAGCAGGCACTCTGCCCTATGGAGCCCGGACTTTCCTCCCCTGAATACATTCAGCAGCGATTGCCTGGCCCACTTCCGGCGCCCATGATAGAGCTTTTGCCTGCAACTACAAGTTTTATCGCATCTCTTCGAGCATCTGATACCAGCTACGCTTTTTACCCCCCATGACCTGAGCCATGATTTGCGCCGCCTGGCTGGGTGGCAAAGCCTGGGCCAAGGCCTTGACCCAGAGCTGCTGTTCGGCACTCAGGCTCTGCTCCTCCGTCTGCCGATGCCCCTCCAGCACCAGCACCATCTCACCCCGCTTCCATTCGGCATTTTGCTGCAACTGCTGGCTAACCTCAGCCAAACTGCCCTGCAGAATCTGCTCATAGGTTTTGGTCAGCTCTCGCGCCAAGATCATTTGCCGATCCGCGCCCATGACCTCAATCATGGACGCTAGAGTATCCAATATGCGATGGCGTGACTCGTAGTACACCAGAGTGGCAGACTCCTTACTTACGGCCTGCAAACGCTGCACTCGCGCCGCAGACTTAACGGGCAAGAAGCCCTCAAACAAAAAGCGATCCGTTGGCAGTCCAGAAATGGACAGAGCCGCAATCAGAGCACAGGGCCCTGGAATGGCACTCACAGAGAATCCAGCCGCACGAACTGCCCGCACCAAAACAAAACCGGGGTCTGAGATCAAGGGGGTACCGGCATCACTGACCAGAGCCAAGGACTTACCCTGTTGCAACCAGGCCAACACCTGCTGCACCCGCTGCTGCTCGTTGTGCTCATGAACCGCCACCAAGGAAGCCTTAACCCCAACCTGAGCCAATAACTGTCCTGTACGCCTAGTGTCTTCAGCCAGAACATGATCAGCCTCAGACAATACCCGCACTGCTCTTGGGCTTAGATCATCGTATTGGCCAATTGGGGTGGCAACGATAAATAATGTGGCAGCAGTCATGATCTACTCTTTAGTCTTAGGATGGATCATTATAGTATGTAGCCATCGCTATTAGGACAAACGATTTAGGACAATGTTGATGATTTGTTGCAGAAACTTCGTAATCAGTCTCGCCCTTAGCTTGCTTTTATTAGCATGCGCAAGCCAACCCAAGATTGATCCAGTAGATAACGCTGCTTTGCTTAACCAAGCAGAGGCTTATCTAGCTGAAGGGAACTACTCACAGGCTGCTCGCTTACTGGATCAGCAGACCTTTGATTTACTTAACCAAGAACAACAGCAGCGGCATTTAATTGCTCAAGCACAAGCTGGTATTGGCTTGCGCTCAAGTAGCCGCATACTAGATGCCCTCAGTAGCGACAAAGCTCAGGTACTTGAACCCCTTGAACTTGACGCACAAATAGAGTTTTCACTTTGGCGCGCTCAAGCCTTGGAGTGGCAGGGGCATTGGTCAGCAGCCATTGGCGAAAGACTATTCGTTGCGCCGTTGATGGAACCAGAACAAGCACAAAGGAATAACGACCAAATTTGGTTTTTAATTCAAAGGCTGCCGAGATCCGAACTCAACCACCTGCTTGCAGAAAACCTAGCCTACGACTGGCTGGCTTGGCTTCGCCTTGCAGAAGCCAGAATGAATAATCCTGATGACAGCCTTTTTGCCAGTCAATTGATGCTTTGGCAAGCTCAGTTTGCTAACAGCACTGCAGCTAATCCCTTAGCCAATGAACTACAGGCCTATGCCCTTTTATTACCACAAGAACTCAGCATCATTGCGTTACTGTTACCGCTGAGCGGACCACTTGAGTCAGCCGGTCAAGCCATACTTTCTGGTTTCATGGCTTCCTACTACAATCAAGAAGACAATACCTTTAGAGTTTTAGTCAAGGACACATACCAACAAGACATTCATAACTTAGCCCGTGAAGCCATCAACGAAGGGGCTCAATTCTTAGTTGGTCCATTGGAACGCAATCAGGTTGAAGAGTTATTAAACAGCAGTATCAATGTACCAGTTTTGGCCCTGAACCATGCGTCTGGCACACGAGCCAACCTATTTCAGTTTGCTTTAGCACCAGAGCAAGAAGTAGGCATCTTAGTACGTCATCAACAACAAATGGGCTACAGCACGGGCGCTACTTTACTTGAAGGCGCTGAGTTAAGCCGGCGCCAACATCACGCCAGCCTTAGATTGAGTCAAGAAGCAGAGCTAGAGTTGATCGACATTCAAGAGTTAGGCAGCAATCGCGATACCTGGTTGGCTGAAGTTCGTCAGTTTTTACGCTTTGACCCCAGAGCACGGGATAGAGCACGCATCACACGCCAGGCAGCAGATAGCTCAAGTTCCGTCAATCGCAGCCTGGAAAATTCACCTATCCGTGATGACATTGAATACATGAACCTCTTTGCCACAGCTGAGGGTTCGAGCTTAATTCGCCCCCTTCTTAATCTCAATTTTGCTGAACGCTTACCCAGTTACGGTACTAGCCAACTATTGCTGGGCAATCAGCTCCGCGATCTAGATCAGATGTTTATCAGCGTATTACCCTGGCAGGTATCACCCTCAGAGTTACGCCTTAGTTTAGAAGACAGGCATGGCAATCTTGGCCGCTTGGAACCTTTCTTTGCCATGGGTATTGATGCGCAGGATTTATTAGCCCCATTACACAGCATGCGCCAGCCTTCTGAACTTTCAATACAGGGTCAAACCGGCAGGCTAACCCTTAGCCCTAAAGGTCTTATCCAGCGAGAACTTTTACTGGTTCAGGTTCAGTCAGGACAATTAAAGCTAGTGGATTGGCCTGATTGATATGAGCCAAGCAAGTCATTTAATCAAAGGTCAAGATGCAGAGCAACGGGCTTTATTATGGCTTGAAAGTCAGGGTCTGCAGCTAATCTGTAGGAATCATCGCTGCAAACAGGGTGAGATAGATTTAATCATGCAAGACCAAGAGTCATTAGTATTTGTCGAGGTGCGCTTTCGTCAAGGCCTTGACCAAGCTTTAACAAGTATCAAGCCAGCAAAGCAAAGACGCTTAATCCAGGCCGCTAGGCACTACCTCAGTAACATGAGAGATTTACCGCCTTGTCGCTTCGATGTGATAGCATTAGCCCCCGACCAATCACCACAGTGGATTAAGGCAGCCTTTGATGTGGGAAGCTGAATTAGAAGAACACCTAGCCATTCAAGCCGTTGACAGCATCGAGACGGTGCAACAATGCTTTGATCAAACTCTGGGCAACCTAACCCTTGCCATCGATCGGATGCAACAGTGTCTGCTGTCCGAAGGAAAGTTACTGATTTGTGGTAATGGCTTGGCACATCTGGAAGCCATTCGCTTTGCAGGGCTGTTGCAAGGCCAAGGCCATCACGAACGCCCCTCGCTACCAGCCTTTGCACTGCAGCAACATCAGCAGTTTAGCCTAGCTAGCCATGGTCTTGGCAACGAAGCCTTTGGTCGACAAATCATGTCACTGGGCCAAAGCGATGATCTTTTAATCATCTTTTCTACCTTTGGCCGTAATCCTAATCTGGTCGATGCCATTAGCGCTGCACGCGACCGAGCCATGCAAATCATTGTCTTTAGTGGCCAAAACCAGGGTCACCTAAGTGCCATTCTTAATGATGATGACATAGAAGTACAGGTTCCAAGTAATAACGCTGCACGCATTCATGAAAGCTTTCATTTACTGGTGCACTGCTGTGTCAGCGCCCTTGATAAACAGATTTTTGATCTTGAGGCACCCGAAGAATGAATACTTGGCACGGCCCATTGCTAGCAATGATGCTAATTCTTTATGGCTGCGCCCTTAGCGACAGCCCTGATGCTCCCAGTCGAGAGCAAATTGCACAAGAGAATAAGCTCATTCTTGAGGTGGAGCGCGCTTTAACTCAGGCAGACAGCCAGTTCAACCGCCTACCGGTACAGGTTATGGCACTTAACACTGAGGTCGTCTTAATTGGCCAGGTTCCAGACAGTCAAAGCCGTGTGCTGGCACAGGAGACAGCCCTTGGCTTAGCAGGGGTTTCTGGCTTACATAACCATTTGATGATCGGGCCTACTCGTGCGGCCAGCATCGCGGCTCAGGACTCCTTGCTAGCCATCAATGCCAGAACACGATTGAGCCGATTAAGGGAGGTCCCTTCGCGTAACTATCAGATTGAAGTCGACTATGGTCGTGCCTTTGTCATTGGCAGGCTGAACGCTGAACAACAGCAACTGGTTGTCGAGCAATTACAACAGGTTGGTGGTTTGCAAAGCATCGTACTCATTGTTAATTAGTTCACTTTTATTGATCTATTGCAGTCAAGCAGCAGTTTTTCATTCTGGCTTAAGACTGCACTGATGGATGATGATCAAGATCAAGATGGTAGCAATACATCTGCTCTAGGCTAAACTGAATACAACACACCCAACCTAGGAGGTGGTATGTTTCATAATGGTCGGCTTCTGGTCTATATCGATCAAAACAGCAATCCGCAGCCCCTTATATCTAAGGCAAAACGCATTGCCAGTAATTGCCAGCTAGAGCTGATGCTGTTCAGTCCAGCTTTTAACTCCAGTCTCAGTGAAAAAAGCGAGCATTATCAACAAGCCAAGGACAACATGATGCGTCAGCAGCACCTGTTTTTACAAGAACTGGCAGAGCCTCTGCAGGAACAAGGAATTCGCTGCTCGGTACAGGTGATCTGGCACAAGCACCCGTTAGATGCCGTAAAAGAAGCACACCTGCGCCACCCCTTTGACCTATTGATCAAAACCACCGAGTACCAAAACCTGCTACAACGCGCTTTTTTCACACACACCGACTGGGAGCTAATCCGTGCACTAAAAATCCCAGTACTGCTATGCAAGGGCAACAAATGGACAGAGAAGATGTCAACAGTAGTCTGCGTTGACCCCAGCCATGATGCCGAGGCTGAAGGCCGTGGGCGTGACGATAGGCTCATTAAAATAGGCCAGGCCACACAACAGATCACCATGGGCGAATTACACCTACTGCATGTATACGACCCCTCACCCGTGCTGCTGCACTCAGAGCAGCCTAGCTTGAATCATGGTCTGATGATGGAAGAACTGCAGCAAGCCCATGAGCAACAATTCCAGCAACTTGCTAAGCGTTACCAGATTAACGAACCTTACTGCCATCTGGAAATTGGCAATGTCAATGAAGTTATCCCTGAGGCTGTTTATACTCAGGGCTATGGCATGGTAATCATGGGTGCCCACTCTCGGCACGGCTTGGAAAGTTTTATCCTAGGCCATACCGCTGAGCGAGTACTGGACCGCATGACGGTAGATGTGCTGATCGTACCTAACTAGCCAGCAAGGCTGCCGGTTCATGCAAGTCCAAAAAACGCCCATAAGGGCGTTTTTTGGACTGATCCATCTAACTTTAGACTCATCCCACTAAGCTTAACGGGTATGAAAGCGTTTGAGATTTTGCTCAATACCATGGCTTAAATCTGTGGTTTGCTGCACCTGCTGCTGAGTTTCTTCAAAGCTGTGCGCCAGCTGCTCAGCGGCATCCTTGATCACGGTGGTGATCTGGCTGATTTCATTGGTAGCCACATTCTGCTCAGAAGCAGCACTGGCAATGCGCTGCGACATGGCATCAATGCTGGCAATGGCCTGATTGATCTGGCCTAGGCTTTCTTGCACTGCCTTAGCATTTTCAATGGTGCCCTGAGCCACATCCACCGACTGCTCCATCATGCTCACTGCCTGCCCAGTTCGGCCTTGCAGGCTTTCAATCATTTTTTGAATCTCACCCGTGGCCTCATGCGTGCGCTGCGACAGAGCCCGCACTTCGTCAGCCACCACGGCAAAGCCGCGACCATGATCACCGGCGCGAGCCGCCTCAATGGCAGCATTCAGGGCCAACAAATTGGTTTGTTCGGCAATGTCCTGAATGGTATTGAGAATATAGTTAATTTTCTGCGCATCCTGATTCAGCTCATCAATTACCTTAGCGGTGGCGCCAATTTCATTAGCAAGCTGATTCATGCTACTGCCGTTATCCCTAGCTTTACCACTGGCTTGCTCACTGGCTTGCGTGGCACTGCGTGCTGATTCCGCGGCCTCATTAGCACCACTAGCCACCTCAGAGGCTGTGGCCGACATCTCATGGATAGCAGCAGCAACCTGACTGATCTCATCCTGCTGTCTAGAAATTTGCTGCTGGTTCTCCACCGTGATCTCAGCCGACACCTTGGCCGTCTGCGCCAAATGGCGCGCACTGCCCTTGGCCTCAACCACCAGATCATGCACCTGAGACAAAAATTGGTTAAAGGCAGCCGAAATACGACCAAGTTCGTTATCTTCCAAGTAAGTCAGCTGACGAGTCAGATCCCCCTCACCCTGACTGACATCCTGCATGGCCGTTTCGAGCGTGTTCAAGGGCTGCAACAACAGCTTAACCGCATAGGCCGCAGCAAGGGCAATTAAAGCCAGTATAAGTACAGCAATCATTATCATGCTTTGTAACAGTGAATAAACCGGACGCATCAACTCCGCACGATCGACGACAAAGGCTAATTGCCAATCACTACCAGGAATACTGGCAAATCCTACTAGGCTGGCAGAGTCAGCAATGGTCATGGGCAGCAGTTGATCATTGTCCAAGTTTTGCCTGACAAGTCCTGGTGTCAGGTCCGGTGATAAATCGCTCATGGCAAAGAGGGCAGAACGCGTGGGCGGGTAGATCAACACCTGGTCCTCACCATCAAGTAACATGACATAACCTAGGTCGCCCATGTCTGCCCCTACTACAGCATCGGCCATAGTGGCAAGGCGCACATCTGCCGCCACCACTGCATTGCGCATACGGTGAGCAAAGGTCACCACCATTCCCACATCAGGGTTACTGTCAAGATAGGGCCTGGTTAAGACGGTACGACCAGGATTGGCACTGGCCAAAATATGCCAAGGCCTAGAACTGGCAACAAAGTCATCGCCCCAGCCGTCCTCCGATAATGGATAATCACGCAAAAGGCCATCATCAAAGGCAATGTAGCTGGCAATAAAATTACCGGCACGCATTTTTTGCTCCAGCATCTGGTCCAGGTCCTTGGATTCATCAAAGGTGTTAGCAAAGGCATTCAGCTGCTGTTTGTTCATCTCCACCCACATGGCCAGATTACGAGTCAGTACTCGGCGCACTAAGGACACCTCGTGCTCTGCATTGCTCAAGGCCTGGCGCTGAATGGCGTTAATGCCGACCAGGGTCGCACTGCTGATGGAAATAAACGCAACCAATAACACGGCTAAAATTAGGCGTATTTTCAAGGATTTCATGTAAAACTCCGGCGAAATTGTTGATACCTTTAAGCCTAGCTGATATCTAATCAAATGCTATTAAAGGAACAAAAAAAAACCGCCCGAAGGCGGCAAAAAAACACTATTGAACTGACTATACCTGAGCGGTAAATAGGCCAAGGGGTTCACTGTCACCTAAGCGCTTGGCCAGCTCTAGGGCCTCCTCGCTTGGGATCTGGCGGATCAGAGTGTCGGATGAGTTATCGTACACTTTGATCACGGTGCGCCCCGTGCTGTCGTCTAATTGAAAATCCAAACTGCGGTCTACGCGCTGTAGATGATCCTGCAATTTGGCTACCACCATCTCTACCTGCTCACGCTCTTGTGGCGATTCCTTGGTTTGGGCCTGAGCCTGAACCAAGGGCTGAACAGATTCCTGAGCGGCTTGCTGTGCAGCAGCCTTGGCCTCTTGGCTGACTGCCTGAGCCAGATCTTTCTGGCTACCACTCCAACTTAGGGAGCGAACATTTAAGGGTACTTCACTCATGGGACACCTCACTGTAACTCAAAGCAAGGGGCTGAGCCCCTTGCGTACTAGCCTAGGATTAACCCAGAAGTGACAGCACCTGCTGTGGCCGCTGGTTGGCCTGAGCCAGGATCGAGATACCGGCCTGTTGCAACACCTGAGTACGGCTCAGCTCTGCGGTTTCGGCAGCGAAGTCGGCATCACGGATTCGTGAATTGGCCGCTGTCAGGTTCTCTGAGGTAATGGTCAGGTTGTTAATGGTGCTTTCAAAGCGGTTCTGAATCGCACCTAGGTCAGCCCGAGTTGAAGACACACTTTGCAGCGCATTATCAATGGCGGTTAAGGCAGACTGAGCACCTTCAAAGGTCGAGATGTCGATGTCTTTTAAGAACTGGCCGTCTTCACCGCCACCGAAGGTACCTACGGATAAACCAAGAGCATCCAGCTCATCTGCACCTTTGGAGCCACCGTCAACAGTGAACTGACCTGCACTTTCTAGCCTAACAGTGCCATAGGTGGTTTGATAGGTAAGGCCCTCGGCAGAAATTCTACCATCAGCACTGGCTTCGCCAAAGGTAGACTCACCAATACCCTCAACATCTGCGTCCATACCGAAAAGCGCACCTATTGAGGCTTGATTTCCTGAGCGGTCATCAATGGCGATGGACACATTGCGGCCATCAGCAGCTGTCAGCGTGAGTGACACACCATTATCTTCAGCACTAACCCCTGTTTTAGCAGCGTTTTGATTAATAAGATTCAGGGCATCAGCACGGGCACGGTCGGTGTCGATATTTGTTCCATCACCATCAGCTTGCAGGGTAACAACACCCACTTCAACACCATTAATGAAAATACCAGCTTGATCGCCAACATCCCAAGGGCCACCAGCCAATGTCACATCGCCAATATTGGAACCATCACCACCCACAACCTGAGTAGCATTAACTGTGGCTGTGACACCCGTTTCTTTTGACACCTCATTAACGGCTGCAGCAACCGCAATTGCAGAAAGCTCTTTAGAAGAAGAGAAAATCTTACCTCCATCTGATGCTGTAGTCGCACTAGCGGTATCAGCAGAAGTTCTGGCAGCACCTATGGTCACGCCATTTATCACCAGATCACCATCTTCTAAACCATTGACCGATTCAAAAGTCGCGGAAGTTCGCTGTTCATTATTACTAAGTAATTCGTTATTTTGATTATCATCTGAACTCAAAGAAAAGGTTGTTTTGTCGCCATTGGTATTAGCAACTACAACGACCCCACTAATTGCGCCTTCTGGGCCATTATTATTTAATGCTGTACCAGCAAGGGTTCCTATCGCCGTTGCACCCTCATACCCAATTGTAACGGCCTTATCTGCAAAATTACGAGTTGTCAGGGTGATTTCATCCTGAGCTGCATTAAGCTCAGCGAAGACCTGAAGGTCTGCCCCAAAGTCGGTCTCGTTAATGGCTTTGGCAAGATCAGTATAATCATCACTGCCAACATTAACTGATGTCCCACCAATAGTTAGGGTATCACCAGCTTCCATACCTGCAACAGTTAACACACCAGAAAACTCTTCCCATGCAGTTACTCCAGAGCCTGCGTTTTCGCGGATATCATTGGCGATATGTGCCATGGCATCCATATCATCTGCAATACCAGCAGGGAATGCTGCAGCATAGACTTGCTCACCTTTTACCGACACCGAATAGCTGTAGTTGTCATCCAGATCGTCTGCAGTGCTATAATCAACACTGACAACATTGACGAAAGAACCGCCAGTATCTGCCATGGCAGCACGAGAAAACTCAGCTGTCTGCGCATCAGAAACCTTTGCTGCTGTCGCAGAAGTAAAGGTACCTGCACTGAGACCTGAGTTGGCAATGTTGCCATTACCGGTATTGTTTCCACCTTCGATTTTAATTTCTTTTACACCACTTTGGGCGATCAGAGTGAAGCCACCCTCATAGGTACCAGCGGCAGCCAAGCCTGTTGATTCCGCAGTCACACTATCAAATGACAGTTGAATGTTACGACCATCCTCGGCCACCAACTGCACGCCATTGGCGTTGCTGTCGGTGTCAACAGCTCGAATGCCTGTTTGCTCGGTGAAGGCGTTAATGGCTTGAGCCACGGATGCACGAGTTGTATTAGTATCGGTCGAGGTAGAAATGGCAATTTCCACCCCATTCAGAGTGATGTTACCTGTACCATTAGCACCTTGCATTTGTGAGCCTGCCGCCACATTGTCATTTACTTGGGCTACAACGCCGGTTTGATCACTGAAACGGTTAATGGCCGCGACTTTAGAGATGGCCGAAGCCGCCGAATTATTAGTTGAGGCATTATCATCACCAGGGCGGGAAGCAGCGATGTCAACGCCATTGATGCGCAGGTCACCGTTAGCCAGGGCATTTTCATTACCCACTGCCGAGACACCCACCTGATCGGAAGCGCCGAGCTTGGCGGCGGTCAGCTCACCAATCTGCACATCCACGGTTTGACCAGCGTTGGCACCGATCTGGAAGATGCCGTTGAAGTCACCATCAAAGAGGTTGCGACCGTTAAAGGTGGTCTCTTCTGAGGTACGGGTGATCTCGGCCACCAGCTGGCTTACCTCGGCTTGCAGGGCTTCACGGTCGGTGTCGCTGTTGGTGGCGTTGGATGATTGTACTGCCAGCTCACGGATACGCTGCAGACCGTCGGTCATGCTTTGCAGTGCGCCTTCAGCGGTTTGTGACAGTGAAATACCGTCACCTGCGTTACGCACGGCGACGTTCAGGCCCTTAACCTGTGATTCAAAGCGAGTGGAAATGGAAAGACCAGCGGCGTCGTCTTTGGCGCTGTTGATGCGCAAACCGGATGACAGTCTTTCCAGTGCAGTTGCGTTGGCGCCCTGTGAACGGTCAAGGTTGCGTTGGGCGGTCAGCGACGCAATGTTGGTATTAATAATCTGTGACATAACGAAATCCTCATGTTGCTCAAAGGGCGCAAACACTTTGTTTGCAAGCCACTTTTGGGTGGACATACAGGGTATCGGCGGCAAATGTGAAAGCCTTAACAGTTATTTAAGATAAAAAACGCATAAAAATATTTTTTTTATAACAAACATCTTTAGCCAGCTTCTGGCTTTCATGGCAAACTGCAGCATAACAACATCATTGAGGTATGCATGGCCACTACCGACCTACCCCAAGCCCTGACTCAGCTTAATCAAGGCATTAATGAGCTGCTAGCAGCGCAATTGACTGGCGCACTGGACGACAGCCAAGCTCTAGAGCTGGAATCCTTACTGGCTCGGCGCGAGCAGGCTTTGCAGCACTGGTGCCAAGAACTGGCCGCAGCGCCCAACTTAGCGCCCGAACAGTTGCAACTGCTGCAGCAGCAAATCCAGTTGCTGCGCCAAGAGCAGCAGCAACTGCGCAGCCGCCAAGGCGTGATCCAACAGCAGCTGCGTCAGGATCAACAGCAACAAAAAGCCAACAAGGCCTACCAACAACATAAATAATCACGGAGTCCGGCATGAACAGCATCAGCCCTGCACCCCACACACTCTGGCCAGCCAGAGCCCTGAGATTAGCCCTGATGGCCTTACTTGGCCTGGCCCTGAGCGCCTGCAGCTCACTGCCGCGCCAACAGCAAAACATGGGGGCCATTTACCTTCCGCTAGAGGTTGGTGATCTGGATGGGCTGCCGCTGGTGTATCAGATGCAGCCTGAGCTGTGGCGCCAGGATGCCCTAGGCAATGAAGAGCAGGTGCCTTTTTGGCGCGCGCCCTTTGAACTCAAGCGCAACACCGATCATCTGCTGCTGCATCCCTTACCGCCTGGGCGCTATCGCCTTGAGCGTTTGGCCTGGGTCAGTGCGCCTGACCGTGGTTGGGAAGGGGTGCCTGTGGAGCAAGATTTGGGCGGTTTGCGCTACCAACTGGAATTTGACCTTGAGCCTGGTCAGCTGTTGCTGATCCCCAGATTGGGCTGGCTGGCGGGGGAGCGACAAAGCCGCACCGAGGCGCGCTATCAATGGGCGGTGCGCGAGCTTGAGCCAGAGCAACAGCAACTGCTACTGGCTGAGCTGGCGCAGCAGCGCCGCGCCAATCAGTGGCAACTCATGCTGGCCGAGGTCAGGCCTGTGCCGCAGCCTGAGGCTGAGTAGAGGCCAACAACCGCACCGGCCAGCGCCCTGCCACCAAGGCCTCAACCTGGGGCAAGGCTTTAGGGTCTAGCAGCCAAATGGCCTGAATGTGCTGCGGCTCAATCACCCCAGCATAGAGAATCTCAGGCTGATGCTGGCTATCCAGCTCTAGCGTTTGGCTGAGCCAAGGCCAGGCCTGCATACGATGCCAGGCCAAAGCACTGCGATAAGCAAAGCCCTGATGCTGCTGCCGCCAATGGCGGTGGCGGGGGTTAAACCAATGCTCAGGGAAGAACAAAGTGGGCGCCTGACCCAGTAGGGCGGCGTCCAGCTGCAAGATCAGCCAATGCTCTGCCGTTAAGGCCATACGCTGCTGATACTGGCGCAGCAGCGCCCGATTAAGCTTGCCATAACTGAGGGACAAACAATCCTGGCGGAACCTAGAGCAGCTAGGCTCGGGCATAAGCACCCTGGCTTTGGACAACTGATTCAGCGGCCTTAGGCCAAGGTGCAAAATACTTTCAAGGTTGGCGCGCGGGCTAAAGTGCATCAAGGGCTCTGAGGCATAGAGCGCCATGGCGGCTTGCAACTGTACATGACTGGCCGGACGTTCGCTGGCCCAAGTGGGCAGCTCGGCATTAGCCTGGGGATGCGCGCCGCTGTTTGAGTCAGTATTGCCACTGAGCGGTGACTGGCGATCTGGTAGCTGAATACGGCCATTGTTGGCCTTTTTTTGTGCCCGAGCCAAGAGCAGCTGCAGCCAGTGCATCTGTTGCGCCCCTTCCAAGCCCTCTTTGGCCAACTGCAGGTAGCCCTCTTTGCTCAGTGCGGCCAAATGGCTGTTATGGCCACTGCTTTGCAGCTCTTGCCAATGGCGGCCTGCTTGCTGTAATTGCTGCAGCCATTGCAGCATGATGTGGTTGCGCAGGTAATCTTGTTGCTCAGGCTGCATGCCTGACCAATGCTGCTGCGCCAGCTGATACAGACCCTGCCACTGCGCCAGCCAGGACTCTTGATTAACAGGGTTGTGCACTGCTTGATTCATCCAAGGCATCCTTGAGCCGCACTGATGCAGCGTCGCATGTTGTTATAATGAAATCAGTTAAGCAGTAGAGCAGGACTGGGTCAATAGCAGGGCTGGGTCAATAGCAGTAAAGAGGCGGCATCCACTGGGAAGCAAGAGTCCAGTGTCTGAACTGGACTCTGATATCTAAGCTAGACCCTAGTATCTAAACCCTAGTGTCTAATATAGTACCCAGACGCTCACTACTGGCAGCGGCAGTTAGTGTTGGTGCCTCCAGTGCTCGCTCCTGATTGAGCTGCTGACTCAGCTGGCTGTTATTTGCTGATCGCTCAAGACCATCATTGTCAACAGTTTGGCCTTCTGGGCGTTCACTAGGGGTGCTGTTGATAGAGCTGACCAAAGGATTCTGCGACGGACTGAGCTGGCGAACACTGAGCTGATCTTGCGACAGCTGGTTGGCGCGCTGCTGCTCGTCGTTAGAGGCTTGTTGTTTGTCATCCGAGCGCAGCTGCAGGCGATCGGCTTGAAACTGAGTACGCACGGCCTCGGCTTGCAAACGCTTGCTTTCTTGCAGCAAGCGTTCGGCACGCTCTTCGGCCTGAGCGGCAGAGCGCCCCGCATTACTGCTGCTAAGGCCATAGATGGCGGAATTGGCTGAGTCAATACGCATAATGATCACCTCTGTACATTAATTATACAACCCTTCACTGGTCCGGCGCAAATGACGGCTAAGCAAGGCTGTCCCGTTCTGCGGACAGCTCTTTACCCAAGCGGCAGATGGCAGTAATCTGCCTTTGAACGGCCATAAGGACTCCTCATGCTTGACTCCCCTGCTCGCCCAGCCCCTGGGTTGATGATTTTACAAAGCAATAGCCTGGAGCAACTGCGCCAGCTGCTGCTGACCTGGATGGCGCGCCACCCCCTGGGCGTGCTGCAAGCCGAACAACTGCTGGTGCAGAGCAATGGCATTGCCCAGTGGCTCAAGCAGGCTCTGGCCGAAGACGACCAGCATGGCGCAGGCATTGCGGCTGGGCTGAACATTTGTTTGCCAGCGCGCTTCATTTGGCAGCAGGCCTATCGTGCGCTGATGCCGGAATTGCCCAGAGTGTCGGCCTTTGACAAAGAGCCACTCAGTTGGCGTATTCTGCAGTTGTTGCAGCAGAGCGATCTGTGGCAACAAAGCGGCATGCAGCCTCTGGCTCAATACTGGCAGCAAAGCCGTGGCCAGCATCCCACTCAGGGCTTGTTTTTGGCCAAGCAACTGGCCGATCTGTATGACCAGTACCAACAATACCGCGCCGACTGGCTGCAAGCCTGGCAACAGGGAGAGCCATCCATTAGCAAGAGCGGCCAACCGCAGCCGCTGCGCCCAGACAACCAATGGCAAGCCCTGCTCTGGCAGCAGCTGTACCAGCAAATCCAGCAAGACCCTGAGCTAAGCCCGGCGGCCAAGATCGGCCGAGATCAGGTGCATCGGCTGTTCATTGCCCAAAGCCAGCAGCTCAGCCGCCAACAGGCGCTGGCCTTGCCGCCTCGGGTGATTGTGTTTGGCATTTCCAGCCTGTCGCAACAAAGCCTGGAAGTGCTGCAGGCCTTGGCCAAGGAAGTGCAGGTGATGCTCTTTGTGCTCAACCCCAGCCCCTATTATTGGGGCGACCTGCTGCCCGACAGCCTGGAGCTGGCCAACTGGCTCAAGGATTACCAGCGCCACCCCAAACGAGCCGATGCCAGCCCGATGCCGCGCCTGGGCCAACCCCTGCTGGCCAACTGGGGCCGCCAAGGGCGTGACTACCTAAAGCTGCTGGACAGCCTAGATCAGCGCAGCAGCTATGAGCCTCTGTGGCAGCAAGAACGGCTGAGCATTGACCTCTTTAGCCCACCCGACGAGCAGAGCATGCTGGGCCAACTTCAGGCCGACAACTACCACCTGCGCCACCTAAGCGAAGCCGGCCCAAGGCCAGTGGCGGCTGAGGATCAAAGCCTGAGCTTTATGATCTGCCATAGCGCCATGCGCGAGGTGGAGGTGCTGCACGACCGGCTGCTGTGGGAATTGCAGCAGGCCAAAGCGCAAGGGCGTGAGCTGCACCCGCGTGACATTCTGGTGATGGTGCCACGGATCGAGGACTACAGCGCCAAGGTGCGAGCGGTGTTCCAACGCTATGAGCGCAGCGACCCGCGCCACCTGCCCTTCCACCTTTGTGACCAAGGCCTGAGCGAGCAGGACCCTATCCTGCGCGCTGCGCTGCTGCTGGTGCGCCTGCCTCGGCTGCGCCTGACCAGCCAAGAGCTGAGTGAGCTGCTGGCCCTGCCCTGCGTGCGCCAACGCTTTAACCTCAGCGACTCGCTCTGGCCAGTGCTGCAGGGCTGGATTCAGGATTCCGGCATTCGCTGGGGATTGAACGGAGCGCACAAAGAGGGCCTAGGCTTGCCCGCTGAGGCACAAAATAGTTGGCGCTTTGGCCTTGAGCGCATGCTACTGGGCTACGCCAGTGGCGAGCAGGAACACTGGCAACAGATTGCACCTCTGGCCTCAGTGGGCGGCATGGCTGCCGAGGCCGTAGGGGCTCTGGCCGAGCTGCTGGAGCGGCTGCAGCATTGGCTGCCCTTACTGCAGCAGGAGCGCAGCCTGGCAGACTGGCTAGGGCTGCTGCCACAACTGTGGCAAGACTTCTTTGCCCCTAGCGATGCCGACGAGCAGTTGGTCTTGAGCCAAATGCTACAAAGCCTAGAGCAGTGGCAACAAGAACTGAGCCTAGAGCAATGGCAGCAATGCCTGAGCCCTGAGCTGATCTGTGCCCAGCTTGAGCAGTTGCTGCAAAGACCCAGCTTTGGGCAACGCTTTGTTTCTGGTGCCATTAACTTTGCCACCCTGATGCCGATGCGCGCCATTCCCTTTAAGCAAATCTGGCTGCTGGGCATGAACGAGCAAGACTACCCCAGACGCGCTCAGGTCAATGATTTTGATTTGATGCAGCAGGATTATCGCCCCGGTGATCGCTCCAGACGAGACGACGACCGCTATCTGTTTTTAGAGGCCCTGCTGTCGGCCAGAGAAAAGCTGGTGATCTCCTGGCATGGGCGCAACATACGCGACAACAGCGAACTGCCGCCCTCGGTGTTGGTGGCCCAACTGCGTGACCATTTGGCGCGCGGCTGGTGTCGCCCTGAGGGCGATTTACTGAGCCAGCTGACTCTGGTGACACCCATGCAGCCCTTCAGCTCACAATATTGCCGTGCCGATCGCCCCGCCGAGCAAATCAGCTACGCCAAAGAGTGGTTTGCCGCACCGCAGCAGCCAGCCAGCCCAATGCACCAACCCTTGTCCTTGAATCTGACGATGGGCAAAAGCGGCAACACCGAGCAGCCACTGAGTCTGCTGAAAAAGATGCTCGAAAGCCCCTGGCAGGCCTATTTTCAGCAAGGCTTGGGCATTGCCGAAGCACAAGAGGCCGAGGCGCTGGATGAACAGGAGCCTCTGGCCATTGCTGGTTTAGAGCAATGGCAGTTGCAGCAGGGTCTACTGCCCTTGGTGCAGCAGGCGCAGAGCGAAAGCCAGTTACTGAACGGGGTGGAAAGGCTGATCCACCAATGGCAACGCCAAGGCCTGTTGGCTCCGGGTGCGCTGGCCGAGCTGCAAGGACAGCAGATCAGTCAGGGTTGCTTGCCCATGTGGCAGGCCTGGCAAGAGCTCAAACAGCAATACCCTCAGACCATTTTACCGCCGCGACGCCAGCAGCTGGCTTGCCAAGGCATACTCTGGCAGCAGGATTTGCCTGGCCTGCAGCGCAATGCTCAGGCTGAGCTGCTGCAAACCTACTTCTCCAGCTCGGGCCTTTACTCTGTGGATGCCAAGGGTAAAAAAACGCGGCGACTCAAGCACTGGCTACTGCCCTATTTGCTGCACCTCTTAGCCTGCTGTCAGCAGCCAGTCCAGACTGCGGTGCTCAGTCTGGCTGGGCGGCATCTGTTTGCTGCCCTGAGTGCGGAGGACGCCTTGGCGCAGTTAGACAAACTGACCCAGGCCTGGCTGCGCAACGGCCAGCAACCCTGGGCCTGTGAGCTGGGCATGCTCAAGGACATGGGCCAAGAGTTGAACCCCTTGAGCAGTGACAAACTCAGCGGCTACTGGCAACAGCGCCTCAGCCAAGAACCTCGGCTTTATCTGCTGTTTGGCGAACAGGCTGACGCCCTGAGCCAGCAACACCAGCAGGACGCCATTCATCTTTACCAAGACTTTTATCAGGCCTGCCTGCACAAGGAGGACAACCCATGAGCCTAGATGCCATTCAACTACCGCTAAAGGGCGCGCGCCTGATCGAGGCCAGTGCCGGCACGGGTAAAACCTTTACTCTGGCGCTGCTGTATTTGCGCTTGATTTTGGGTCATGGCCAGGTAGCCAGAACGCCCTTGGGGGTGGAAAACATTCTGGTGCTGACCTTCACCAAGGCCGCCACCCAAGAACTGCGCGACCGCATCCGCGCCCGCTTGGCCGAAGCGGCCAATGCCTTTTTTGACCCGCAGCAATGCCAAGACCCCATGCTCAGCCAGTTGCTGCAGCAGTACCCTGACTCGGAGCAGCGCCTGCTGGCCGCCAACCGCTTGCTGATGGCGGCGGATTCTATGGACCTGGCCAGCATCCACACCATTCATGGCTGGTGTTACCGCATGCTGCAAGAACATGCCTTTGCCAGTGGCCTGGCCTTTGGCTTGGAGCTGTGCGAACAAGAAGGCGAGCTGATCCAAGAGCTGGTATGGGACTATTGGCGACTGTTTTACCTTGGGCTGGATCAAGAGTCCTTAGCCCGGGTGCGTGAGCTGTTTGCTAGCCCCAGCGCCATGCAGCAAAGGCTCAGCCCCTTGCTGGCCGAGCCAGTGGTTGATGCTGCGCCTGAGCCACAGGACTGGCTGGTGCAGCATCAACAGCAATGGCAGGACTGGAACCAACAAAGCCGAGCCCATTGGCTGGCGCAAGACTGGCTTGGCCAGCTGCAGCAGCTGTTTGAAGCCGGAGCCAAGGCCAAGGCCTATAGCGCCAGTAAGCTTAAGGTCAATTTTCGCAACGGCTTCTATCAGCGTCTGGCCGACTGGTTGGCTGGAAACGAACTGGACGCCAAGCTGTTCGGCGGCAAAACCTGGCAACACTTCAGCGACCCCTGGTCCGAGCTGTGGCCCAGCTTGACCCAGACCGAGGGTGCGGCCTGTTTGCAACTGCAACAGCTGCACCAAGACTGGCAGCAGGCGCAACAGTGGCAACAGCCTCTGGCTCAGCATGCCCTGTATTGGTGCCGCCAACAGCTGGCCGAACGCAAACTGGCGCGTGGCTGGCTTGGGCAGCAGGATTTGCTGCATCTGCTGCAACAGGCTCTGGCGCGGGACAGCAGCGGCCAACTGCGCGCCAGCATCATTGCTCAGTTGCCCGTGGCACTGGTCGATGAGTTCCAGGACACCGACCCCATCCAGTACGACATCTTCCGCCGCCTTTATCAGCCGCAGAACAATCCAGATGACTTGCTACTGCTGATGATTGGCGACCCCAAGCAGGCCATTTACGGCTTTCGTGGTGCGGATCTGGACACCTATTTGCAAGCCAGAGACGACCTCAGCCAACAACCAGACCGACTGGACGACAACTTCCGCTCCTCGCCCGAGCTGGTAGAGGGGGTCAATGCATGGTTTGACCGCGATGCCAGCTTGCCGCAAGGCAGCTTTGCCTTGGCGGGGGAAAGTGGCGATCCTGCCCTGCCCTTTTTCCCCAGCCAAGGGCGAAAGTTTCAGGGCCAACTCTGGGTCAAGGGCCAGCCCTGGGCCGCTAATCAATGGCTGTGGCTGAGTAACCCTGGCTTGCTGGTGGCTGACTACCAAGCAGTCTGCGCGCAGCAAGCGGCTTGGCAGGTGGCCGAGCTGCTGCAACTGAGCCATCAGGGCCTGTGCCAATGGCGACTGCCAGACGAATCACAACGGCCACTGCAGGCCAAAGACATCGCCCTGCTGGTCAATGGTCGTACCGAGGCGCAATTGCTGCGCCAAGGCTTGCAACAGCTTGGGGTGGCCAGTGTCTATTTGTCGGATCGCAGCAATGTGTTTCAAGGCTGGGTGGCGCAAGAGTTGTTGGCGCTGCTGCGCGCCCTGTGCCAACCGCAGCGTGAATCCCTGCTGCGCACGGCCTTGGCGACTCGGCTGCTGTGCGCAGACCTGCAACAGCTAAGGCAATGGCTGGACGACCCCTTGGCTTGGCAAGAACTGCAAGACCGCTTTACGCGCTACCTGAGCCTATGGCGACAGCAAAGCCTGCTGCCGGCGCTCTATGCCTTGTTGCATGACTTTGGCGTGGCCGCTAGGCTGCAAGCCCAGATCGGCGGCGAACGCCAGCTGACCGACCTGCTGCATCTGGCCGAGTTGTTGCAACAGGCCAGCCTTGAGCACCCCAGTCCCGAGGCCCTGTTGGAGCACCTTAACCAGCGCATCGAACAGGCCGAAAGCGACAATCAGGGCGAGCAGCAACGCTTAGAAAGCGAGCTGAATCTGGTCAAGATCGTCACCATTCACAAGGCCAAGGGTTTGGCCTACCCCTTGGTGATCCTGCCCTTTAGTCTCAAGCAAGTAAAAACCAAGCCCAATCGCCCTTGGCGACTGAACCAGGGCCAGGTGCAGCTGAAAGACAGCACTGCCGAGAAGCAACAGCAGCTTGAGCAAGAGTTGCAAGAGGCCATTCGCAAGCTCTATGTGGCCCTCACTCGTGCCAGCAGCCATAACCTAATGCTACTCAGTGAAATCAAACCAGGCGGCGACAAGGCCCTGGAACTGGACAGCGCGCCCTGCTATTTATTGCAAAGCCCTAGCAGCGAGCCTGAGTTTAAAGATCGTTTGGCGCAACTGGCGCATTGGCATGAGCTGCCCTGCCTAAGCAGCCCACCGGCCCCACTGCTGGCCAGCACTTGGCAGCGCCAAGACCTACCAGAGATTCAAGGCCGACTGTTCCAGCCCTGGTGGATCAGCAGCTACTCCAGCCTGCCGCTGCAGGCCAATGGCGCCAATAACCAAGAGAACAATAATCAAGGGACTAATAGTGAAATCACCGCCAGCGACAGCCACAGCAGCCAGCCCTTGGCGGAAAGTGCGCCGCAGCACAAGGTGCTGGAAGTATGGCAAGAGCCGCTGCTGGCGGGCAGCCCAGAGCAGGACATTCAGCAGTTCCCTCGCGGTGCGCCAGCGGGTAACTTCTTTCATGCCCTGTTGGAATACTGCGGTCAGCAGCAAGGCAGCGCGCAAAGCGGTTTTGCTGCAGCCTTGGCCGATCCTGACGGCAGAGAAGCGCAGCTCAGGTTGATGCTGGAGCAGCGCCAATGGCAAGACTGGCAAGCCTGCGTCAGTGTTTGGCTGCAACAATTGCTCAGCCAGCCTCTGGCGCTGGAGCAAGGCCCGCCCTTAGTGCTAGGCCAACTGCAGGGCGAGCACTGCCTGGTGGAAATGGAATTCTGGCTGGCCAGTCGTCAGGTGCGCCTGGAAGACTTGGATGCCTTGGCTCGCGCTTGGTTTTTACCCGGTCAGGCGCGGCCCAGCTTAAAGCCGCAACAGCTCAACGGCCTGCTGAAGGGCTTTATTGACCTAGTGATTGAGCATCAGGGCCGCTACTTTGTGCTGGATTGGAAGTCCAATTATCTGGCTCAGGGCTATGACTTGCCGCAGTTGCAGCAATGCATGCTCGACAAGCGCTACGACCTGCAGGCCCTGCTGTATTTACTGGCCCTGCACCGTTTGCTCAAACAACGGCTTAAGGATTATCAACCGCAGCAGCATTTGGGCGGGGCGCTCTATCTGTTTTTGCGCGGCTTGGAATCGCCCGGCTCTGGCTTGCTGCAGCAGGGCATCAGTCAGGAGCAACTGCAACAACTGGATCAACTGTTTCGCCATCAGGAGCTCAGCGCATGACCATCAATGCCAGTCAATCCGAGATCAGCCAGCCTGGCTTGAACCGGCCACTGTTCTACCCCCTTGAACTCTGGCAGCGCACCGGACGCATCCGCCGCCTGGATCTGGCACTGGTGCGCCTGCTGTGGCAACAGTGCCCCGAACTGAGCCAAACCAATCTGGTGCTCTTTGCCATTTGCAGTGAACGCCAGCGCCAAGGCCATGTTTGCCTGCCACTGCATCAGGTGGCCGATTGGCTAAGCCAACCCCAAGACCTAAGCCAACTGAGCAGCAGCGAACAGCAATGGCTGCATCGGTGGCAACAGCAACTGGCCCTCGAACTGGCTGAACCCAGCGCCCATCTGCCTGCCTCCACTGCCTTGGCGGTGGTCAGCGCTAACAGCCCATGCCAGCAGCCCATGGTGCTGGATACCAGAGCACCGGCGCGGCTGTATTTGCATCGCTTTTGGCAGTTTGAACAGCAACTGGCCAGCGGCATTCTGGCGCGGCTCAACAAGGCCCCTGATCAAGCCTTGATCAGCCCCAGTGCCAATCAGCTGCTGCAACAGATGTTTAACAATGACGCCGCGCCAGCCAAGCAGCAGGCAAATGAGCAGCAGGACCAAGCACTTGACTGGCAAAAGCTGGCCTGTGCTCTGGCCGCGGCCAACCACTTTGCCATCATCACCGGCGGCCCAGGCACGGGCAAAACCACCACCGTGGTCAAGCTGCTGGCTTTGCTGCAGGGCGAACGATTAGCTCAGGGCTTGCCGGCGCTGGACATTCGCCTGTGCGCGCCCACCGGCAAGGCGGCCACGCGACTGCAGGACTCGATCAGCGCCCAGGTAGCCAAGCTGGAACCCAGTTCCGACCCAGAGTTTAACCAGCAGTTGCGGCAACGCTTGCCGCTGCGGGTCAGCACCCTGCACCGCCTGCTGAAACCCAAAGGCCAAGGACGCGGCTTTTTACAGAATGCCCACAACCCTCTGCTCTGTGATCTGGTGGTGGTGGACGAAGCCTCGATGGTCGACCTCGAACTGATGGCCAGCCTAATGCAGGCCTTGGCCGCCAACACCGCACTGGTGCTGCTGGGCGATCAAGACCAGCTGGCCTCGGTGGAAGCCGGCTCAGTGCTGGCCGATCTGTGCTTGGGGGCCAAACAGGGCAATTATTGGCCCAGCACTCAGGCTGGCCTGCAGGCCTTAGGTCTTGGGCAGCTGCCGCAGAGCTACCTCAACAGTGCTGGCAGCCCCTTGGCGCAGGCGGTGGTGATGTTGCGCCACAGCCACCGATTTAAGCCAGATGGTGGCATTGGTGGCTTGGCAGCTCTGGTCAATGATGCCCAACTCAGCTTGCCTCATAAGCGCCAGCAATGGAGCGAACTGCTGGCTAAGGATGGCGGCCAAGAATTGGCGCACTACCCTTGGCAGGCCGAGGACCCAGAACTGGCGCACTGGCTGGTGCAGGGCTACCGCCCCTATTTGCAACTGGTGCAGCAAGGGCCAGAGGCTAACTCGACAAGCCAAGGCGCAGCGCAAACTGAGCCACCACTCACCGAGCCTCGAATCGAGCCAGAAGAAGAGTATGAGCGCTGGCAAGACTGGGCTTGGCAGTGTTTAACCGCCTTTGGTCAGTTTCAACTGCTGTGCGCCGTCCATCAAGGCGACTGCGGCAGCCAAAGCCTGAACCAGCGCATCGAACAGTGGCTGAGCCAAGCCGGGCTGATTAGACCTCAGGGCCAAAGCTGGTACCCCGGCAAGCCAGTGATCATCAGCCAGAACGATTACCAACTGCAGCTGATGAATGGCGACCTTGGACTCTGTTTGCCCCTGAGTCTGGCAGGGCAACAACAGCTGGTGGTCGTCTTTGCCGATCCTGAGCAACCACAAAGGGTGCGCTGGTTTTTACCCAGCCGCTTGCAGCAATGGCAGCCGGTCTATGCCATGACGGTGCACAAGAGCCAAGGCAGTGAATTTCAGCACTGCGCCCTGATATTGCCCGAGCAAACTAGCCCCTTGCTGAGCAAAGAGCTGCTCTATACCGCCATTACCCGTGCCAAACAGCGTTTTAGCCTGATCTGTGCCCAGCCCCTGAGTCTGGATGCCTGCCTGAGTCGGCAATTGCAGCGCAGCTCAGGGCTCAGCCTGCAGCTGAATCATGACTAGGAAGTAATTCAGCAATCAAGTGTCAAAATTAAGTACAGTCATCTGTGCTTTTTTTTGACTAATTCGCCAAAAAAAAGCATCTGGTTTTTTTTTGTAAGACCAGCAGGCAAGTTCTGGATGCCAGGCCTAACCTAAAGTGCGAAACAAGTCACACTCTAAGGAGCGGCCAATGAACTTAAAAACCACCCTTGGTTTGGCCATCTCAATGATTGCTAGCAGCAGTCTCTTGGCCAACCAGTTATACCTGCCTCAGGGCACCAATCTCAGCACTGGCGGCGCCAGCAACAGTCGCCTTGGGCAATCTTCCTTACACAACCCTGCAGCCATTCATTACAGCACTGGCCGTTTTGGCATGAACCTAATTCATGTGGGCGTGGCCACGGATCTTGCTGGCGGACAGGCACTCTTTAATGCCGCAGATCGGTTAGGCGACGAATTCGACTCAGCAACGGCAGCCTTTGACAACGCAAGCAGTGATGTTTCTGGGGCGCTCGACGCTGCTGGGTCATTAGAAGCAGCTCTGAATCAAGAACTAGGCGTTATTAGTGATGGCTTCTTTTTCCAGCCAGGGGTGCATCTAAACGCGCCACTACTACCGATTCAGTTCCAAGCGGGCAATGTCGGCGCCTTTGCCGTTTCCTTGTCTTCCTTTACCAGCGGCAAAATTCAATTACTGCACGAATCCCTAGCCCTTGACATCGATGCCTCGGCTCTGGCAGGGGATGACGACATCAATCCGCTGGATTTTCTCACCACCGCTTCTTCTTTGTACACCAAGGGTGGTCAGGTGTTTAATGCTTCTCTGGGCTATGCTCGTCCGGTCTATGACTTTGAGCTGCTTAACATGAACGCTGATGTAATAGTTGGCGGTCGAGTCACCCTCAGTGCTCACAGCCTGCAAAAAAATCTCTATCCAGTGAAAGGCTTCATCAATGCCCTAGTGGACGAGGATGAAGACCTGGACGCAGTGATTGACAAGATGCAAAGCGATAACTTGGATCATTTAAGCAGCTATGATCTAGCCATGCTGCTGGATGTGGGCGCCATTGTTAGCCTACCCAGAGGCCATATTGGTGCTACCTTCTACAACCTTAATTCGCCCAGCTACAGCTTTAATGAGCTGGGTGGAAACTGCATGGCTTTGAGCGATGAAGCAGCACAGCTAGAGTGTTTCCATGCCGAATACTTTGCCGCCCGTGGCTACATCAATCTGGCTGAAGAGCATGTGGTTAACCCTGTTTTAACCTTGGATGGCGGCTACCAACTGCTTAACAATCAGATCGCCTTGGTGACCAGTTTGGATATGTGGTCCTACAACGACCTCTTTGGTCGTAAAAAGCAAAATGCCAACGCCGCCATCTTGCTGCAGCCTAGGTGGTGGTATGCCCCTGCGGCTCGAATTGGCTTTAATCGCAATCTGGCCGATGAGCCAGTGACCCAATACAGCCTAGGTTTGACCTTCTTTAACGCCCTGCATCTGGATGCAGCCGCCAGGGTGAAATTACTCGATCTATTTAACCCTGACGAAAGCAAGCAGGCCGATGCCTTACGCGGCTTTGCTCTGTCTGCTGGTCTTGGCTTTAGCTTCTAGGAGAATGATCATGAAAAAGTCACTTATGTTCGCGTTAAGCACCCTGAGTACCGCCATGATGTTGGTAAGCTGCGCCGATGTGCAGGACGGTGATGGTATCGACCGGCGCTCCAACATCAACGGCCTGGTGGTGGATGGTCGCATCGCCAATGGTTTGGTATGGATTGACCTCAACCAAAATGGCCGTCTGGATAAAGACTTTGAGCCCTATGCTCGGACGGATGCCGATGGCTACTACAGTTTCAACCCTGTCTCCGGAGTTGATTATTGCCAACGTGGCAACCTAAGCTTAGAAGAGTTCGAAGACAATCTTCGCCATTGTTTAATCTTTGGCGCATCCTATGATCCAATTTTACTCAGAGTTCGCGGTGGCATTGACCTTGATACCGGCGAGCGACTAAAAGGCTCGATGAGCATGGAGACCACCATCAGTCAAGCAAGCGTGCTAAGACAAGAACCCATGGTAATGTCACCCTTGACCAGCTTACTGCGCCATGGTGAAGCCGAGCAAGGCAGTTTATTGGAAGCCTTAGGCATCACGGTTGAAGAGCTGTTTCTTGACTTTACAGAGCTTGCTGAAAATTTCGATACCTTGACTCCTGACGAACAAGAAGCAGAGCTACAAAAGCGAGCCATGTATGCCGATGCAGCGACCATCCAAACCATTCAGCACACCCTAAGCGAAGGCACGGGTGCTGACAGCGTGCAAGATCAAGATGCCCTGATGCGTGAACTGGCCAAGATATTGCTTGCCAAGCCAGATGAAAGTAGTCAGGCCGTTGGCTCTAGCACAACTAATGGCACTTCAGCTCTGGTGGACTTACTCAGTAATACCAATCAATTACAAACAGT
>SKIB01000102.1 GCA_007116635.1 Saccharospirillaceae bacterium
AGCGCCACCAAAGCGCCTGTGAACGCCAGTGCCGCCAGACCAGCAAAAAACGAAGCCACATTGAGCATGAGCCAGAGCATCAGCAACCAGCAGTACATCACCAAGGGCAGCATCAATAGGGTGATCAGGGCGGCTTGCAGTGGTAGCGCCACGACACAGGACGGAATTAAAAACAGCCAAACCAAAGCCAAGTGCCGGATGGCCAGCCGTTCAAGTTTGGCAAAGAGCTGATCCCTGCCTAGGGGTAAAAATAACCAGGCTTTGCGTAGGTTGTGGCTCAGCCGAAGGAGGCTATCCATGCACCAAGCGAGCACCATCAACAGGCTGAGGCTGACTATCAAGGTCAACACGACTTCGCCAGTCGCAAAGCTCATCATAGCCAATAGCACCAATGGCAAACCAAGGGTTAGCAAGGGCAGGCTTAGGTAGCTTTTACGCAGAGAATACAGATTCGCAAACAGCAGCTCGTCGCCTACTGGCAAGGGTTTGTTTGGCAACTTGCTTAGCCAGACATCCAACTTGCTGAGGTATTGCTGCCTATGGTTGGCGTTGCTAGGCCGTTTTGTACGCGGCGCAAGCCATTGGTACATAAAGAAACCAATCAGCAAGGGCGTGACCAGTAGCAACAACAAGGCACTGTGCTGGTTGATAAGTGCGTGCAGGCTAGCCAGCTGGCTGTCTGCCAACCACTGGGCCAATGCTTGAACGGGGCTGGTGCGCCAAGCCATGCCCACTGGCGCGGGTAGCAGGCTTAGGGCGGCGCAAGCCACAGCCATCGGCATGGGCGAGGCAACGTAAAAGCAACTGAAACTGAGTGTAATAAAGGCAACAAACACCAGTAAGCAGGTGGTTAGGCTAAGGCCAATGGGCAGCCAAAGGATCAGTGCCAAGGCCAGCAGCATCAGGCTGAGCCAAGCCATGAAAAAAGCCAACTGGGCGCGTGGCAAAAGCCGCCAAATGGCAAGGTTGAGCGTTTTGGCGGTTTGCAGCGGTGCCAACAGCAGTAAGGGCAGCAGAGTGGTGCCGGCGATCAGGCTTACCAAGGAGAAATATGGCTGCTCGCTCGAAAGCATCAGTGGTAGCAGCAAACTAGCGGCAACCAGTGCCAGCCAGATGAAGCCAACCAGCCGAGTAGGCGCCAATAACTGCCGAAAAGCCGCGCAATAAGCCCGCCAGTAAGCCAAGCAATCAGCACGCATCACAGCAGCTCCATTAGCAGTTCTTCCAGTGGCAACTGTTCAACCCGAATCTCGGCTTGCAGTTGTTGCGCCAATGCCGGCAATTTGTCGGCATGCCAGTGGGCCACACTGACGCTGGCGCTTTTACCCCGCACTTTTTGCTGCAAACAGTGCTCAATGTTGAGCTGTGCGGGCAGGGCTTGGCTTGACTGAATGTGCAGCCGCACCACCGATTCTTTCAGCGCGTCTAGGCTGTCTTGCCACTGGAGCACCTTGTCTTTGAGCAACCAAATGCGTTGCGCCACCCGCTCGAGGTCACTGACAATGTGCGACGAAAACAGCACCGCGCACTGATTTTCAAGGCTGAGTTCGATGATCTGGTTGAGGAAGGCTCGCCGTGCCAGCGGGTCAAGACTGGCCACGGGTTCGTCCAAAATCAGCAGCTCAGGCCGGTGGCCAATGGCCAAAATAATGGCCAACTTCTGCCGCTGACCGACGGACAGATCCTTGATGCTTCTGCTGGCAGGAATCTCCCATTCATCCAACAGGCGATCACTCAGGGCTTGATCCCAGTGGTGATGAAACTGCTGCCACAAACGAATGTGTTCACGAGCATTGATGCTGGCCAGCAACTCGTCTTCTTGCGGCACAAAGCCAATGCGTGCTTTTTCCTTGGCGCCGATCTTGCTACTTTGGCAGCCAAAAATACTAACCTCACCGGCATCGGGCAGGCTGAGGCCAATGAGGGTTTCCAGTAAAGTGGTTTTACCAGCGCCGTTTTTACCCACCAAAGCAACAATTTCCCCTGGGGCGATGCTGGCGCTCAGGCCGTGAAACACCCATTGTTGATCAAAACGGCGGCCAAGATTGTTGAGTTGCAAGATGCTGGTCATCAGAGGTCTCCTTGAATGCTGTATTAATACAATAATACACATGGCATGACTGAGCAACCCCTACAATACCCACTTTTTGAGCGCGTTGAGCTTACCGCGGCAAAGCAGCCAAGTTAGCAGAGATAGTACGCATGCGCGTTTTTCTAGCGATGTTTTTAGTAAGAGCAACAGAATCAATGGGTTAGGTGGTGCCGCCGCCAAGATAGTAGGCAAAAACAGCCCCAGAAAAACGCGCATGCCTGACTATTGATGCTCGAAAACTCAGCGCTGCCTTTACAAATCAATCACTTAGTAAAAAATAAACAGGCAAGCGCCAGAAAAACGCGCAAGAAAACTGAGCATGCACGGTTGATTTTTCATGAAATTTGCGTAAATTGGCAAGAAATTCAAGGCATTATGCGTGATTTTGGCCAAAAGATAGGCCGGGAAAACGCGCATGCCTACTAATATAATGTTAGCCAAGGAGAATATATGCCTCTACCCATAATGGCAGTTTGGATCGCAGTTGCCGTGGTAGCCGCACTCGCTGGCACTACGATCGCTGTGAAGTGGGACGACATTATAGTCAAATTCATGGGTAAGCGTCTGGCGGTCCTCGGAGCTCGTGGCGTCGGCAAGACGCATCTAGTAAAGTTCCTGAGCACTGGGTCGATCCCAGCCGAGTACAAGCAGACTGTGGCGCCCGAGAAGGTGTCATCACGTCGCTTCCAGCTTAAGGAGCTCGACTTGAAGGTGAAGGAGTCGTTCGACGTGTCCGGCGACAAGGCTGCATACGGCG
>SKIB01000115.1 GCA_007116635.1 Saccharospirillaceae bacterium
AGGCAAACAGACCCCAGCTGAGCTTGGTTTTGGCGACCAGCGGCAGTTGCTGCTGCAACTGCTGTTGGTAATCCTGCGCCAGCTGACCAATGAGCGCCAAACACTGATCCAGACTGAAATCCAAGGGGTGACACTGGTAGGCCTGAGCGGTGAGCTTAAAAATCTGTTGCGCGTCGCTGTACCAGTTGGTGAAGCTGCTGGTTTGACTCAGCGGCAGGATCTCAAGGGCTAATTGCTGGTATTGGGCCTGATCCTTGGCTTGCCAGTTTGGGTCTGCGGCTAGGCTGATGGCCTGGCTTGGTTGCTGGCGTTTGGCCTTGGTCAGCAATCTGTAAACAAGCAGCAAAAGCCGCAGCAGCAGCCCTAGGGCAAAGCTGATGGCCAGCAGCAATACCAGCCAGCCTTGCTGCGAAAGTTGATACAGGCCGTAGCCTGCGCCAAGTAGGATGGGCAAAATCAGGCTGATGCCAAGATAGGGCAGTAGCTGTTGCCGCCACAGGCCAAGCCATTGGCTTGACCAGTTGTTAGGCCAGTGTTTGTGCCTGTTTGGAGATTTAGGGCTCATGGTGTTTTATCTTTCTGCCTTTGCAGGGCTTGCTGGTAAATCTGCTGTAACTGCTCGGCATCCGCTGCCGCGCCTTGCTGTTGCTGCTGAAAATACCAACAGGCCGCACGACCCAAGGCCAATGTACTGCCATAACTCAGTGCCATGCTTAGGCCGGTGCCCAGGGTTTGGCCATAGCCAGGGATCAGCTTGCCAATTTGCCTGCTGCCCAGTTTCAGGCCGTAATTCAGGGCAAAGCTGCTGCCGAGCAGGGTAAAAAAGCGGGTTTTGTCTGCCAGTCCCCAGGGCTGGTCAAAGGCCTTGGCCAGTTCGCCCAGCATCCAGAGTTGAATGCTGGGCACAGACACCCAACCCAGCAAAGGCAGGCTGTCGGAGCCAGATGCCCAAAGTGCGTAGCGCTGCACCAAGGCTTGATGTTGGCTAAAGCCTTGGCTTTCTTGTTCCGTTTGTTGCTGGCGCTGCAGCAGTTGGTGCAACAAGGGCAGTTGGGCTGCTAAGTCATTCTTTAGCGCCTCAAGCTCAGGCCAGATCTCACTGCTTTGTTTAGGGCTGAACTGCTGCGAAGCCAGCTTGTCAGGGCTGAGATCCAGATAATGAATCCGCACTTCCTTGGGCCAAAGTTTGCGAATTTGCTCACTCAGCTGCTGTAAAAGGCTTTGCTGTTCTTTGTGCAGGTCATGGCTCAGGGGGCCATTTTCAACGCTCAGGGAGCCGTGAAGACTCTGGTAATGACTAAACACCAACAACAAGGGCTGTTGATTCAGCGGCTTGCCTCGGGCCAGCTGCTTAAGCACTGCCATTAGCTGTTCTTGGGAAGGGTCTTGGCTAGAGATCAACACAATCAAGGCCTGCGCTTGCTGGCGCATCTGCTGTAGGTCTGCTGCCAGTGCTTGGTCGTCATAACCGGCTTCACCCAGACCACGGCTGTCATAAAAGTTCAGCAGCGGCTGCTCGGCAGGAAAGGGGTAGCAGCTCAGCTCGGGCGTGCAGGGCGCAAAGCCGTTACCAATGCTAATTTGGCTGTCGCCAGTGAGCGCCGCGATCAGGCTGCTTTTGCCGGCGCCAGTTTTGCCCAGCAGCACCAAACTTGGCCGGTGCAGGGCCAATTGCTGCTCAATTTGCTCGGCGCTTGGGGGCGGTTGGGTATTGAACCAAGGCATCAGCGGTCCTTACAAGGTTGGTTTACAGGTCAGCGTTTGTTTGCATTGCGAGGGCATGCATCTGCTGATAATAGCGCAGGATGGGCTGGCTGGTACCGGCAGCAGTCGTGCTTTGGCTTGCCTGTTGGCCAATATCGGCCATTATGGCTTGGGCTAGGGTTTTGGCTTCAATGGCGCGATAGCGGCTGGCGCTGCCACGCAACAAGGGATTGGTAAGGGGCATGATCTTACTGGCCAGATGTTCGCCAAGGCGGTATTCGGGCCGTGCGCCCAGCAGTAGGCTCGGGCGGTAGAGGTACAGCTGCGCAAAATTCAGCTGCATCAGTTGCTGCTCCAGTTCACCCTTTACGCGGTTGTAAAAGAAGGCTGAACCTGCATCTGCGCCCACTGCTGAGACGGAAAAGCACAACTTGGCTCCTGCTCGCTGTGCTTGCTGGGCGGCCAATAAGGGCAGCTGTTGATCGACCATGCGGAAGGCTTCTTGGCTGCCTGCTTTTTTGATGGTGGTGCCTAGGCAGTTAATGATGCCATCCAGCTCAAAATCAAAGTCTTGGCTTAGCAGGGCTTGCAGTTCGGACTGCAGCAACACCATTTTGCGGTGGCTTTGCTTGGGTGCGCGGCGGCAGGGAGCGTACACTCTGGTCAGCTGCGGCCATTGCAGTATGTTCTGCAGCAGTTCTCCGCCCACCAGGCCTGTGGCGCCTAACAACATTAGCTTCATGGTAGTGCCTCCATTGTTTTGCTCATCATCCCTGCTTAGCAACGCTTTGGCAAGGGTGCATGTTGCGCGCTACGACCTGTCATCCTGCGCCTCTCAGTCATCCTGCTCCCCTGAGTCATCTTGCGCGTAGTCGCAGGATCTGCTTGGGTTGCTCAAGACTGCCGTACCCCGCCCAGTCACTGGTCTGGCAACTGGGCTTTCGGGGACGCTATTCGCCGTCCTGACCGCTTGACGGCGTCCATCCCTGGCCGCCGACACCCCTCAATCCCAGTTCACAGTCCGCTCCTTGGGCTGGTTTTGTGGTTGGCGTCGCAGGATGACCGTCGATTTAACAATCTTGAAAATCCACCAAACCGCACTAAACTAAATTTTGCAATGACGCACCCCAATCACGGA
>SKIB01000018.1 GCA_007116635.1 Saccharospirillaceae bacterium
AATCCAGCAGCTCCTTGCCCAGATCATGCTCTTCCAGCAAGTGGCGGAAATTCAAAATGGTGGTTTCATCAGGGATGTGTTCCATGCTCAGCTTGGCAAACTGCCGCATGGAGGCCACTTCGTAAAAGTAGTCTTCTAGCGCTGGGTCACTGAGGTTGTAAAACACTTGCAAGCAGTGCACTCGCAACATGGTGTCAAGGCTATAGAACCGTTTGCCAGAGCGAGTGTTGTAGTAGTGTGGCGCGATTAGGTCGTACCACTGTTGCCAAGGAATCAAGGCATCCATCTGCTTTAAGAAGGCTTCACGGCGAGTGACGCGTTTCTTTTGTTGGAATTCGCTATCAACAAAGGAAATTTGGTGCATGATGGAAGCCAGCTCGGTTACATTGGTAGGGGCATTTTACCAAAACTTGCCGTGGCAGCTCTAGAACGATGTTCATTCAGAGGTGCCGTAAGCACTCATAACTTCCATCACTTAGTCTCAAAACGATAAAAACTGACTGATTTGCTTAATAGACCTTTTTGTTAATCGATCATAAAAGAAAAGGCCAGACAACTGGCCTTTATTACATAAAGAGAAAAGTAAATACGATAGCTCTAAGGCTGAGCCCCCTGGTTCACCTGCGCCATGCAGGCTTCGAAGGTTAGGTTGGCACGCTGCGCCGACTGCATTACGGCTTGAGTTTCATCACCACCCTCACTGATGGCAGCCAAAAGCGCACCCTGAAGCAACTCATCGGCCCGCTCATAGCTGCCGCCTTCGGCCACTACGCGATAAGCCATTTGCGAAAACTTTTCGTCATACTGCGCCATAGAGCGCATGTGGCAACGAGCAATGTAACCGGCATAGAGCTGCAGCTCGGCCAAAAAGGCTTCTGGTTCGTCCGATTGTACCAAATCGGCACTGGCCATTTGCTGCAAACTGTTGAACACATGCTCGGCAAAGGCTTGCTGATAAGGTTCTGAATTCACTGGTTCGTTGGCCAGAGCCATACCAAAGGCCAAACCCAGAGCAACAAGCAACGATTTTTTAAACGACATAAACACACTCCCAAAGTACAGAACAAGCAAACCAATTTAACCGCGCAAATGCAAGCAACCTGAACAAAGGCTAAGTCTTTTATTCACAAAGCGTTAAGCCGCTAGCAACTCAACAGCCCCCTAGCAGAACAGAAGTGATTAGCAGCAAAGAGTGCTGGCATCATGCTAACGGCTCTGGTCAGCCAAATAGGCAGCAGCCCCCCTGCCCGCACGTCGGCCCTGACTGAAGCAGGCAGTTAGGAGGTAGCCGCCCGTTGGCGCGTCCCAATTCAGCATTTCACCAGCAACAAAAACACCAGGCATTTGTTGCAGCATCAGCTGAGGGTCTAGATTAGTGATATCAAGACCGCCTGCACTGCTGATGGCTTCTGCAATGGGCTGGGCAGCTAAAATAGGCAGAGGCAAATGTTTGATCTGCTGCACTAAGCTTGGTAAAGACTGCAAAGAGTCAGGGGCTGACAATTCATGCAACAGAGCCAACTTCAAAGGGTCAAAGGACAAACGGCTTTTCAGCCATTTACTGAAAGAAGCCTTGCCACGCGGTTTCTCAAGAAGCGCCTGCAATTGTTGCGGCGTTTTCTGAGGCATGAGGTCCAACAACAAATAAGCCTTGCCTTGGCTCAAGGCTCCGCGCAAGGGGTTAGATAAGGCATAGACCAAACTTCCCTCCACGCCCTGCTCAGTGATTACAAACTCACCTCGGCGCTTAGGGGCTGAATCCTGAGCATTAGATGAGGCAGCAGCGGCCACCACCTTCAAAGGCTGGCCAGCAAAGGATTTCATCCTGTCTGACCAGGCGCAACGAAAGCCCCCATTACTGGCTTGCCAAGGCTCTGTTTGCAAGCCCAAGTCCGCTAAGTGACTCAGCCACTCACCCGTCGAACCTAATTTAGGCCAACTGGCGCCACCCAAGGCCATGACCACGGCCCCATAGCGCAGTGTAAACTCCTGATCACGATGGGCAAAACGCAAGCCAGAGCCGGCAGTAAAACCTAACCAACGATGGCGTACCCAGAGCCGTAAGCCCTGACTTTTGAGACGATGCAACCAAGCACGCAACAAAGGCGCGGCCTTCATGTCTGTTGGAAACACTCGACCCGAACTGCCGACAAAGGTACTCACACCCAAGCATTGCGCCCATGCACGCAGCTCAGTAGCAGAGAACTGTTCTAACATGGGAGCCAGCCATTCCCGCGCTGCAGCATTTTGGTAGCGAGATAAAAAAAGCTCAGCGTTTTCCGAGTGAGTGAGGTTCATGCCCCCTACCCCAGCCAGTAAAAACTTACGCCCGACACTGGGCATGGCATCGAACAGATCCACAGCAAAACCCGCCGCCAATAGCTGCTCGGCCGCCATTAAACCCGCAGGCCCACCGCCGATGACTGCCACAGGGGCAGGAACAAAATCAGGATCGCAAGGTTGCATCTCAGGGTCCACAAAAAGTCTGATCTTACCTCTGGCGCACAAGGGTTACTAGCGAACAGCGCACGGCAAACAAAAAAGAGGACTAAAAGCATGCATCAAACCACCTAAGAGGTGACACAAACTTTGACTATCCAAAGCTCAATATCTAAAGACAATGCAGTTTTTTTGCGCCACAACACCCAATGCCACAAATTAAGCTAGAGTTAATATTGAAGTACAACAAAGACCGAAGCTGCATGATCAAAAATGTCAAAACAATATCACTGCTATCGCTATGCTTAACATGCCTGCCTGTGTGGCCCTATGAGTCGCTGGTCAAGCAAAGTCTTAATCACCATCCGCAGTTACGTCAAAGCCAAGCCGAGCTTAGCCGAGCCCTAGCTGAAGTCAGCAGCCAGCGCAGTGCATACCTACCCAAACTGGGAGTTGATGCCAGCACCGGCTTACGCTTTAACGATGACACCCAAGACATCCATCGTTTGGCCCTTAATGCCAGTCAGTTGCTCTATGACGGTTGGAGCACACCCAGCTTGATCAATTCTGCCCGCCTACAAGCAATGGCGCAATACTATCAACTGCGTAGCAAAGAAGAGCAAATTGCCTTCAGTGCTGTTTTGGCCTATGAGGAAATGCAACGCACTCAGCAGTTATTGACCATCGCCCAGACCAGCCTTGAGTTGCACCGCCGGGTACAACAACAGGTTAATAACAGAGTCAGCCGTGGTGCCGCGCCGCGCATGGAGCTGGAACAAATCAATGGCCGCTTGGCCTTGGCAGAATCGAATTTACTGGTCGAGTCAGCCAACTATCAAGACGCCGTTGATCAGTATCAGCGCATAACAGGCACCCTGCCACCCAACGAACTGTCGCACATTTCACCCCAATGGCGCCTAGTACCCGTCAACGAGTCAATTGATGCGCTTAACAGACAAAACCCACAGTTAAAGGCCAGTCGATTGCTCACTCTGGCCAGCGAACAGCAAACCAGAGCCGCAAAGGGGCAGTACCAGCCACAGCTGCAGCTGCGCGCCTCACACAACCTTAATGTTGATCAGGAGTTGAATCAGGAAAGCCGCATCGAACTTAGCCTGAGTTATCAGCTGTTCAATGGCGGCGGCAATCAATCTAGGGTTGCAGAACGCCTATTTGGCGCCTTGGCAGAAGACAACAGGCACCAAGATCTGTGCCTTGAGTTGCGCCAGAGTTATTTGCAAACACAAAACGAGCACCAACGGGCACAGGAGCAACTTCGCCATCTGCGCCAGCATCGCTTAAGCAGTGAACGCATTCGTCAAGCCTATCGTGACCAATTTGATCTTGGTCAGCGCAGCCTGCTGGAAGTATTGGACTCCGAAAGTGAGTTCTTAAACGCTAGCCGAGCTTTGATTATAGGCGAGTTCGACCTCAAGATCAGTGCCGCTCGAATGGTGATGCTGCAGGGGGAGCTGCTGCAACAGCTTAACCTTGCCAGCGAACCCGCACCCACAAATCTAAACCAGATCAAGGCCAGCCACGCCAGTCTGTGCCCCAATCCGACGCAAACCATTGTGTTACCACAGCAACAGAATAACGACCTAGACCTCCCAGATTTTCAGCGCCCAGAACCTACTCCGCCTCCAAGACCAATTACCGAACCGCCATTGTTAAGTTTTAGTTCGACGGTGAGTTTTGACAGTAGCAGTTGGCAATTGTCCAATGCGGGCCAAGCCTTCTTACGCCAGATTGCTGATCAGGTACAGCAGTTAAACCAGATTGACAGTATTATCATCAAGGGACATACCGATAGCAGCGGACAAGACAGTCTAAATCAGCAGTTATCAGAGCAACGCGCTGAAAGCGCGAAAAACTTTTTAATCAGCCAAGGCATTGAAGGCAACAAAATCATCGCCCAAGGCCTGGGCTCCAGTCAACCCATCGCCAGTAACGACA
Organism: Saccharospirillaceae bacterium; assembly: GCA_007116635.1. Classification (GTDB taxonomy): domain Bacteria; phylum Pseudomonadota; class Gammaproteobacteria; order Pseudomonadales; family Natronospirillaceae; genus SKIB01. The sequence continues at coordinate 4,396 of SKIB01000018.1, forward strand.
CTGAATTTGGCCGGCAGCAAAATCGCCGTATTGAAGTTGAAGTACGAGGGCGCTAATGGACCCATTAATAGAATGCCTGTACCGCGTTGCCATTCTGCACAAACAGAGCTGCACTAGGGACAGTCTAACGCTCGGTGTTCCACTACAAAATGGCCGGTTGCAACCCAATCTATTGCCTCAGGCGGCACTGAATGCTCGCTTGCATTGCACCCTTCAGCAGCAGGATTTACTGCAGGTGAATACCAGCCTGCTGCCCGTGATTGTCATTCTCAACCAAAATCGTGCCTGCTTGCTGATGAAAATCCAAGGTGATTCCGCTTGGGTCATTCACCCAGAAGTCAGCCAATCGGTGATGGAACAGCCCTTAAGCACCATTCAAGCCGATCACAGCGGTTACATTGCTTACCTCAAACCGAAATTTAAATTCGAACAGCAGCAAGCCAGCCAATCTCAACCTAGCCATAACTGGTTGTGGGATGCCCTTAAGCCAAATCTTGGCATTTATAGAGATGCCTTACTGGCTGCTTTATTGGTCAATCTGTTTGCCCTGACCATGCCTCTGTTTGTCATGAATGTGTACGACCGCGTGGTGCCCAACCAATCCTTTGATAGCCTTTGGGTTTTGGCCAGTGGCATGTTCATGGTGTTTGTTTTGGATTTAGCCATCAAGGCCACCCGCACTTGGCTGATTGACCTTGCGGCCATACAGACGGACAAATTATTAAGCGCCAGGATCATGCAAAGCATCCTTGGCATGCAGCTCACCGCCAAACAACAAAGTAGCGGTAGCCTCGCGGCCAACATCCAGCAGTACGACTTCATTCGCAATTTTTTCAGCTCCTCGGTGGTCACCCTGCTGATCGACCTACCCTTCGTCATACTATTTGCCAGCATCATTTATTGGATTGCGCCCGTGGCACTAATGCCCATTGCCTTGGCCGCCATACTGGTTTTGTTGGCCAGTTTATGGACCAAGTTTAGGCTGGGCAGCAACTCACAGCGTGTGGCTAAAGTCAGCGCTCAACGCAATACCCACTTGATTGAGGGCCTGGTAAACCTAGAGCAACTAAAAGCATTTAACCATCAAGGCAGCATGCAAGCCGAATGGGAAAACAACTCCTTTTATTTGGCCGAACTCAATGCCCGCAACAAACTGCATACTAGCCTGCTAAGTAACATTAGCCAGTTCGCCCAACAACTGGCCGGTGTAGGGGTGATTATTGTAGGTGTTTATTTATTGGTGGATGGCAACCTCAGCCAAGGCGGCATCATAGCCTGCTATTTGATTTCATCACGCATCATGTCGCCCATTAGTCAGCTCACTGGCATCCTGATTCAGTGGCAACAAGCCAGCCAGGCTTACAAAAACATCAATGCCTTGGTGCAGCTACCACAGGAGCAGCTACCACAGGGCAGCAAGGACCCTAGCATCTCTGGCAAGATCGAGATCAAACATGGCAAATTCCAATACAATGACCAGACCTGTGCCTTAAATGACATCAGCATCAGTGTCAAACAAGGGGAAAAAATCGCCATTCTCGGGCGCAATGGCTCGGGCAAAAGCACTCTGCTGAAACTGTTTTTAGGTCTTTACCAACTGGAATCAGGCACCCTAACCTTTGATGGCATCGATGCCAGACAGCTGGACCTCAAGCACCTAAGGCGTCAAATCGGCTATGTGCCACAGGACCCTATGCTGTTTTTAGGCACCTTGGCCGACAACATCAAAATAAATCATCCCTTGGCCAGCAAAGCAGCATTTGAAAAGGCCTGCGTTGTTAGCCAATTGGACGAACTGATCAATCAACACCCCAGTGGCGCCGACCTCAATGTAGGTGAGCGAGGCGAAAAGCTATCTGGCGGACAGCGCCAAGCCGTTGCCCTAGCCCGCGCCCTGATTCACAACCCACAGATCATCTTGCTGGATGAACCCACCAGCTCAATGGATCATAGCCACGAAGAAGCCATTAAAAAGCAACTGCAGGAATACGCCAAAGACCGCACCCTGATTTTGGTCACCCACCGCACCTCACTGCTGGACCTTGTGGATCGGATCATCGTTATCGATCAAGGCACCATTGTTGCCGATGGTCCTAAAGCGCAGGTAGTGGAAGCACTCAAACATGGCAGAATAGGTAAAGCCTCATGAGCGAGCCCATTTGGCCAGTGGCCAGCCAACAGGATTGGCATCAACAACTAAAATTCAGCATCAAGCGCCAGCATCTGCTTCGTGCCCGTTTGATGCTATATCTGGTGTTTCTCGCTGTGGTTGCCCTTCTCTTTTGGGCAAGCTGGGCCGAATTGGATCAAATCACCCGTGGTCAAGGCAAAGCAGTACCCAACAGTCAACGCCAAATCGTTCAAACCTTTGATGGCGGCGCGGTGGCTGAGATATTAGTGCGAGAAGGAGAACTGGTCGAAACTGGACAGTTGTTGGTACGCATTGATGCCACGCGGGCCAGAGCTAGCTTTCGCGAAACCCAAGCTGAAAGCTATGCCATTCGCGCACGCATCGCTAGGCTAACTGCTTTAGTTAACGAAACAGAGCTGATCTTTGATGCGCAACTCAGTGAGGCGGCGCCGAATCTGTTAATACAGGAACAACAGGTGCTACAAAGCGCCAGATTAGAACTGCAAGAGAGGCGTAACATAGCAGAACAGCAATTACGCCAACGCCAACAGGAAGCCGTTGAAACTCAGGCGCGAATCCAACAACTCACCCGAACCATTAGCAGCCTGGGCAATGAACTTTCCATTTTACGCCCCTTGTTCGACTCAGGAGCGGTGGCCGAATTGGATCTATTACGTTTAGAGCGTGACCTTAATAGCCAACAAGGCGAACTAAGCCAAACCCGAGCACGAGCACAGCGCATTCAAGCCGCCATCGCCGAAGCCGAGGCAACCCTAAATGAACTCTCCGCCAATGCCCGTAATCGCTGGCAACAAGAATTGGCAGACAATCAAAATCGACTTAGTGCTTTAACGGAATCTTTAGAAGGATTGGAAGACCGAGTGCGCTTCACCGATGTCCGCAGCCCAACCCGTGGCATTGTGCAGCGTCTGTATGTCAATGCACGCGGCAGCATTGTGCAGCCAGGGCGGGAGCTACTGGAAATCACCCCTCTGGACGATCAATTACTGTTTGAAGTCCAGGTTGCACCGCAAGACATTGCTTTCATTCACCTGGATCAAAGAGCCAATATTAAAGTCACCGCTTTTGACTTTGCCATTTACGGCGGCCTTGAAGGCAAGGTGACCCATATTAGCCCGGACACCAATACCGATGATAAGGGCAATAGTTTTTATTTGGTTAGGGTTGCCACCCTAGCCGAAAGTCAGAACCCTAACATTGTGGTTATTCCTGGTATGACGGCACAAATAGACATCATTACCGGTAGACACAGTATTCTGGAGTACCTGCTTAAACCCATTAACCGAGCGATGCAAGGGGCGCTAAGAGAACGATGAGCAAACTAATTCTAAGCCCTGACCATCATCTATGGCCACACTGGCAGCAAATGTACCCAAGTGCCGAAATCCGTCAAGAATTGCCGCTTTACCCTGACAAAGCACAGGTTATATGGTTGGATTTGCGCCTAACAGACTGGCAAGATCAATTGGCCCTGATGACCAAAGAGCAGTATTTGGTGCTGGCATTGAGCCTCAGCCCAAACCTTGAACAACTTAGGCTATGCCTGCAACTGGGTGCCCGTGGTTATCTGCATGCGCTCAGTGATTACGACACCCTAATTGCGGCCGACTACAGTGTTCAGCATCGGGGAATCTGGCTAGGTGAAGACTTGGTGCAAAGCTTTATCTCGCTCAGCCATAGCGCTCAAGAGCGCAGCGGCGATTTAAGCGGCTTGAGTACTCGCGAACAAGGGGTTGCACTGCTGGTGGCCAAGGGACTATCCAACAAACAAATCGCCCAGCAACTGGACATCAGTGAAAACACAGTCAAGGTGCATTTGGGGCAGATTTTTCAGAAACTTCAGGTCAAGGACAGACTCAAACTAGCGCTCTTCGTAGGAAAAACTGGCGATTAATTAACCACTAACACCATAGTATTAGTTCCAAACCGCAGATTGCATCCATACTAATATGCGACAAGCTTCACATTTTAGGGGTGTTCCATGGCTAACATTACAATATCAAAGATTCAAGGCACCGTTTGGATTCGCAATCCTGATGGCAGCCAAGTCATGGCCACCGAGGGCCAAAGCCTACAACTAGGACAAACCGTCATCACCGACATTGGCAGCCAAGCCATCCTTGACATGGGTGATAATGTTTTAATCACCCTAGCTGATGAAGAAGAATTAACCATAGATGCCACCCTGGCTTCTGAGTACCAAGCCGAAGTCAGCGAAGCCGTGGTCATGGACGATTCCGTGCTTGCGGTATTACAGGCCATCGAACAGGGTGTTGACATTCTAGATGTATTGGACGCCACGGCTGCAGGCAGTATCGACCTTGGCCTGACCGCTATGGGTTCTGGTGAAGCAAATTTTGGCCAATACTATGCCGCTCGTTTGATGCAATACTCCAATCCAGAACTCAATTTTGCTGATTTTGATTTGTCAGACTTAGCCAATGATTTCTTCGCCACTGGCTTCACTGATATTGCAGCATCTGGTCAAAATGTCCAAGGCTCGACTAATACCACCGCCCCCGGCAATGCAACAGAGCCTGTCACTGATGGCGGAGAGGCTGGCGAAAGAGAAACGAACAACCCAGAAGAAAACAAGGATGAAGCTGTAGATGTAACAACTGATTCGGATGTTGGCGATGCAACAAATAATGAAACCATTGAGCTTCCTGCAGACCCAGAGCAGCCGAATCTTGATATACCTGTTGACCCTGAAGAGCCCAACATTGACGTACCTGTTGACCCTGAAGAGCCTAAAATTGACGTACCCGTTGACCCTGAAGAGCCTAAAATTGACGAACCTATTGACCCTGAAGAGCCTAATTTTGACGTACCCGTTGCCCCTGAAGAGCCTAATTTTGACCTACCCGTTGACCCTGAAGAGCCTAATCTGGATAGAACTCCTGAGCCTGAACCTCATCCTGAGCCTGGATTACCGACCAACCCTATTCTGACCATCAACAACATTTCTGTGAGTTCTTTACAGATTCCACAGCTTCCAGAGACTGTTCATCTTGAGCCTACGGAAGCCATCAATTTGAACCTTAATACCGAAGATGGCAGCCAGGAGCTTTTGTTTGGCAGTTTCACAAATTCAGCAGTTTACTTCGGCCAAGGCGACGATCTTGCTGTATTGAGTGGCCCGGTAACAAATGGCCATATCAATTTTGGCAGTGGCAATAACACCCTTGTTATACAAGACCAGCAGGTAAACAACCTCAATGTTGTCGCTGGCAATGGCCATAACATACTTTACCTACCAGGCGTTGCTGCAGACTATGATCTTACAAACTTGTCTGGCAATGAAAGCCTAAGCGGTCGCATCATGCTTAACGGACAGCAGATGATGGAGGTAACCAATTTTAATCAAATTGTCTTTACCGATGGCGAAACCCTAGGCAGTGGCCCTGCCCTAGCCACGGATGAATTGAGCTTGTTCAGTATTGAGGGTTCAGCAAATCCAGGCTCTCTAGTTGAAATCATGCACAACGGCCAATCCGTTGGCACCGCCATCGCTGACCAAACTGGTAACTGGCAGTTTGAATATAAGCTCAGTGATGCACCTGCCAACAATAATTTCTTGGCTCGCTTTGAGCATCAGGGTGAGTGGGTTGAAAGCAATGTTTATGAAGTCGCCCTGCCTGTAAGTGATGATCAAAATATCAGCGATGAAGGCGAACTGGTTGATAACAATGACCAAGGCACTGGTGATGAATCTGATACCGATGATCAAGATGGCCAAAGTACTGGCGGCACTGGCGCAGACACTGATGATGAATCTGAAGCCTCAGATGCAGATGAGCAAAACGACCAGGGAAGTGGCGGCACTGGCACAGACGCAGGTGAGGAGTCTGACAATTCAGATGATGCTGATGAAGATGGCCAAGACACCGACATTGTCGATGATCAAGTAGATGATGAGCAAGGAACTGGCGGCACTGGCACAGATGCTGGTGATGAGTCTGACGATTCAAATACCGATTATCAAGACGGCCAAGGCAGTGGCGGCACTGGCTCAGGTGATGAGGCTGGCGATTCTAATGCCGATGATCAAGAAGATGACGAACAAGGTTCCGGCGATGTAGATGATCAAA
>SKIB01000113.1 GCA_007116635.1 Saccharospirillaceae bacterium
AATGCTATGGATAGCATTAAAACAGGATTAGGTAATAATACTAAGATCACTCTAGATAAAGCAGTAACTAAACTAGAAAAGTTTTTTAAGAAACTTTCTGGATTGATGAAAGAAAATAAAGATTTAATTTATGGTGTAGAAGACATAAAACCTAAATACCTAGATTTTCGTTAAATTTTTACAAAGACACCTTCGGGTGTCTTAACTAAAGATTTTTCTATATAAATAAAGTAAAACAAGGAGTTAAAATGAAGAAGTTCCTTTCAGGCTCTTCACAGCAGGTGAACTAACATGGATTGCGTACCAAGCCTAGAGCTAAGAGTTAAGCCCTATGCGTTAACTTGGCGCGCGAGCCTCAGTATTTGCTTGGCAGTGCTATTAATTAACCTTGGCACACAACTCTGGAGCTACGGCAGCCTGCAGAATCTCAACTTTTTGTGGGTTGTACTGTTGCTGATGTTGCTTCAAGCCCTAACCTCTCAATTCGGTTGGACTGGTCGCCCCAAGCTAGTGTTTGCTGCGCAGCAGCTGCAAGAGATTGAACAAAGGCTGATGCAGCACTTAACCAGCCTTAGAACGAACCCAAGCCCGAGCCACAGCTAAACACAATATTGGTTCATCAGACATTTTCATGAACCCCATCACTCCCTTCATCTTGCTTCTAAACTACCCCTTTAGACCATCCATAGGTCACATTGTGTAAGCCGGCAACGGCCGGCTTGTTACAATTCTTAATGGCAATTTTGTGAACTGCGTCATATTCTGACCACCTTTATTGGATTTAAAAACATAACACCAATTAATGGAGAGCGAAGATGCAACGCGAATTTTTTGGCACCGATGGCATTCGTGGCCCTGTTGGTCAGGGCAAAATGAACCCGCAATGGGTCATGGCGCTGGCTTGGTCGATTGGCCGTTCATTAACCCAAAGCCAGCCGAGCCGCCCCACCGTGCTGCTTGGCCAAGACACCAGAGCCAGTGGGCCGATGTTTACTGCCGCCCTGCAAGCCGGATTTAACGCCGCAGGCGTGGATGTGTTTTTGGCAGGCGTCTTGCCCACACCCGCCATTGCTTATTTATCGCGCAGCCTATCGCTCAGTGCTGGTCTAGCCATCACGGCCTCACACAATCCGCACCAAGACAATGGCCTGAAGCTGTTTATGGATGGGCAAAAACTAAGCGACGCACAAGAGCTGGCCATAGAGGCACAGATGCGTTTGGCCCTTAGCCAGGGCTGGCAGGCCGTGCCCAGTGCTCAACTGGGCCGTGTGGCTCGGCTTGAGGACGCGCGCGGTCGTTACATTGAATTCTGTAAGTCCTTCTGGCCCAGCGATCTGAGCCTAAAAGGCTTACGCCTTGTGGTCGATTGTGCCCATGGCGCGGCCAGCGGTCTGGCCGAGCGCGTGCTGCGCGAGCTTGGGGCTGAAGTCATAGCCCCCTTCAGTGAACCCAATGGTGCCAACATCAATTTTCATTGCGGTGCCACAGCCCCTCAGGCTCTGCAGACACAGGTTATTCAACAGCAAGCCGATCTGGGTTTGGCCTTTGATGGTGACGCGGACCGTCTGCTGATGGTCAGCAGTACCGGCCAAATTTTGGATGGTGACCATTTACTCTATTTGCTGGTGCAAGCCAGCCTTGCTCAGGGCCAGCAAGTGCCAGGGGTAGTGGGCACCCTGATGACCAACATGGGCTTGCAAGCCCGCTTACAACAGCTGGGCATTGAATTGGTGCGCGCGCCAGTGGGTGATCGCTATGTCAAACAAGAATTGCTGCGTTTGGGCTGGCAACTGGGCGGTGAAAACTCCGGGCACCTGCTCAACTTGGCCAAGGTGCAAACCGGGGATGCCATCATTGCTGCCCTATGCATCCTGCAACATTTGCAGCGCAGCGGGCAGAGCCTGGCCGAAGCCAGCAATTCATTACAGCTCTGGCCTCAGGTGCTGATCAATTTGCCCTGGCAACAAGCACAGGTTCAAGATTGCCCTGATCTGCAAGAGGCAGTTAATGACGTGGAGCAAGCCTTAGCAGGGCGAGGACGACTGTTGTTGCGAAAATCCGGCACCGAACCTCTGCTCAGGGTCATGGTCGAGGCCGAGTGCGAACAGCTGGCCAAGCGCTTGGCCAAGCAATTGGCGGACCAGTTGCGTGCTTGGCAGCAGCAGCTTGAGCGCCCCGAGCAAACCAAGGTGGAGAGCTAGGCCATGTGTGGAATCTTTGCCGCTAGCCTGCAACAGCAGGTGGCCAATCAACTGCTATCGGGCTTGGAATCCTTAGAATACCGTGGCTATGACTCAGCAGGCATGGCCGTGCTTAATGCCGCCGGCCAATTGCAGCTGGTGCGCGTGGCGGGCAAGGTGGCCAATTTGCGCCAACGCTTGGCCGAGCAGGGCGTGCATGGCCAACTCGGCATTGCCCATACCCGTTGGGCCACACATGGCGGCGCAACCCAAGCCAATGCTCATCCGCACCTGTATCAGGGTCTGGCCATGGTGCACAACGGCATCATTGAGCAGCAAGCCTTACTGGCACAGGCGCCCGAACTGGCACAGCAGCCATGGTTATCCGACACCGATTCCGAACGGCTGCTGCGCTGGTTGGCCTTGGGCTGGCGGCAAGCCAGCGACAAACTACTCTACCTGCAACAACAACTGGCCAGCGTGCAGGGGCAATACAGTCTGGTTCTGATTGACCAACAGCAGCCCGATTGCTTGTGGGCGGCCCGTTCAGGCAGCCCCTTAGTTTTGGGCCGCAGCGAGCAGGGGGCCTATTTGGCCTCAGACAGCCAAGCCTTGCAGCCCTGGTGTCATGAGCGTGCTCTGTTGGACGAGGGTGCAGTGCTGCAACTTCAGGGGCAAGAATGGCAACTGCGCGATGCCCAAGGCCAACAGCAAGAACCCAAATGGCAAGGTTTTAGCCAGCAGCAACAACGGGTGGATCGCAACGGCTATGCGCATTACATGCACCAAGAAATCCACCAACAACCTGAGGTCTTGGCTAGCTCTTGGCAACAGTTGATGACCAATGGCAAACCACGACTCGAACGCTTGGGCTCTGGGGCTGAGCAGCTACTTAAGCAGGTCAAAGAGGTGCAGATTCTGGCCTGCGGCAGCAGCCACCATGCGGCATTGATCGCTAAGTATTGGTACGAAGCCCACTTACAGCTGCCGGTGCGAGTGGAAATTGCCTCAGAGTATCGCTATCGGCAAAGCGTCTGTCAGGCCGATACCCTGCTAATGGTCATCAGCCAATCGGGTGAAACCGCTGATACTCTGGCGGCGTTACGCCATGCGCGGCAACAGGGCTATCTGGCCAGTCTGGGTATCTGCAACCAAGCTGAGTCCAGCCTGGCGCAAGAGGTGGACTACCTGCTGCTGACTCAGGCCGGGCCAGAAATCAGCGTGGCCTCAACCAAAGCACTGCTGTGCCAACTGCAAGCTCTGGCTTGGCTACAACTGGCCTTTGCCTATGTGCGCCAAGCGCCCAACTGGCAACATTGGGCCGATCAGCTCGACGCCTTACCCGAATCGATCAGCCACAGCCTTAGCCATGAACAACAGATACGCCAATGGGCACTGGACTTACCCCTGTTGCCCTGCTGTCTGGTGCTTGGTCGTGGCCCGAGCTACCCCCTGGCACAGGAAGCGGCGCTGAAGTTACAAGAAATCTGCTATCGCCCGGTGCTGGCCTTTGCCGGTGGCGAGCTCAAGCACGGCCCTTTGGCCTTGCTTGAACCTGGCATGGTGGTCATTGTCTTGGCTGGTGAGCCGCACCTGGCCAACAAAATGGCGGCCAACATTGCCGAAGTGCAAGCCAGAGGGGCAGAGGTTTGGCTACTCAGTGAAGGACAATTACCGGTGATCGCCAATCGCCAGCTGAACCTAGCCGAACAGGACCCCTGGCTGGCTCCGCTGCGATTGCTTCCCTTGGTACAGCTCTTGGCATACCACCGGGCGCTCAGCCAGGGTGAGCTGATCGACCAACCAAGGAACCTAGCCAAGAGCGTGACGGTGGAATGAGGGGCTCAAGGTATTGAATAGCTTCCTTTATTACAATACTTAACAACTTGGCTTACCCCTTCCAAGGTTCATCAATGGGCGTAGTGACAGGTTGTGTGACAGGCTCTGCGTCATGTTCCAACACAGGCTCCACTATCATCTGCAAGCGCTGACTGTCCAGATCTTGGAACAGGGGCTCGACCTGTGGCAGCTCTTTACTGACCTTGGACGACAACTGACCAAAGCGTTCAACCTTGCCATACAGACCCTGTTGGCCGGTTAGCGCCTTAATCGAGCTGTTGTAATGATTGCCCACACTGCTTAGGGCATTGCCAAGCTTTTGCAGGCGCTCGGCCAGCAAACAGACATTGTTAAAAATGTCACCGGCGCGATCACTGATCTCACGGGCTTCGGCGTTGCTGCGCTCCAACATCCATAGGTTGGACACGGTGCGCAAAATAGGGATCAAGGTGGTGTGCGACACCAGCACAATGCCCTTTTTGTAGCCATAGTCAAACAGGTCTTTGTTGTGCTTGAGGGCTTCGATGTAGGCCGGTTCGATGGGCATGAACATCAACACAAAGCTGGGGCTGTGCATACCTATCAGATTGGTGTAATCCTTGGCAGCCAGATCGTCAATGTGTTTGCGCACCGCACGGAGGTGCTCGTTCATGGCCAGCTGGTACTGCTCTGGGCTGTCGGCACTGACAGCACGGTCATAGGCCAGCAGAGACACCTTGCTATCAATGATGATCTGTTTGTTATCGGGTAGCTTGACCAAATAATCGGTCTGCTTTTGTTTGCCCTCTTGGTCACGGAAGGCGCTTTGCACCTCGTAGTGTGTGTCTTCCACCAGTCCGCTCATTTCCAGCGTACGGCGCAACTGCGCCTCACCCCAAGCGCCGCGTTGTTGCGAATCGCCTTTTAGTGCCTGACTAAGGTTGGTGGCCTCGGTGCTCATCTTTAGGCCAATGTCCAACACCTTTTTGATCTCGGCATTGAGATCGGTTTGTGAGCGCAACGAGGAGTCATGCACCTCATTGATGCGGCGCTGAAAGCCTTGTAGCTGTTCGCGCAGCGGCACTAACAGGCTTTCAAGGCTTTCTTTGTTGCTGCTGACAAAGTTTTTGCCCTTTTCGCTGAATATCTTTTGCGCCAAATTCTCAAATTCTTGGCTCAGGGCTTGGCGACTGGCCTGCAGCAACTCCTGCTGCTGTTGCAACTGCTGCTCGCGCTCTTGCATGCGGGCGCTCAGCTCGCTTTGCTGCAGGCTGAGTTGTTGATTCTGTTGTTGTACCTGCTCCAAACGCTGCTGCAATTGCTGTTCTTTCTGCTGTGCTTGAGTCAATTGCGCTTGGCAACTGCTGAGCAGGCTTTCAGTGGCTCGGGCTTGCTGTTGCTCCGCCGACAGACTGGCTTGGCTGCTTTGCCATTGGCCATTCAGCTGGTTAAGTTGCTGCTGTAATTCCTGTTGCCGAGCCATGGCTTGCGCTTGGGACTGCTCCAGACTTTGTTGCCAATGCAGGGCTTGCAACTGCTCTTTGGTCAATTCATGGCGCAGCGCATTGTGCTGCTGCTGCCAATGATCTTTGTCTTGCTGATGCTCTTGCTGCAGCCTCTGTAATTGTTGTTGACCCTGCACTCTGGCCAGCAAGAAGCCTGCCAGAGCCGCCACCAGGCTGGGCAACAATAAAATGATCCAGGGGTTGTTAATAAAGTCCATGCCTGACCTCTGCACAAGGGATCTCTTGTTCGCTGCGGCAAATTGCGGCAAGCTGTAGGCTTCCTAGGCTAGCATACTTTGGTGACTCACTCATGCCCTGTTCACAATGCCAACGCCAGGCCTGGCAGCATAAAATTGGCCGCTGCGCCTTTTGCCGCTACAGTGCCAGCCTAATGCTCTTGGTCTTTGCTGTTGTTTATTATTACAGCCTGCAAAGCTTGGGTGGCAAGCATGTATACAGCCTTGCTGCTCTGATGGCCCTGCTGTTCAGTGGCGGCCTGAGCTGCGCCCATTGGTTGCGCTTCTGGCAATTGCGTCAGCAAGATCAGCCCTAATGGGTGCGCTCATTGATCGCTGCCAAGTGCACTGGCAGCAGATTAATCTTGCAGCCTTTGACTGCCCAAACATCTGGCTGGTGAGCCTCAGCGAGCCTGTGCCTGGCTTGGCAGGCAATAAGATCGCCAAACTGGATGCCGCCTTTGATACCCTAAAGGCAGGCCAGTACCAGGGCATCGCCACTCTTGGTGGTGCCTTTTCCAACCATTTATTGGCCACTGCCGTGGCCTGTGGACTACTGGGCAAGCCCAGTCTAGGGTTGGTGCGCGGTCAAGAGCTGGACGCCAACAACCCCAGTTTACAAGCCTGCCGCCAGCAAGGCATGCAACTGATCGGCCTGAACCGTAGCCAGTACGCCGAGCGGCACAATGCTGCATTTATTGTCCATTGGCAGCAACAATACCCGGAGTATCTATGGCTGCCCGAAGGCGGTAGCAATGAGCAGGGCGTGGCAGGAGTGCGCTTGCTGGATTTTCATTGCAGCCCTGCTGGGCCTATTAGTCATTTGGTCTGCGCGGTCGGCAGTGGCGGCACCCTGGCCGGTTTGGCTCTGGGTCATCCGAACATTCAACTTTGGGGCATGAGCGTGGTGAAGGACGCTAGCCTGAGCAGAAAGATTCAGGTTTTGGCGCTAGGGCAGGGCAATTGGCAACTCATGGATGCGGCTGACAAGGGCTATGGCCGCTTTAAGCCTGAGATTTGGCAATTCTGCCAAAAGTTAGCAGAGCAGGGCTGCCAGCTGGAGCCCATCTACACCGGCAAAGCCCTGTATGCCTTGGTACAACAGTTACGAACATCGCCCTTGCCGAACAATGCCAGACTGGCTTTTTTCCACAGCGGCGGGCTACAAGGCTTGGCTGGCCTGCGCTATCGGGGGTTGATTTAAGCTGCTTTAACGACCCTGCGACTACGCGCAGGGTGACGGTTGAGCTAGACACAGGGTGACGGCTAGGCTGGACGCAGGGTGACAAGAGGCTGCAGCAGGATGACTGGCACAAATACAGAAGAACAACAGCCTAGAACCAGCCCAAGGAGCGGGTTGGGAACTGGGATTGAGGGGTGTCGGCGGCCAAGGATGGACGCCGTCAAGCGGTCAGGACGACGAACAGCGACCCCGAAAGCACAGTTGCCAGACCAGCGACTGGGCGGCAAACGGTAGTCCCCTAACCAACCGCAGGCAAAACGCCTAACTAAAGCACTCAGCGGCGAGAATGTACCTTGATCAGATGAAAGCCGAATTTGGTTTTCACCGGGCCGATGATGCCCTGGCCGTCGCCCTGAAACACTGCCTTGTCAAAGGCCGGCACCATGTCGCCACGGCGAAACTCGCCCAGATGCCCAGCCTCACGCTTAGAAGGGCAAATGGAGTTCTCCCGCGCTAACTTAGCAAAATCCTGACCCTGCTTTAACAGCGCCAACAAATGCTCAGCCTTATCCAGATCACGCACCAGGATGTGCGAAGCACTGGCATGATTGTAAGTATGCTTACCGCGCAATACCTGCTGCGCCGCCTTGGCGATGCGCTCTTGAAGAGATTTGTTCATGTTATTTACCAATACAGAAACTGCTAAAAATATGGCCCAACAGATCATCGGCGCTGATGCGGCCGGTGATTTCCCCTAAAGAATCGGCGGCAGCGCGCAGATCCTCGGCCAACAATTCACCCGCTAGGGCATCGGCCAGCGCCTCAGCCCCTGACTCCAGAAATTGCTGCGCCCGCAGCAAGGCATCCAGGTGCCGCCTTCTGGCCATGAAGGCACCTTCACGCATGCCCTGATAGCCCATCAACTGTTTCAAATGCTCGCGCAATTCATCCAGACCCAAGCCCTGCTTGGCGGAGATACCCAGGGTCGGTTGTGGGCAATCCTGATAAAAACCTGTGGGTTCTTGACTGATATCGACCTTGTTGCGCACCAGGGTTAGATTGCTTGGTTGATTCAGCCTGTGGATAAATTCTGGCCAAATGTGTTCGGCATCCAGGCTAGGAGACTGGCTGCTGTCAACCAATAACAGGATCTGATCGGCCTCGGCAATGGCCTGCCAAGCACGCTCGATACCGATCTGTTCCACCTGATCTGGAGCCTCACGCAAACCCGCGGTATCGATCAGGTGCAAGGGCATGCCATCAATGTGAATTTGCTCCTTGATCAGGTCCCTAGTAGTGCCCTCAATGTCAGTAACAATGGCGGTTTCACGGCCAGCAAGGGCATTGAGCAAACTGGATTTTCCGGCATTGGGCCGACCAGCAATGACCACCGTCATGCCATCGCGCATCAGTGCCCCTTGCTGTGCTTTGGCCAGCAAATTCGCCAATTCAGTTCTGATGCTGGACAGGCGATCGGCCACCACACCGTCGGCAAGAAAATCGATTTCTTCATCGGGGAAATCAATGGCCGCTTCGACATAGATTCGCAGTTGTAAAACTTTGCTCACAAGGTTATCCACAAGCTTGGAGAACTCGCCTTGCAAGGAATTGAGCGCCGAGCGCGCCGCGGCAGTATTGGCAGCATTAATCAGATCACTGATGGCTTCGGCTTGTGCCAAATCCAGCTTGTCGTTCAAAAAAGCACGCTCACTGAACTCGCCAGGCCGCGCCAAGCGGGCGCCAAGGGCGAGGCAGTTTTCAATCAGCATGTCCATCACCACCGGGCCGCCATGGCCCTGCAGTTCAAGTACATCCTCACCGGTAAAGGAATGTGGACCGGCAAAGAACAAGCCTATGCCCTGATCCAACAAGCTGCCGTCTAGAGCATAAAAGGGGCCATAATGAGCATAGCGCGGCTTGGGGCAGTGGCCTAGCATACTGCTGGCGATCTGGCTGGCTAATGGGCCAGACACCCGCACGATGCCCACCCCACCACGGCCTGCAGGTGTGGCCAAGGCAACAATGGTCATAGGGCCGTTAGATTGCAGACCCTTTTGAGTCTCTTGTGTGGCTGGATGAGTCATCTTTTCTCCATAACCTTGGATGAAATAGCCCAATGGCTACTATAGCCTAATTAGCAAATACATGACCAAAATGGTAAATACAGGGCCTTTATGGCTAATATGCGGCCTAAATGGCAAAAACCCCCGCCGAGCGAGGGTTTTCCATGGCACTAAGGGCTAAATTAGCTCTTCTTGGCTGCCATGCTGGCTTCCACCTGACGGTTGATCAGCCATTGCTGGGCGATACTCAATAGGTTGTTGGTCAACCAGTACAGTACCAGACCGGCTGGGAACCACATGAACAAGAAGGTAAAGATGAAGGGCATCATAGCAAAGATCTTCTGCTGCATGGGGTCCTGAGGTTGAGTACCTAGCTTCATCTGCACATACTGGGATGCACCCATCAAGATCGGCAAAATAAAGTAAGGGTCTCGCAAAGACAAATCAGTGATCCACAGGAAGAAGGGCGATTGACGAAGCTCCACCGACTCCATCAATACCCAATATAGGGCAATGAACACCGGCATTTGAATTAAGATAGGTAAGCAGCCGCCTAGAGGATTAACGCCCTCTTTTTTGTACAGCTTCATCATCTCTTGACCCATCTTTTGTCGGTCGTCACCGATCTGCTCTTTCAGCTGCTGCAACTTAGGCGCTAAAGCACGCATCTTGGCCATGGACTTATAGGCCTTGGCCGAGGGATAAAAGAACAAAGCCTTAACCGTTAGGGTCAGCAGAATAATGGCCACACCCCAATTACCAACAAAGCCTTGGAAGAAGGTCAGCACGCGGAATAATGGCTGTGCAATCCACCACAGCCAACCATAATCCACTGTTAGATGTAGATTAGGCTCAATTTCACGCAAGCTAGGCTGATCTTTAGGACCACTGTAGAACACGGCTCCGACAGTGGCTGTCTCACCAGGAGCTATGTTAAATACCGGACCAGTAAAGCCACCACGGAACATTCCATCATTGGTAGGCAAAGCATAAAATTGATTTTGCTGATTAGTAGGTGGTACCCAAGCAGAGACAAAGTAATGCTGCATAAAGGCAATCCAACCACCTCGGCTGCTTTCGTTAATGGCATTACGTCTTAGATTACGGTTACTGACCTTGTTGTAGTTATCCTGATCGGTAGACAAAGCAAAGCCAAGATAACTTTGTAAGCCAAAACCACCACTGCTACTTGGATCAGGGCTTTGATCACGCTTGATCTGACCAAATTTTGCCATACCTAGGGCTTGTTCAGAGCGGTTCTGTATTTGATGCTCAATCTCGATGCTGTAACTACCAGGCTCAAAACGGAAGATTTTTTCTACCACTTTATCATCCGTTTCATGAGTCAACACCACCTCTAAAGGTTGATTTGGCAGCTGTTCAAAACGTGTCTGGTTTACTTGATACAGTGTTCTCCCCTGAGCATCTGGTCCATCAGGCCCTACCAAGCCACTCTGAGCGACATAGGTACGCTCCCGAGTGTCTAACATGACAAAGGGCACATCAGGCTGGTCAAGGCTAACAGGGAATTGCGGTAACGAAATAAAATCAATATCACCACCCACTAAATTGATGCGCAAATTCATGGTGTCGGTAACTACTTCGACGTGACTGGCCTGATTTGCCGCCACTGAAGGAACAGGATCAGTAACCTGAACTGTTGGTAAATCGTCATTTTGCGTGGTAACTGTGGGAGAGTCGAGTTCTACCTGAGGAACCTCGGCAGCTGTATCAGTATCAACAACCAAATTCTGATTTAGTTCAGCTGCTTCATGAGTCGGCGGGCGCTCACTGTAATCTACCCACTGCAACAACAGTAGATAGCCACTGATCACCAAGCCAGAGATGAAAAATAGGCGTTTAAAATCCATGGGATGCACTTACCAGAGTGATGAAAAAACAGCCCTGTATGCTACCTATCTCTGCTGGTTATTACCAGAATTTACCGCATTAAATCGCTTTGCAAGACGGTTTAAAAGCTGAGTAACAGTTTCAAGATTTTGCTTATCAACCCATTGACCCGCACCCTTGCGTGCAAGAACAACAATATCCATGGCTGGAAGATGGGGATCTAGACGTAGTGCTTCGCGGAATAGGCGTTTGATGCGATTGCGATCAACAGCATGCTTGGCACTTTTGCGTGAGATAATGAAACCGATTCGGGCAGCGGGGATTGCTTCGGTTTTTGCTGCTAGGAGCAATATTTCAGGACAACCAGCCTTTGTTACCGCCTGATTGAATACCTGATTGAAGTCACGAGCCGCCAACAGACGACGGCTACGTGGAAAGGTCTGATCCATTTGCCGAATTAGGCAGACAGTACTTTACGACCTTTAGCGCGACGGCGATTCAAAATCAGTCGACCATTTTTGGTGGCCATACGAGCGCGAAAACCGTGGGTACGCTTACGCTTTAAATTGCTTGGTTGGAATGTACGTTTCATGACTAGTCTCGCTAAAGTAAGTCTATTACTGACTTAGAGCTGCTTAGCCTTTGCCAGCAAGCCCTGTGAATTTAAGAGCGCGAATTTTATGTCTTAAGGCCAATGAATGCAAGGCTTTCTGGTAAAAATTTGATCAGTTGTTTCAGCTTAACTGAGAAGCCAATTCTATGAGTTTTAATCAGTAGAATATTAATTATTTTTTTATTTTTTAGTAGTAGTTGTAGTAGGTTAAGCTTGATTCTGTGTAAAAAATTGCCTAGCCCTTGCAGCGCTTGAGCTCTAGTCTTGTATCAAATTGTTGGTGCTCCTTGGAATTAGTCTTTGTTTTTGTTGTTAGTTTAAATGTGAATAAAATCGATTTTTTGCTCACAGGTTTATCTACATGGCTGTGCCAGGTCTTTTACAGTGGTTGTTCTAGAGTTTGAATTTTGTTTTACTGATTGTGGATAATGTTGTGAATTTGCTGTTTTTAGCCTGTTTTGACTAGGTTTTTCTGAGTATTCCGTTATACTGCTATCCTCACTAGGCCAAGGAGATCTCCGTGTCTGACGATCTTTGGAATAAATGTTTAGCGGTGCTCTCGGCTGAGCTTCCTGCAAAAGAATACAACAGTTGGATCATTAAGCTTGACTCTGAGTTTTCAGGCAATTCATTGCGTCTCAAAGCCAGTAATCGTTTTGTGCTAGATTGGGTGAAACGTAAGTATCTTGAGCGTATCAGTGAACTAGTTCGTGATCTTGCTGAAGATGGTTTTGTTGAATTAGAGCTGTGTTTGCTAAGTGCTTCTGATAAACAAAGCAGTGTTAAGTCAACACAGAGTAATAAGCAGCAGCGCTTGGCCCAGATGTTAAGCAAGTCAGGTGCAAAAGTTTCAGTTCAAGCCAAGGCTGGTGATTCGCTTTCTGCTCAACAAAGCCAAGTTGATGAGTCTGTGCAAGCCAAAACAACTAAACTAGCTGTCAGCCGTTCCAAGCCTAAAGCGCAGCGTGACCGAGTAAAGCAGGTAGATGGTGGGGTTCGTCATGAATCTTACATCAACCCTGATTACACCTTTGATAACTTTGTACCTGGCCCCAGTAATGAATTGGCTCATTCGGCTGCTAAGCAGGTAATTAGCAATCCTGGTACGGATTACAATCCACTCTATATTTATGGTCCAACCGGTCTTGGTAAAACGCACTTGATGCATGCCATCGGTAATCACATGCTCAAGTCAAACCCCAGTGCTAACATCCTTTATGTCCACTCTGAGCGGTTTTTTCAAGACATGCTTAAGGCCATCCAAAGTAAGTCTACAAATGAGTTTAAGCGCTATTACCGCAGTGTAGACTTGTTGATGATAGACGATGTTCAGTTCTTTGGCGGTAAAAAGGGCACCATGGATGAGTTTTTCCATACTTTTAACGCTTTGCTTGAAGGTAAACAGCAGATCGTTCTAACCAGTGATCGCTTTGCAAAGGATATTGAAGGCCTTGAAGATCGTCTCAAATCACGTTTCAATTGGGGTTTAAGTGTTTGCATTGAGCCGCCTGAGTTGGAACTCCGTGTTGCAATTTTGCACAAAAAAGCATTGCTTTGTAATATTAAGTTAGACGATGAGTCAGCCCTGTTCATTGCTCAACGTATTCGTTCCAATGTGCGTGAACTTGAGGGGGCCCTGAAGGCTGTTGTGGCTAAGGCTAATCTTAAAAAGCGTAATCAAATCAATGTTGCTTTTGTGCAAGATGCGCTTAAAGACATGCTGGCTTCCCATGACAAGCAAATCAGTATTGATAACATTCAAAGAGTAGTGGCCGAATATTATGGCCTAAGTATCAGTGATCTTGTTTCCAAAAGGCGTACCAGTAACCTGGTAAAGCCTAGGCATATTGCAATGACTCTGGCTAAAGAATTAACTAATCATAGCCTACCTGAGATTGGTCGTGCATTTGGTGGTAGAGATCATAGTACGGTTCTACATGCGAATCGAAAAGTTGATGATCTGATTCGCTCTAACCGTGAGTATGCAGACAGTTATAAGCATTTAAAACGCATCATTGGCGGATAAATTTTCACTAGGAGTAGTGCATGAGATTCATTGTTTCAAGAGAAGCCCTTATTGGTCCGCTAATGTTAGTGGCCAATGTTTCTGAGCGTCGTTCGACTATGTTGGTGCTCAGTAATATTTTGATTCAGGTTAGGGGCCAAGAGCTATTGCTTTTAGCCACGGATACCGAGGTCGAAATGTTGGGCCGCATACGCTTGCTTGATCATAATGAAGAGGGTTCCATTACAGTTCCAGCCAAAAAGTTTTTGGATCTGGTTAAGTCCTTACCAGATGAAAACATGATTGAGTGTGTGCTAGATGCTGATCGGTTGATTATGAGATCAGGTCGTTCTAAGTTCTCGCTTTCAACCTTGCCAGCTGAAGATTTTCCGCAATCTGATGCTGCAATCAATGAGCAAAAGCTTACTGTTAGCTTGCCACAGGGTGAGTTTAAATCGGTACTAAATGCTACTGCTTTTGCTATTGCTGTTCAGGATGTGCGTTATTATTTAAATGGTATGTTACTAGAGGTTAGCTCTGACCGTTTACGCACTGTTGCCACAGATGGACATCGTCTATCTTTGGCCGACGTAGGTGCTTCTGCAGATACCGATCAAGCCGTTCAATCTATCTTGCCACGTAAGGCCGTTCATGAGTTACAACGTCTGTTAGAGCCGCGTGCAGAAGAAATACGTGTGGTGTTAACTGACAAGTTTATTCGTGTGGATAATGGTCAGATCCAGTTCACTTCGAATCTTATTGAAGGTCGCTTCCCTGACTATCATCGTGTTGTGCCTACTCAGAACGACTTAGATTTAGTGGTTGATCGTTCGCTGTTAAAAGCGACTCTTGCGCGCATTGCTATTTTAACTCATGAAAAATCTAGAGGTGTGCGTTTAGTTATTTCTGAAAACTTACTGGCCGTTTTCTCTGTTGGTGATGAAGAGCAGGGCGAAGAAACCCTTCAGGTTGAGTATCAGGGCCCAGACATCGAAATTGGTCTTAATGTTGGTTATCTGTTAGACGTGTTGAATGCTATTGATGGTGAGCAAGTATTGCTGCAATTCAAAGATAATACCAGCAGTGTTTTGGTGCGTGACTTTGACGCTCCTGATCGTGGCAGGTATGTAGTCATGCCTATGCGCTTTTAATATGGCCATTCAGCTTGATCTAATAGTTGGTCAACACTTTCGCTGTTTAAATGATTTTGAGATTCGCCCTTGTGCGGGTCTCAATTTTTTTTATGGCGACAATGGTGCTGGTAAAAGCTCCGTTTTAGAAGCCATTCATTGTCTTGGCCTGGGTAGGGGGTTTTTTCGTCAGCGTTCCTACAATCTAATTCAGCATGATCAAGACTATGCCTTGTTACGTGCAGAGTTCAGTGATACTGCCAAGTTAGGCTGGCAAAAATTTCGCTCAGGTGAATTGCGTTTGCGATATAACCAATCTGACTTGGCAAATATTTCCCAACTTTTGGGGATTTTGCCTGTTCAATTGATAAATGCTCACACCTTTTTACTACTAGAGGGTAGTCCCGCTGAGCGTCGGCAGTTCATTGATTGGGGAGTGTTCCACGTGGAACATAGATTCTTGAGCCTTTGGCAAGAATGTCAGCGATTCCTAAAACACAGGAATATGCTATTAAAAAAAACCAAAGATCTTGATTTGTTGAAGTTGTACAGTCAGGAGTTTGCAAGGACTGCTGAACAAATTGACCAATCCCGTCAGCAATGGTTTAGTTCCTTTGCGCCAATTTTTCATAATCATATTGAAAGGTTACTACCCAACCTTGATGATCAGTTTACACTAATCTACCGCCGTGGCTGGGATAGGCATAGATTGCTCTATGATCAATTAATGTCTTCTTTAGATAGAGAAATAAAATTGGGCAGTACCCAGAATGGGCCGCAAAGAGCTGATCTTCAGGTCAGGCTTCATAATGAACAGGTGCAAGAGGTATTAAGCAGGGGGCAGCAGAAGTTGGTGACCCTTGCCTTGAAGTTGGCACAAATTGAACTATTGATCAATGCAGGAAAAACCTGTGTAGTTTTGATTGATGACTTATCAGCTGAGCTTGATGCCAAGCACCAATTACTAGTGCTTCGTCAGCTTCAATCCTTAGGCTTACAAACCTTCATTTCTAGCATTACCGTGCCTGAATTTTTTTGTCAGGAATTGAATGTAGCGACAGATGACATGCGGCTGTTTCACGTGGAACAAGGCCGAATAAAGAATAATATGGTATGATGTCAGGAATAGGGCAGGCCATGCCAATAGGAGAAGTTAAATGACAAACGAATACGATTCTTCCAGTATTAAAGTATTAAAAGGACTGGATGCAGTACGAAAGCGTCCTGGTATGTATATCGGTGATACCGATGATGGTACTGGTTTGCATCACATGGTGTTCGAAGTGGTGGATAACTCCATTGACGAAGCCTTAGCTGGTTTTTGCTCTGAAATCACGGTGACAATTCATCCGGATGAGAGCATAACCGTAACTGATAATGGGCGTGGCATTCCAACAGACTTACACCCAGAGGAAGGTGTATCAGCGGCAGAAGTAATCATGACTGTATTGCATGCTGGTGGTAAGTTTGACGACAACACCTATAAGGTTTCTGGTGGTTTACATGGTGTGGGTGTTTCTGTAGTTAATGCCTTGAGCAAAGAATTGACCCTAACCATTAGGCGCAATGGCAAAGTGCATGAACAAGTCTATGTTCATGGTGTCCCTCAAGCACCCTTAACTGCAATTGGCGATACTGATAAAACAGGTACTGCAGTATATTTTTACCCTTCGCCAGAGACCTTTACAAACATACATTTTAGTTATGATATTTTAGCTAAGCGTTTACGTGAGCTTTCTTTTTTGAACTCTGGGGTCAATATTCTATTGACCGATGAACGTAGCGGTAGATCAGAACGATTTTCCTATGAAGGTGGACTCCAAGCCTTTGTAGACTACCTTAACAAAAGTAAAAATACATTAAATGGTGTCTTTCATTTTAGCTCCGAAGATCGTGATGACGGAGTTGGTGTAGAGGTTGCATTGCAATGGAATGACAGCTACCAAGAAAATATTCTGTGTTATACCAACAATATTCCTCAACGAGATGGTGGGACACACTTGGCTGGTTTTCGGGCTGCACTTACACGAACTCTGAATGCCTACATTAACAATGAATCGGTAATGAAGAAGCAGAAAGTAGCCACAAGCGGTGATGATGCTCGAGAAGGGTTGGTTGCAGTGGTGAGCGTAAAGGTTCCAGACCCTAAATTTAGCTCGCAGACCAAAGATAAGCTGGTTAGCAGTGAGGTTAAAACTGCAGTAGAACAAGAAATGTCTAAGTTTTTCCAAGACTTTTTAGCCGAAAGACCTGCTGACGCCAAAGCCATTGTGCAAAAAATGATAGATGCAGCCAGAGCAAGAGAAGCAGCACGTAAAGCCAGAGAAATGACCAGGCGAAAGGGTGCGCTAGACATTGCCGGTTTGCCTGGCAAACTTGCAGATTGCCAAGAAAAAGACCCAGGATTGTCTGAATTATATTTAGTGGAGGGTGATTCAGCCGGAGGTAGTGCTAAACAAGGGCGTGACAGACGAACCCAGGCCATTTTACCGCTAAAGGGTAAAATCTTGAATGTGGAGAAGGCGCGCTTTGATAAAATGCTTTCGTCTGCAGAAATTGGTACCCTGATAACAGCATTGGGCTGTGGTATTGGTAGAGAAGAATTTAACTTAGAAAAATTGCGATATCACAGCATTATCATCATGACAGATGCTGATGTAGACGGTAGTCATATCAGAACGTTATTGTTGACATTCTTTTTCCGTCAGATGCCAGAATTAATCGAAAATGGTCATATCTTTATTGCTCAACCACCACTCTATAAGATTAAGAGAGGCAAGAATGAACAATACATTAAGGATGAGCAATCATTAACTGAGCATTTATTAGCTCATGCCTTAAGTGATGCGCAATTGCATGTCAATCTATCAGCTCCTCCCATAATGGGTGATGCCTTAGAAAAGTTAGTGACCGAGTACAATCAAGTAAGTCAACGCATTGATCGTTTAGCCAAGCTTTACCCTAGACACTTTTTAGAAGCATTAATTGACCTACCAACCGTGGATAAAGAAATGCTGTCTGATCAAGGGTTAATGGCAAGCTGGTCAGATCAGTTAGATGATATGTTAGCCAAATGGTCTAATCAGAGTCTTGAGTATGTCGTTGAGTTAATTGAAGATTCTGAACGCCATATATGGTTACCTAGATTGCAAATCATCACTCATGGTTTACAAAATAGCCTTGATTTACCCATTCATTTCTTCACTGGTGTGGATTATCAAGCCATAAGTCATCTTGGCGAGAGTCTAGGAAATCTGTTAGAAGCGGATGCCTATATTAAGAGAGGCGAGCGTAAGAAAGAGATTAATAACTTTGGAGAGGGGTTAACCTGGCTGCTGTCAGAGGCTCGCCGTGGTTACAGTGTTCAGCGATATAAAGGTCTTGGTGAAATGAATCCAGATCAACTTTGGGAAACCACCATGGACCCAGAGGTAAGGCGTATGTTGAAGGTGACCATTGAAGATGCCATTGCTGCAGACCAAATATTCACCACCCTTATGGGTGATGAAGTCGAGCCAAGAAGACAGTTTATTGAAACCAATGCTTTGTTGGTTGAAAATCTTGACTATTAATTGATCCTTAGATCCGATTACATAAGCTCCGTAAATGACTGATTTGCGGGGCTTTTTTAATTTTGAACAGTAGCAGTTGAAGTCTAACCAAGGTTTAACTATTTCAGAATAGGTGATCTTAGTGCCCACTGATTAAGTAGAAAACCATTAAGTAGACAGTAAAGCTTAATGGCTAGGCTTGAAGAATTGGCCGATAAAGTTACCAGTGAAGACTGTTTTACTAAAATGGATTCTAAGTTTTTGTTATCAGCTAAGTACAAAGAACTTCTGGTTTTTGCTGTGTTTTAGGCTATCATGCCGCAAAAGTTGCAACGACAGCAGCAGAGCAAAAACAAGCGTAACAGTAAAAAACCATCTAAGCTTAAAATATATCTTCCGATTGGAGCTACTATGACTGTAGATGAGATATTAGCAGAATTAGCCACCCTGGGTGATGAACAAACCAAGAACCATTACTTGCATCAGGGCATGCCAGACTCAGTATTTGGTGTTAATTTTACTAAGCTAAGTAAATTAAAAAAGGAAATCGGAAAAAATCAGGTTTTTGCTGAATCTCTATGGCTAACAGGGCAGCCAGATGCGCAAATTTTAGCAACTATGCTAGTGGATAATGATGCAATTAGTATGGAAGTATTTGACCACTGGGCACATAGTGCAAACTATACCTCTGTGGCTGATGCCCTTGGTAGACTACTGACACAGTTACCCTTCGCTGAAAAGCTAGGTTCCAAATATCGCTCAAGTGATGAAGAATGGCCCAGCCGAATTGGTTGGCAGCAGGTGGCAGTCTTGGCGCAAAAACACATGCTAGAAGACGACTTAGCAGAAGAGCTATTACAACTGATCGAGCAGGGTATTCAATCTTCAGCCAACCAAACTAAAGATGCCATGATAATGGCTTTGATTGCCATTGGTTTGACTGATCCAACTTGGCGTTCAGAAGCTGAGGTTGTGGCGGAAAGGATCGGTGAGGTGAAGATTGATCATGGTAAAACAGGTCACCGAACCCCAGACCCTATTCAGTATTTGGATAAAGCCTGGGCTAGAAAGTGGGCGCAATAGGCCAAAACAATAATCTTTAGTATTATTGAACAGTGACCCTAAGAACCAAAACAGTTTCTCAGGCCTAAAACCTTTGGTTCAATTTGGGTAGCTCGGTATTTAGCTGCTGTTGTAATTGCTTTAGAGGGGTGCTGAGTTTACCAGGTTGCACCTCTATCGCAGGAAGTATTTTTACTCCAATGGTACCTGGGTACTTAATAAAGCCCTTGTTTCGCCAATACTTCCCAGAATTGTGTATTAAATGTACTAAGGGGGCCTTAGTTGCGGCGGCTAGGGATACTGCACCCTGCTTATAGCGGCCTGGGCTGTGCCAATCAGTTCGAGTGCCTTCTGGAAAGATAAGAACATTAAGGCCTTGATTTAGGCGATTTTGGCCCTGATGGATGATTTGAGATAATGCAGCCTTGCCATCTGTACGGTCAATGGCGATGGGCGAAGTAAGACGAAATGCCCAACCAAAAAACGGAATTTTTAGTAAAGACTTTTTAATAACCTGAGTCTGTGGTGGTAGTAATAACTGTAAATAAAGGGTCTCCCAAGCACTTTGGTGGTTGGCAGCGACAATAAAGCCCTGTTTAGGTAAATGCTCTAAACCTTCTACTCTAACTTTTATACCAACTACCCAGCGGATTAACTGCATACCAACCCATGACCAACACCAAATAATAAGATAAAAACGAGCTTTGGTTGCCAAGGGTAGAGCAAAAATTGAGCTAACCAGTGCCCAAATAATGGTAAAGGGGACAAATAGTAAAAAGAATAATAGAGTGCGAAAAAAAGCAACAAAAGTGAGCATTAACTGACCTCAAAACAGGAACAAAAAGACCATAAGGAGATGCCTAACTGTCAGTGTTCTAACAACCTGAATCTAGGTGAATCTCATCGAACAAAGCTAGTCTACTTGTCCTACGCCAGAATACCCATACAGGCTGAGAAAAATAGCTGTGATCTCAAAGCAACAAAGTCTTACCTGGGCTGTTAACTTTCTATAGAATGAAACGCTTTTACTACCTATTCAGGCTCTACACTGTTACCAGTATTCACTGCTAATCAACCTTGATTCGTTGAATTTAAATCGACCTGAATCAGGGTATCGAGCTTTAACATCATTAATTAAAAGGAAAGTTATGAGTCAGTCAACTGAAAACATAACCAAATCCCAAAGCACAAACTACTTTGCCGCTTTAGTGGATATCTTTGTTGAACCCAAGTCAGCACTGAATTACGCAGCCCAAAAACCCGGTTCCTTATGGCCCACCTGGCTGCTGATCAGTCTGGTAACCATGGCAATGTTTTTCCTGTTTTATTATCAGCTGGATTTGGATTTTTATAATCAGAAAGTGGTGGCCGACCACGTGCTAGCCCATGGCCAGCAGCCGGATGAAGAACTGCTTTCCTTTTTGTTATTGGAAGAGCGCTTCGATTGGCAAGCCTGGCTTGTTCTTGCCATGGTGCCCATAGGCATCTTGGTTGGCGCTTTGCTTTATGCTCTGTATCTGTTTCTGGTTTCTTTAGCCATGAGTGAACAAAAGATCAACTATGGTACCTGGCTGTCCATTGCCATCTGGTGTTCCATGCCCAGCATTGTGGATTCCTTAATTGGCATGCTGCGCATCATGCAGTTTGGTGGCCAGTTGGACACCAGCATGATGATGGTTAGCCTGCAAACCTTTGTCCAATTACCTGCCGATCACTTGATGCAGACGGTGCTTACAGGCATCACCATTAGCAGCCTTTGGGGTTTGGTGTTGGGCTTTATTGCCGTTAAACAAAGACTAAATTGTTATGCCATCAGTGCTACTGTTATTGTTGTTATTCCTACCCTGGTGGTGCTGTCCATCGCCCCGTTATTTAAGCTGATTTTCTGAGGTAGATATGAAAAAAATCATTGTTTTACTATTAGTCATAGCGGCCATCTTGGCCGGGGTCTGGTTCTTTGGCAACCAAGAAGGCCGTGAGTCATTGGTAGAAGTTGAATTAGCGGAGGTGAGCCAACAAGACCTAACGCAAAGCATTCTGGCCTCTGGCAATCTGGTCTTTGCTGATGAACGAGCCATGCGCTCGCAGATCAATGCTCAGGTGGTGGAAGTCTTGGTGGAAGAAGGCGAGCAGGTTGAGCAGAATCAGCTGTTGCTGCGGCTAGACACCGAAGACTATCAAGCCAATGTGGTGGCGCAACAGGCTAGAGTGGCTCAACAACAACTCAGTTTGGAGCGTGCACGGCTGCAGCAAACCCAATTACGCGATCAATTGAGTCGTCAGCGCGAATTGGCTGAGCGTCAGGTGGTGGGCCGTGATTCGGTATTGCAGCTGGAGCAACAACTGGCTTTGTCGCAAGTTGATATACGCCTACTAGAAGAGCAAGTAAGACAGACTCAGATCGAATTGGATCGTGCCAATGAAAAGCTGGAGCGCACTCAAATTCGTTCTCCTATGAATGGCATATTATCAAAATTGGATATAAAGGCTGGTGAGATTGCGCTTTCGGGTGCAGGCAGTTCACCCATTTTGTTTGTGGCCAATCCCGACCTAGTATGGGCAGAGGTTGAAGTGGATGAAGCAGAGGTTGGTCGTGTGGCTCTAGGCCAGTCAGTTAGGGTTTATGCCGTGGCCTACCCAGAGCAAGCCATGCTGGGCGAGGTCGTGCACGTGGCCACCACCGCGCGCGCTACCGCGGGGCGTCGTAGTCTTACCTTCACTGTGCGGGTTAAGGTGGTGGATACCAAGGGTTTATCCGTGCGTCCCGGGATGTCGGCGCGAGTGGAAATCGTGACTGAGGAATTAGTAGATGCCATTACCTTACCCATACAAGCCATTCAGCAGGATAGTGAAAGCGAACAATTTTTCGTTTGGCAGGTGGTGGATAATCAGTTGCAGCGTCAAGAAGTTGAGTTAGGCATTGCTGATCTGGACTGGCAACAAATTGTTTCAGGCTTGGCTTTAGGGGACCAGGTAGTCGTTGGTCCAGCCACACAATTACCCATATTCAGTCTTGGCCAGCAGGTCGAGGTCAAACCCTAGGAGCCTCTATGTCTAGTGTTATTGAGTTGCAAGGCATAGGCAAGGACTATGTCATGGGGGATCAGGTGTTTTCCGCACTGCAAACAGTGGACCTGAGCATCCAGCAAAATGAATATGTGGCCATCATTGGTTCATCTGGATCGGGTAAATCCACGCTGATGAATATTCTAGGTTGCTTGGATAAGCCAACCCGTGGTCAGTATTTGCTGCGCGGCCGCGATGTCAGCAGGCTGAGTGGTAATCAGCAAGCCGCAGTCAGGAACACCGACATTGGTTTTATTTTCCAAAGTTTTAACCTGCTGCCGCGGGTATCGGTGCTGGACAATGTCATGCAGCCCCTTATCTATCAAAAGATTGGCTTTGGTAAGCGTAAGAAGATGGCCATTAGCATGTTGGAAAGGGTAGGCTTAGGGGATAAATTAAACAACCTACCCAGTGCCATCTCAGGCGGACAACGTCAGCGGGTGGCCATCGCAAGGGCATTGGTGACCAAGCCTTCCTTACTGCTGGCCGATGAGCCTACCGGCAACCTGGATTCTAGCACCACAGCAGAAATCATGGCGCTTTTTGATGAGTTGCACGCTGAAGGGCAAACCATTGTAATGGTGACGCATGAACCTGAAATTGCAGACCATTGTTTTCGTCAAGTGCGTTTAAAAGACGGAGCTGTTGAGTTTGACCGAGTCAAGGAGCCAAGCTGATGTTCATCTTATGGGAGAGTTTTCGTTCGGCATTAACTGCCATCCGTGCCAACCTACTGAGGTCGGTGCTTACTTCTTTAGGCATCATTATTGGTATCATGAGTACCATTACCGTGGTTTCTTTGATTCAGGGCCTAGAGCGCTCAGTGGTGTCGCAGTTTGAGGGCATGGGTTCTAACTCGATCAATGTTTGGGGGACTTGGAATGCCAGAGTGCGTGATGCGGGCTTAAGCGGCACCATCACTGAGGAAGATTTGTTTCGCTTGCGCCGTGACCTAGGCGACAGAGCAGAGATCACGCCCCAGACCTTTCTGCCCTCCAGCAATCTTAGCTTTGGCAGCCAAAGTATGAATGTCAGCAATATGTTGGGTGTGACTCCTGATTATTATCAGATCTCGCAGTTAGACATGGCCGAGGGTCGGCCAACCGTTATGGCCGATGGCATTAATCGCAGTCGAACGGTGGTGATCGGTGAGACGGTGCGGCGCAATCTGGAGCTGCCCACTAACCCTATTGGCAGTTTCGTGCGTTTGGAACAAGAATGGCTAAAGGTGATAGGCCTATTGGAAGCCAAGGGCCGAACCATGGGCTTTGATAATGACAACATTGCACTGGTGCCTTTTGAAACGGCCTTGTCAATTAGTGGCCCACTGGATGCCAACATGATGCTGGTGGTGCGAGCGCGTGATGCCGACCAGGTGGATGAAATCGCTGAGCAAATCAAGCAAAGCTTACGCCGTAGTCATGGCATTACGGCTGACATGCCAGATGATTTTGAAGTCATGACAAGCAGTGCTATTTTGGAGGAGATTGCCAGCTTTACTGCCATACTAACTCTGGTGTTCGGTGGCATTGTCGCCATTTCTTTGTTGGTGGGCGGTATCGGCATCATGAACATCATGCTGGTGTCCGTGACCGAACGAACCAGAGAAATCGGTATCTGTAAGGCCCTGGGTGCGACCCGTGGACAGATCTTGCTGCAATTCCTGATCGAAGCCATTGTGCTTTGCTTGGTGGGTGGCTTGATTGGTCTGGGTTTGGGAGCCTTGATCGGTTTGGTGGCGGCACCTATGATTCCGGGCCTAGACGCTCAAGCACATATTCCTATGTGGGCCATTTGGTTGTCTTTGGGCTTCTCTACCGCAGTGGGTGTGATCTTTGGTCTGTTGCCAGCGGCCAAAGCCTCACGCTTGGACCCGATCGATGCCTTGCGTTACGAGTAAGCAGATCTAGGCTCTGGACTTTTCCTGATGCAGCGCTGCTTCGGCTCGTTGCATCAGGCTGGCCCCTGTATCACCTTCCTGCCAGCAACTATAAGCAAAGTAAAAGTCTTGCAAGTCAAATTCGGTTTGCATCAGGCGGTTATGCAAGCTGATGCGTTTGGCAATCAACTCTTCGTCACTGTCAAATTGACAGAGTAGGGCAAACTGGCCATTGCCCCAGCGGCACAGCAGTTCGTTATCCAGTCGAGCATTGTCCAGCTCTCGAGCAATGGACTGTAAAAAACGGTCGCCCTGCTGGATGCCTTGCTGGATGTTAAACTGACGAAATTCCTTCACATCGATCAACAGTAAATAAAAGGGCTTAAAGGGCGGTTCTTGCAGTAAACGGCCTGACAGTTGCGCACTAAAGTAAGTTCGATTTGCCAGTCCAGTTAGGCTGTCGTGCTGTAAGGTTTGGCTGGCCAGGTTGCTCTTAGCGACCAAGCTTTCGAGGTCATGCTGCAGTTTACGAATCTGTTGTTGGTATAGCGCTTCTTGCTCAGCCATCAGCTCATGGCTTTGGTTCCAGTATTGACTGAGGCGCTGCATGATGTTGATGGATTGTAATACCAGTAACAAGCCAAACGCCCAGCCTGAAACTGGGCCAAAATTGATGATTCCACGGTAAAAGAGCACATCGCTGACGATACTCAGAGCAAAGAGTGGCGCACTGATCCAGAGCATTTGCTGGTTTTGTAATTTTGATAACAAAAGAGCTGCTAATACCCAAAGAGCAGTAAACAGGGCATAAAGCTGGACAATGCTAAGACTAACCACCAGCGCGGTAAAGGGAATCACCAGCAGAATCAGAGTCAGTACCAGGCCAAAAAGGGTATTCACCCGTAAAATTCGATACAGATAATCATTGCTCTCCAACTGATACATCAGATAACGGCTCATGGCGGCGCTGCCAAGAGCGATGGCCAGATACCTAAGCCGGGTATTCCAAAACCAATCAAAGTCTTTGAGTAGGGTGGCGATGACGATGTCGGTGTGTAAAAAGGTATGCATGAATACCATTAGGCTGAGCAGACTGAAGGGCAGCAGCTCGGGCATGCGTCGACCAAGAAATAAGTAGAAAATGGCATGGTAGAGAGCCAAGAAAAACAATATCGACAGCAGGGCACTTTCAATCAGCCATTGCAGCTGCAGTTGGTCATGCAGAGGGTCCAGTTCACCAATCCAAATGGGTAAACGCATACCCATGCTGTGCAGGTGGTAGTTTGCAACCTCAACCTGAAGTAACAGCTCGCCCCCCTCTATGGGCTTTAAATGATGGCCATTGGCAGGCCGGTAGCCGGATTTTAATAAATGCGGTTCACCCTGCTGGCTGATCAGCTCGCCATTGAGCCAAAGCTTGCTGCTGCTGGACACCTGACCTATGTACAGCAGCAAGGGTTTTTCAGGAGTTTGCAGACGCAGTTCGTAAGTGCCAAAGCCATAGGGCTGAGCTAGACGGGTAGGGACATATTGCCAGTGTGAGCGCACTGGCTGAGGTTGGCTCTCAGGGAAGCTTTGTGCTAACCAGTTGGGGTAATAGCGCCACTGGCCTTCCAGTTGCACTGGGCGCTGCAAATCCTGCTGGCGCAAGTCAACCTCAGCGAATTGCACCTGCACTCGCTGATCATGACAGGCCCCAAATAATAGGGCGCAGCAGACGATAAGAAGTAATCTGTACACTCATTTCCCTCTTTAACCCCTAAAGCAAAGCAGAAAAATGTCAAATCCGCCAATCCTCTGGCCAAGTATCAGAACAAAGCCAAGCCAAGGGCTTTTACAGATCATTCTGCTCCTGGCCAGAGTGCTTCCATATGGCCATAGCGTTTAGGGAAAAAGCTCTGTAGCTGCTCACCATTCCAATGCAGGCTGCCAAAGCTGATGCCTTGCCAATGGCACAGCAGCAACGAGCGGTAGTCTGGCAGCTGTGCCCTTAGATCGGGCGTTAGGGGTACTTGCGCCCCTTGACGAACCCATTGGGCACTGGCTTGGTCCAATTGCAGCACATGAGCCCGAGCATGGGGCAGTAGCCAGGCGCAGGCCTCAAAGCTGGGCTTGGCCAAGGCCATGTTGTGAAGCCGCAGAAAGCTGATGCCCAAACCCTCAATGCTCATGCGCCCTCGCGGCTGCCAATCCGGACAATCCTTGGGGAACAAATACAGGCTGCGCTTGGCCATGCGGATCAGGACATAGGGGGCAAAAACTTGCGGATCAATGGCAAAGTGACGACAGAGGGGGTCAAGGTAGCTCTGTTGTTCGTCGCTGCTTAGGCGGTAAATTTCGTGTTTCATGCTGCTTTCTCCATCAGCGCCAAATAAAAGCCACCGCTGTTGTTGTCCTGCGGATACAGCCGCGCACTCAGTGCCATGCTGGGGTGAAAGCCCTGTTGCTGCCAGTGCAGCAGGCCGGGACGAGTGTGAATGCCCTCAAGGGCGATGGGCACTAGGCTCAGGTTGTCATGCTGGCTCAGGGCTTGGCTGACCACGGCTTCGTTTTCTTCCGGTGCCAGGGTGCAGGTGCTGTACAGCAGCCGACCACCGGGCTTGAGTAGTTCAATGGCCTTGGCCAGAATGATCTGTTGGCTGGCTTGGATTTTGTCACGCGGTGGCTGAGCGAAGCGCACCTTGGGGTTGCGTCTGACCGTGCCCTCGCAGCTGCAGGGCACATCGGCCAAAATGGCATCAAAGGACTGTTCAGGGGCTTGGAAATAGCGCGCATCGGACTGAGTGCAGAGCACATTGCTCATGCCCAAACGACCAATCACATGGCGCAGCGCCTTGATGCGATCAATGGACAGGTCGTTGGCCAGCAGCAAGCCCTGCTGTTGCATCAAGCAGGCCAGCATGGCGGTTTTACCCCCTGGCGCCGCGCACAGGTCCAGCACCTGTTGCCCGGCCTGAGGCGCCAATAAGGGCGCAGCCAGCATGGAGACCATCTCTTGCACATGGAACCAGCCAGCCTGCCACGCGGGCAGGCGACTGATGGGCAAATTGGCTGGTAACTGATAGGCCAGAGGTGAAAATGAATAGACTTGCGGTTTCAGATCGTACTGTGCAAAGAAGTTCATTAATTCCTGGTGACTGGCGCGAAAGGGATTGCGCCAGAAGGTGGTTGGCAAGGGCTGCTCGATCGTGTGGCAAAAGGCCTGCCAATCGGGCATCAGCTGCTGATAGCGGGCAAAGACACCAGGGTCTAGAGCGCTTGGGTCGTTGGTATTTGTCTTCAATTCTGCGATACTCCCGAGACTTTTATTTGTCTGCCACCAGTATTTTGGCTGCTGAACAGCCTTGTTGGCGCAAGCCCAGTAAGGATGAAAATAAGTAAGGACGAAATAAGTTGAGGGCGATAATAAGTGAGGACGATAACAAATGACCAGTGCTAGTGACGAAATCATTCTCGAAGTGGATGAGCGTAACCGTGCTCTAGGGCCAACGCCGCGTTCACGCTTGCGAGCGCAAGCGCTCTGGCATCGTTCCAGCTATGTGTTTTTGCGCAATTCAGCTGGCCGCTGGGCGGTGAGCCTACGAACCCTGAGCAAGGACTATTGCCCTGGGCTGTTGGATCTGGCCGCCGGCGGTGTGGTGGCCTATGGCGAAGACAACCATGAAAACGCCCAGCGCGAGTTACTGGAGGAGCTGGGCGTTTTTGCCCCACTCTGGCCAGTGGGCAGCTTTGCCTACCAAGACGCCAACAGCAGAGTCTTTGGCCATGTATGGTTGGCGCTCAGTGATCAGCAGCCTCGATTGCAGGCGTCCGAGGTGGCGGCCTTGCATTGGTTAACCACTGATGAAATCGATGCCTTGCCACCAGAGCAGGTCACGCCCGACAGCTGGCATGCCTGGCAGTGGTTCAAACAGTCGGTGTGGTTTGATCATGCCCCTGATTAGTAGCGATTACCGGCCCAAATGGCCCTTCGTCAATCCGCACTTCAATACCGCGGCCCCGACCCTGTTTCGCCAGCGCTCGAAGGTGCCCTACCAAAGGCAAATGCTGGAGCTGGCCGATGGCGATTGCTTAGCCATGGATCAGCTCTTGGCTGGGCGCAAGGAGCACATTGTGATTTGCCACGGCCTGGAAGGGCACAGCCGTAGACCCTATGTCAGTAACTTGGCCATGATGCTGTTTCGTCAGGGCTATGATGTCACGGCTTGGAATTTTCGCAGTTGCGGCGGCTTGATGAATCGCCTGCCGCGCTTTTATCACAGTGGCGACACCGAGGACTTGCGGGCGGTCATTAACCGCCTGTTGCAGCAAGGGGTGCAGCACCTGCATCTGGTGGGCTTTTCCATGGGCGGTAATCTACTGCTCAATTATTTGGGCAAACCGAATGCCGCCGAGCAGATTCGCTCAGCGGTGGCGCTCAGTGTACCTTGCGATCTGGTCAGCTCAGCCGAGCGGCTGCGACAGCGGGAAAACCGCTTTTACATGCAGCGATTTTTGCGCTTTTTAACCGCCAAAATCCGCGCCAAGGCACAGATCTTCCCTGAACATTTTAACCTGGCGCCCCTTGAGCAGATTAAAGATTTCCACGGTTTTGATCAGGCCTACACCGCGCCCCTGCATGGCTTTGCCAGTGCATTGGATTACTGGCAGCAGTGCAGTGCCAATCGCTTTCTGGCCAATATTGCGGTGCCTAGTTTGCTGATCAATGCTCGGGACGACAGCTTTTTAACGCCTGAGTGCTTCCCTATAGAGCTGGCGCGTGAAAGTGAGTACTTACATCTAGAGATCCCTAATGCCGGTGGACATGTTGGCTTTATGCGCTGGCGCTTTTTGCGGCCACTATGGTCAGAAAGACGCATTCTTGAATTCATCCAGCAGCATTCCCCCATCCTAAGCGAGGCCATATGACGCTATTTCGCCCATGCATCGACCTGCATCAAGGTCAGGTAAAACAAATCGTAGGCGGCAGCCTGAACGATCAGGGTGCGACCACCAACTTTGTTAGCCAATACGACGCAGCCTATTACGCCGAACTTTATGCCCGTCATGGGCTGCGAGGCGGCCATGTCATTGCCCTAGGGCCAGGTAATGAGACCGAGGTGCTCAAGGCACTGGCTGCCTATCCGCAGGGCTTGCAGTTTGGCGGCGGTGTGACCCTGGGCAATGCCGAATACTATCTGGCCAAAGGGGCCAGTCAGGTGATCGTCACTTCCTGGTTGTTCGTCGATGGGGAATTTAGCTGGCAGCGCCTAGAGCAACTGTCCCGAGCCATAGGCAAACAACATTTGGTGCTTGACCTGAGCTGCCGACGTCAGGGTGACAGCTGGTTTGTGGCCACTAATCGCTGGCAACAGATCACCCAAACCGAGGTCAATGCCGCCAATCTGGCCGCTCTGGCCGAGCATTGCGCCGAGTTCTTGATCCATGCCGCCGATGTTGAAGGCCTGCAGGCCGGCATTGATGAGCAGTTGGTGAGTTTCCTTGGTCAGCACAGCCCCATTGCCACCACCTACGCCGGCGGTGCCCGCCACCTAGCGGATTTGGAGTTGGTGCAAAAACTATCCAGTGGGCGAGTGGATCTAACCATCGGCAGCGCCCTAGACATTTTTGGCGGCCAGGGTATCAGCTTGCAGCAATGCCTAGATTGGAATGCCAAGCAGCAGAAGCAGTAACCAACGGCCACCCAGTGTCATCCTGCGTGTTTGGGTCATCCTGCGTGTCACGGTCATCCTGCGCGAAGTCGCAGGATCTCCTCACGGACCCCGCAGGCTGCACCACCCTGCTGCAGTTGCTGCCTTATGGCCTCTGGCGAGCATTCGCGGCGCGCTTCGCGCTTGCGCCATCCATGGGCATTCGCATCCGCACTTCCCTGTGCTCCTGACGCCGCCGACGGCCACAAGCCAGCAACTGCTGGTCGCAGAGCTGGCTGGAGATACTATTTCCGTCACCTTGCATCCTCATGCGTCACCCTGCACGGAAGAATGAACAGTAACCCTACGAGTTTCGGTCACTGCCTGTTAGGGTCACCCTGCGCGCAGTCGCAGGGTCTTTTTAAATAATGGTTCGCCACCAAAGATATCCTGCGACTTCGCGCAGGATGACATCAGCCTCAAAACCAGCCCAGCGACTGGACTGGACTCTGCAGTTGCCAAAAAAGCTCAACGCCAATAAAGAAAAGCTGTGTTTTGTGCGTTGACTCATCCTGCAAAGCTTTGTAACTTGAGCAGGTCAGTTGATGAGTTTCACCAGTTAACTACTTTCGAGCAAGACGCTTGAAACATGTAAGGAATAGGATTGTCAGCATGACCACTCAAACCGAACAGCGTACTGGTTTATTCCGCCAGCAAGCCGTGGCAATGCAGTAAGACCGTCTGCTGGGTACGGTGTTGGTGGTTCCTCCTCTGCCATATCTGGCCATAACTGCCTTTTTGTTAGTCATTGTATCTTTGGCAATAACTCTGCTGATTAAAGGCAACTATGCCCTTAAAGAAACCGTGCAAGGCATTTTAACACCCAGCACAGGTTTGATACGGGTCTACGGTGATCGCCCAGGTATCATTCGTCAAGTGTTGGTGCAAGAAGGCGACTGGGTCACTCAAGGGCAAGCCCTGCTGGAGGCATCAGCCTAGAGGCAGACATTCAACTGGCCGAACGGGCGCTGTGGCAATGGCTGTTAGAGCCGCTGCTGAGTTTGAAGGGAAGGCTGTGAATGAACAGCAAGAATCAAAGAGTCTGAAGCTAACACAGACCATGAACAGAGAAAGGTTTTGTGGAAGAAGGCGGTCTCTGAGGATAATCCGGCAAGATGACCAGAGACCGCCCGAACCCGCATTAAATA
>SKIB01000090.1 GCA_007116635.1 Saccharospirillaceae bacterium
CGCCCTGCCCGGTGACCAAGCAAGTACTGAAACCCGCCTTACGACCACCCAACACATCGGTGTGCAGGGTATCGCCCACCATCACCACCTGCTGCCAGTCACGGATGCCCTGCAATTGCTGTTTGACCAGCTCATACACTGCCTGATGCGGCTTACCAAAGGCCAGCACCCAGGGGTGAAGCTCCCTTGGCAACTCATTGAGCACAAAGTGCCCAGGCTGAGCCTTAAAGCCCTGAGGGTATGGGGCCATGATGTCCGGGTTGGCTAACAATATCGGCCTTGGCCTGGCCAACAGTGCGGCCAGCAGTTGCTGTTGTTCAGCCTCCGTCCACTGCTGTGAGCTCATGAATAAAAAGCCATCGGCCTGATAAAACTCAGGATCCGAGGGGCGCATACTGCCAGCGGGCAAACCATGCAAACTGGCCTCGTCTGGCAAAATGGCTCCCCAACGCTTTGGCTCTGGCCAATTAGCCAAGGCCTGCTGCAAAGCGTCTCTGCTGCTGATGATTTGCTCAGGCTGAAAAGCAAAGCCCAGGCCCGCCAAGCGCCTAACCAGATCCAACTTACTCATGGAACCGCTGTTGGTGAGCACCAGCACCTGCTTGCCCTGCTGCTGCAGTTGGCTGATGGCCTCAGCTGCGCCAGGGATGGCTTGATCGCCCTGATTGAGCACGCCGTAGGCGTCAAACACAAAGGCTTGGTGGCTGCTGGCCAGATCCAGAATGCCACTCAACCCTTGGGGCAGCTGTGATTCAAACTTGGCCTCTGGCAACATGGCTCGCCATTGTTGGTAGCTGTTAAAAAGTTGTTCTGCTGTCATCTATTACCTAACTTATCACCCTAAATAATGGCGCGGCGCACCTTGGCCGACACCCACTCACTGAACACCACGGTCAGTAAAATGACCAACACAATCAGAGTCACCTGCGGCCAGGCCAGTACGTTCATGCTGGCCATCAATTGCGCGCCAATGCCGCCCGCGCCCACCAAGCCGAGAATGGTACTTTCACGAATATTGATGTCCCAACGGAACACACTGATGCTCAAAAAGCTCGGCAGCACCTGAGGCACAATGGCGTAGTTGAGCACCTGCAAACCACTGGCTCCAGTGGCACGAATGGCCTCAACCTGCTTTTGATCCACTTCTTCAATGGCTTCATACAGCAGTTTGCCAATAAAGCCGATGGAGCGCAGGGCAATGGCCAGAATACCGGCCAACAAACCAGGGCCAAGGATGGATACCAACAACAAAGCCCAGATCAAAGAGTTGATCGAGCGCGAAGCCACAATGATCACCAGCGCCAAGGGCCGGGTCAGCCATGGAATGGGGCTGGTGTTGCGCGCCGCCAAAAACGCCATGGGCACGGCCAAAACAATGCCCAGCAGCGTGCCCAGCGTGGCAATGTTGAGGGTGTCCCACAAGGGCGACCACAAACGCTCCATATAAGACCAACGCGGCGGCCAAGCACGGCTGGCCAGATCCTGCGCCGCCTGAGGGGCATCCAAGACAAAGACCCACATGGTATCTGCGGTCATCAACTGCCAGCAGTAAACAAAAAGGCTCACCAGAGCCAAGTAGCCCATAAAGGATGCTAAACGCCGAGCAGAGGAATGGCGCTGCCAGTGCGCAGGATAACTGTTCAATGTGTTCATAGTAACCTCTTACGCACAAAGCCTGAGCTGTACTCGGCCAATAACACAATGGCGATGATGATCAACAAAATGGCACCGGCACTGTCGTACTCGTAGCGCGACAGAGCGGTATTCAGGGTGGCACCAATGCCGCCAGCACCCACGATGCCGATGATCGCACTCTCACGGAAATTAATGTCAAGGCGATAGAGCGACAAGCCGATCAACCTTGGCATGACCTGCGGCATGATGGCGTAATTGACCCATTGCCACCAGCCTGCCCCCGTCGCGCGAATGGCTTCGGCCTGGCCTCGATCAATGTCTTCAATGTCGTCAGCCAGTAACTTGGCCATGAAGCCAATGGTGGCGAAGGTTAGGGTTAAAAAACCGGCAAAGGCACCAAAGCCAAATAGGGCGACAAAGAAAATGGCAACCACGATCTCTTGCAGCGAACGACTGACCGCAATGATGGCGCGGCAGATGGCATAGACCCAAGCGGGCACCAGATTACGGGCCGCCCCCAGGCCAATGGGAATGGCCAGCAGCACACCCACCAGGGTCGAGGTCAGGGTCATGGTTAGGCTTTCAACCAAACCACGGGAAATGTCACGCCAACGGCTGGTGAAATCGGGCTGCAAGAAGCCAGCCACAAAGCGCCGCCCCCGCTCCATGCCCTCACTCACTCGCTGCCAATTAATGTCGACACTGCCAATGGCCAGCACTAAGTAAGCCAACGCCAGCAGCAATAATGCCCAGCGCCAAAAGCCTGACCGAATGAACTGCGGTGGTCGTCGCCAAGTACTGCTGTAGTGACTCATACTAGCTCCACAGCCTTGACCGATTCATATCTGTTGCCTTGGTTTGCGGCCTCACTGGCCGACTGACCACTGGCTTGGTTGGCAACTTGTTTGGCGTCTTCCACCTCTTCCGCCGCCGCCTGCTGCATGGCGGCCCAGTCTTCCTCACCGTAAATTTGCGTCAACACCTCATGGCTCAAGCCCTGAGGCGAGCCATCGTACACCACCTGCCCGGCACGCAAGCCAATGATGCGATCAGTAAACTGTTGCGCCAATAACACATCATGGATGTTAATGATGGCCGGCAAACCCGATTCGCGGCAGATCTCCAGCA
>SKIB01000042.1 GCA_007116635.1 Saccharospirillaceae bacterium
ACACCGCGCTCATCAATGGCTCTCTGAGCCCAAATGCTGACAATATCAGACATTATCTGCTGAGCAACTGCAGTTGGCACCTGCACACCTTGGTCAAACTGCAAACTCAAGCGCACTGAATTACTCTGTACCCGGCGCAGTTCGGCTTGCATCTGTTCCTGCAAGGCAGCCAGTTCTGCAGCGGTACGATTGCCAGATGACTGCTGACGGAAACGCTCAATGACTAAAAAATAATCCGGCGAGAAAGGCTCAATACTAACGGCCCGGGCAAGATCCGACTGCGACACACCAAAATTTGCTAGATCACTGCGCTCATAGGCACGGCTTAGAATGGTAGGGCTGATGATGTCACTTAAAACAAAGCGCGAGCCATCCGGGAAGGTCCCATCTTTCAGGCCGCCAAAGTTCAGGTCGAATACTTGGGTGTAGCGCGGAACTGGCACTTCATTAAGGTAGCGCAGCCCCTGAACCGTTAAAAACACAGCACCAACCACCAACATGGAGATGATCACCCGCCATTTGGTGCGCCAGATGTTGGAAAACAATTGCATCAAGTCGATTTCATCGTCGAGTTGCTGCGGCAATGGGTTGGGTTGTGACATAAGTCCTTAGCCTCTTACTAGTAATAAATCGGAATTGCCAATGGCACAAAGAGCCAATGAGTCTACAGAGTTTTGGTTGCGCAGCAAAGTGAGCATTGGCTGCTGGTGCGGAAATCAGCACAAAAAAAGAGGCCAAAGGCCTCAAAAAAAATTGAGTCAAGTACCCCTAGGGCCTAGCGCGCTGCGGCCTGCGCTGGCCTGCCGCTAACGAGATGACTGGTGGCAGGGCGACGATGATACTCGCGCTCCAACAAGGCCAATTGCATTTGGTCATTAACGCCCATCACCTCGTACTGGCACTGAGCCTTGACCGCCACTACCCTGGCACCCTCGGCCACGGCCATGGCCACGACATCGGTTAGGTAGTACTCCCCCTTGGCGTTATTGGCCTGCAAGCGCGGCAACCAAGACTGAAGAGCAGACTGATTGAAGCACATGATGCCGGTATTGATTTCTTTAATGGCCAGCTGCTGGGCATTGCATTCCTTGTGCTCAACAATGGCCATCACTTGGCCAGCAGCATCACGCTCAATACGGCCATAGCCAGCGGGGTTTGGCAGATCAATGGTAAGCAACGCCAGGGCTGCTTGATGCTGGTCACAGGCGGCAGCAAGGGACTCAAGGGTAGAGGTGCGGATTAAGGGGACATCACCCAAGACAACCAACACCTTGCCCTGATTCGACAGGTTAGGCAAGGCAGCACGCACCGCATGGCCGGTGCCCAGTTGCTGCTGCTGCACAGCAAAGTGCATGTTCGGGCAGTTATAACCCAGTGCAAAATCCATCACTCGTTCAGCCTGATGGCCGACCACGATGTGCACCGGGCCCAATGGACAAACGGCATCCAGCACATGGCCCAACATGGGTTTACCAGCAACAGGATGCAGAACCTTGGGTAAATCCGATGCCATACGGGTGCCACGGCCAGCGGCTAAAATGATGCTTTCCATACGAATTCCTTAATAGCAAAGAGTGATATAGATCACATAATGGTAAAAAGTAAAGCGTACTTTGCCGCCATTGACAAGTTTTATGCTTAATTCAGTTTGTTGATCTGCATGGCGTCGTTACGTGCTAGCTCTGACTTATAGGTTAGGTCTGGCTTAGCACTGTACAGCCAATCACTGATGGGCGAGCTAGGCTTAAAGCCAACCACGGCTGCCATCAGCGTGGCCCGTGCCGCTTGCACGTCCTGTACCCGTTCAAACTGCTCAAGAGCAGCCAGGTGCTTAGCTAACTGCTCGGTGCTGAGCACCTCTTCCATAGCGGTCATGATTTTCGGATGGCTGGAGCCGACCACATTGTCACCGATCAAAAGTTCTTCGTAGAGCTTTTCACCTGGGCGCAGGCCGGTGAACTGAATTTCGATGTCACCATCGGGCTGCTGGTCATTTTTAACCTGCAAACCCGAGAGCTGAACCATGCGCTCAGCCAGATCGACAATTTTGACCGAATCACCCATATCCAGCACAAAAACATCGCCGCCCTTGGCCATGGAGCCAGCCTGAATCACCAGCAAAGCCGCTTCGGGGATGGTCATGAAGAAGCGGGTTATCTCGGGATGAGTAACGGTAATGGGGCCACCTGCGGCCAACTGCTGGCGGAATAAGGGCACCACTGAGCCACTGGAACCCAGCACGTTGCCAAAGCGCACCATGGAAAACAGCGTCTTGCTTGGCTTGCTGGCCAGATCTTGTAGCACCAATTCCGCCAAACGCTTGGTGGCACCCATGACATTGGTTGGCCGCACGGCTTTGTCGGTGGACACCAGAATGCAACGCTCGACCTTAAAACGAGCGCAGGCTTCGGCCACTACCTGGGTGCCAAAAACATTATTACGAATGCCCTCAAACACATTGTGCTCAACCATGGGCACATGCTTATATGCCGCAGCATGATACAGGGTTTGCACGCCATAGTGGCCAATGATGCTTTCTACACGCTGCCTGTTACAAACGGTGCCCAAGAATGGGATGATCTCGGTGCTGGACTTGAGGCGTGCTTTGAGCTTTTGTAACTCTTGGTCAATGCTGTACAGGCCAAATTCACTGAGCTCAAATAGGATCAATTGCTTGGGCTTGGCGCGCAAAATTTGCCGACAGAGCTCACTGCCGATGCTACCGCCCGCACCCGTGA
>SKIB01000040.1 GCA_007116635.1 Saccharospirillaceae bacterium
ATGCAGGCCGGCGCGCATCTGGTGAAACTTGAGGGCGGTGCCTGGCTAGCGCCTCTGGTGAAAGCCTTGAAGCAGAATGGTGTGCCAAGCTGTTTGCACCTTGGGCTGACCCCGCAATCGGTTAATGCCTTTGGTGGCTATCGGGTACAGGGTCGTGAGCAAAATCAAGCTCAGCAACTGATTAAAGACGCGCTCGACCTCGAAGCCGCTGGGGCCGACCTACTGTTGCTCGAATGCGTACCCGCCAGCCTCGCGGCCCAAGTGGTGGCCGAAGTCAAGATTCCGGTGATTGGCATTGGCGCTGGCAGCGCTACTCAGGGTCAGGTACTGGTGAGCTACGACATGCTTGGCCTGGGCCTTGGCCGTAAACCTCGCTTTGTAAAAAACTATCTGGCTCTAACAGATGACCCTTATCAGGCCGTGAGCCTCTTTGTACAAGAAGTAAAACAGGGTATTTTCCCTGCAGAGGAGCACCAATTTTAATGCAGGTTGTGCAACTAAATTCTGCCTTAATTGGCAATCTTCGCCACCAACGCAGCAAGGGACAAAGCATTGCTTTGGTGCCTACCATGGGCAATCTGCATCAGGGTCATTTGCAACTGGTTAAGCGAGCCAAGCAGTTGGCCGACTTTGTGGTGGTCAGTATCTTTGTTAATCCAACCCAATTTGCTGCCCATGAAGACCTAGATCGCTACCCTCGCACCCTAGAGCAAGACTTGCGCCAGCTGGCCGAGATGGAGGCAGATCTGGTCTATACTCCAAGCGTGGAAGAGCTGTATCCGGCTGGCAGCCAAACCTGGGTTGAAACCCTTGGCATCAGCGAGCCCTTTTGCGGCAGCAGCCGTCCCGGTCACTTTAGGGGAGTGACCACTGTGGTGAACAAATTGTTTAACCTAGTCCAGCCTGACTATGCAGTATTCGGCAAAAAAGACTATCAACAGCTGGCTGTGATACGGCAAATGGCTCGTGACCTGCTGATGCCCATTGAGATCATCGGCCAAGACACCGAACGCGACAGCGATGGCCTTGCGCTTTCCAGCCGTAATCAATACTTAAGTCCAGATCAGCGACAACTTGCACCCATGATTTACCTAAGCCTGCAACAGCTAGCCACCGCATGGCAACAGGGCGGCGATGCCGACGACCTATGTGGACAAGCCAATGCTGAATTAACGGCTCAAGGATTTGACCTTGATTACCTCGCCTTTGCCGATCCACTCAGCTTGCAACCCTTGGCACCAGAGGCACAGCAGGCAGTCATTCTCATTGCCGCGCGCCTGGGCAGTACCAGACTGATTGATAACCTAGAATGCAGTCGTGGTTAACTAGTTTTCATCCAGAAACGGGCTCCTGCCCTTATTCTGGAACGACAAATGAAAATTGCGATTTCCATTTGTCTCACATTTTCAATGCGTTACCACGCAGTGAAAATGGCAGCGCATCCCTGCGCT
This sequence comes from Saccharospirillaceae bacterium, assembly GCA_007116635.1. Taxonomy (GTDB): domain Bacteria; phylum Pseudomonadota; class Gammaproteobacteria; order Pseudomonadales; family Natronospirillaceae; genus SKIB01. The sequence continues at coordinate 1,452 of SKIB01000040.1, forward strand.
GCGCTAGCGCCCGCCTTTCTGGACGGGCACTAACCAGCGTCTGCCCAATAAAAATGGCGACCTAGGTCGCCATTTTTCTCATTCAATGCGGTGGTTAAAAGCCAACCGAAGGCCCTTGTCGCGCAGCTGGCATACGAGTAGTAGCTGGACGCTGATTGGGTTCTTGTAATACCACAGGGTTAAGCAAACGAAGTCCTGCGCTAGGCTCAAGACCAAGCTGATCAAAGTGACCAATAACAAAGGCGATTCGTGGTTCTTCTTCACAGTTGTCATCAACCATGCGTTGCAAACCTATACGCGGAACCGAGCCCGTGTCATCACTGTAAATGATAAAATGTTGCTGCTCAGTACAGCCTGTCTCTAAAACCTGGAAGGCAAAGCGACGACTGGTTGCTGAAACCTCTAGGCCCACAACTGGAGCAAAATCAATTTCGGCCAAAGCCTCCTCATCGGTGGGCAATTCCTGGACTTGTTCATCAAACAGATGAAAGTTAGCAGTATTTGCCGTGCCGCCCTGGGCAACGGCATTGGCCATGGCTGCCGGGATAAGCATGGCACCCAGAGTCACGGATACCAATAGTTTAGAAAAAGTCATTATGCATTCCCCCTAGTCAATTAAAACAATTCCAGCACAGGCTGAGGTTCACGCACGATGGGCATGCTCAACTCTTGCAGAATGATGGGATTAAGCATCTCAACGGGTGCGTTCTGCGACAAGCCAATCTGGTCAAAGTCCACAGACACAAAACCAATTACGGGGGATGTCTCACAGTTGTCAAGCACTGTTCGCTCAAGACCTAAGCGAGCTGGCTCTGACTCTTTATCCACATGCAATATGAAGTGTTCAAGTTCAGTGCAACCATGATCAAGTACCATAAAGGACATACGCCTAGTCGTACCAGAAATCTCAAAACCCACTAAAGGGGTTAATGCCAGTTCTTCCAGTGTTTGGGTAGAGGTTGGCATGTCTTGAATTTGATTATTCCAAAGCCGGAAACTGGAGGCCATAAGCTGGCTGCTCGCTGCCAGAGCAAGGCCCAAGCCTAGGCAAAATAACGGTTTTTTCAGAGGCATAGGTACTCCTATCAGTTATTGTTATGCCTTGGCAGCATAATGCTATTTTGGTGAACCGACCATGAACCAAGGCACAACTTAGGGCGAAACTAGAGCTTTCTCGCCAAGCGGTAATGGTTAACCGCTATGGCAGTGGATCCATCCAAACCTTGAATATCGCCCGTGGCTAGAGCTTCAAACACGCGATCACCCATGACTTTACCCAGCTCCACACCCCACTGATCAAAGGCATTGATTTGCCAAATCACCGACTGCACATAGGTGCGGTGCTCATAAAAGGCCACCAAAGCACCCAAGGCCTCTGGGGTCAGTAAGTCAAAGCTGATCAAGCTAGAGGGGCGATTACCCGCAATCACCTTGTGCGGCGCCAGCTCGGCAATCTGCTGCGCCGGCATGCCCTTGGCCGCTAACTCCTGCTCGACCTCAGCCAAGCTGCGACCAGCGAGCAAGGCCTGAGCCTGAGCCAAGCAGTTGGCCACCAACCAAGGATGATGCTCTGCGGTTTCGTAATGGCTGGTCCAGGGCAAAATAAAGTCCACTGGAATCAGGCGCGTGCCTTGGTGCAGCAACTGGTGGTAGGCGTGCTGGCCATTGGTGCCCACCCCGCCCCAAATCACCGGGCCGGTTTGCGCACTGACTGGGCTGCCGTCTTTCTTCGCGCTCTTGCCATTGGATTCCATGTCCAACTGTTGCAAATGGTTGGGCAGGTCTTTTAGGGATTCGTCATAGACCAGCACCGCATGGGCTTGGCTGTCGAGATAGTTGTGGTACCAAACCGAGAGCAGGCCAGCGATGACCGGCATGTTTTGCGCCAAAGGCGCATTGACAAAGTGCTGATCCATTTGCCGTGCGCCCGTGAGCAGGCGCTCGAAGATGGGCATGCCAAGCACCAGGGCCTGGGGCAAACCAATGGCACTCCAGAGCGAATAACGCCCACCCACCCAATCCCACATGGGGAACAGGTTTTCGGCATCAATGCCAAAGGCGGTGGCCTTGGCCTCGGCAGTGGTAACGGCGACAAAGTGATGCTTGATGTGCTCTTCTTTAGCGCCAGTGGCCAAGAACCACTTACGGCAGGTATTGGCATTGCTTAGGGTCTCAAGGGTGCCAAAAGACTTAGAAGAAATGACAAAGAGCGTGGTTTCAGGGTCAAGCTGCGCCAAAACCTGATGGGCATTGGCACCATCGATGTTGGCAATGAAGTGAATCTCCATGCCCTTGATTTGATAAGGTGCCAAAGCATCGGACACCACCTTAGGGCCTAAGAAGCTGCCGCCAATGCCGATGTTGACGATCTGCGTCAGACGCTTACCGGTGTAACCAGCGTGCTCACCACTGTGCACCCTGTCAACAAAGGCACGCATCTTGGCCTTGGCGGCGCGCACTTCAGCCATCAGGTCTTGGCCATCCACCACTAGGGTCTGCTGCTCATCGGCGCGTAGAGCCACATGCAGAGCCGCACGCTGTTCGGTGTTGTTCAGGGTTTCACCAGCAAACATGGCCTTAATGGCTGGCTGCATGCCTGCGTCCTCAGCCAAGCCCAGCAGGGCCTGCATGATTTGGTCATTGATCAAATGCTTGCTGTAATCAAACTGCAAAGGCCCGACCTGCAACAGGTGCTTTGTAGCTCGGGCTGGCTCCTGCTTGAACAGTTGCAGCATGTTGAGTTCGGAAATATTGGCAGCCAATTGCTGCAATTGCGCGTGATGGGCAAAGGCCGTGGTCATAGTGGTTCCTTGTGTTCAAAGATGTCTGGATTCAATGTAACTCATTGTTTTGAGAATACAATAGCCTAAAACTGTGATCAAAGACAAAATTGACCCAGAACAGGAACACAAAAAAAGCAGCCAAGGCTGCTTAATCAGGTTTTGTTCTTTGGCTCAAGGCCAAAGCGCAAAAGGACAAAGAATAGCGCAGAAGGACAAAAAATAGCGCAGAGGAGCTAAGCCAACTGCACCGGAATGGCGTTGGTGCTGTGTGTCAGCTGATTACCAGCGGCAAAATACAGCATCTTGGGCTTAAAGCTGGCCAGTTCGGCTTCGCTGTAAATGCCATAGGCACAGATAATCACGGCATCATTAACTGAGGCCTTGTGCGCCGCTGCGCCATTCACTGAAATAATGCCACTGCCTTCTTCACCGCGGATGGCATAGGTAGTGAAGCGCTCACCGTTGGCGATATTGTAAATCTGAATTTGCTCATATTCACGAATACCGGCCATGTCCAGCCATGTACCATCAATCGCACAGGAGCCTTCGTAGTCTAAGACTGCATGAGTTACCTGAACTCGGTGCAGCTTTGCTTTAAGCATGGTCGACAGCATGAACCGTCCTCTTCAACAATGCACAAAGGCGTTATTAGTTAACTGGCATCATACTCGCCAGCGATAAGGGCGGCAAGTATGCCGCAAATGCCTAATGGGATCAATTTATTCGCCACAAAAAGGCCACAAAGCCTTGGCAACACAAGGGCCAGATCAAAGAATCCGACCCAAGGCTGCGAGGCTGTTAATCCCGCGCCTCACCAGGCAGGCTAATACCGGCCTTGGCCGCACGGTAGGCATGCAACTTTTTATAGCTGGCCAACAGGCGCAAGTGGCGATCCAAGCCCTCCAGCGCCATGCTGGTTGGCGTTAGGCCGTAAAAGCATTGCTCTGCCGCCACCGTCGCCCGCGCCGCCGCCAAGCGCTCTTGACCAAACATAGGCTGCAAATTGACTAAAAAGTCAGCCTGCTGCAGTTCATCGTCCAGCTCGATTTCCAGCAGGGCTTGCACCGCACGATAAAACAGCACCCGCTCCACAGTATTGGTGTTGTACTGCAAAAAGGCATCCACCAGCTCCAGCGCCGTGGGCAACTGGCGCAGGGCCAGATAAATCAACAGCTTCAGCTCCAACACCGTCAACTGCCCCCAGGGGGTATTGTCATCAAACTCAATGCCAATCAGGGTGGTAATGTCGGTGTAATTGTCCAACTGGTCGTCTTCCAAGCGTTCCACCAGATCAAACAGCTGTGCCTTGGTCAGGGAATGCAGGTTGAGGATGTCCTCGCGGTAACGCAGCGCCTTGTTGGTGTTGTCCTCGATCAGGTCTTCAATGGGGTATACCTCAGAATAACCGGGCACAATGATGCGGCAAGCTGGCGAGCCCAATTCATCATAGACCGCCATGTAGGACTCTAAGCCAAGCTTATGCAGAATGGCAAACAGATAATCGCTCTGCTGCTCGGTGCTGCCGCTGAAGTCCCAGTGGCAGAAGGGGTAATCCGCCTTGCTGCTGAAGAAGCGCCAAGACACCAGGCCGGAAGAATCGATGAAGTGCTCGACAAAGTTATTGGGCTCACTGACCGCCATGCTATTAAAGGTCGGGGGTTGCAGGTCGTTCAGGCCTTCAAAGCTGCGGCCCTGCAGCAGCTCGGTCAGACTGCGTTCGATGGCGATTTCAAAGCTGGGGTGCGCGCCAAAGGAGGCAAAGACCCCGCCGGTGCGCGGGTTCATCAGAGTCACACAGGCCACCGGGAACTGGCCACCCAAGGAGGCATCCTTAACCAAGACCGGATAGCCCTGAGCCTCCAGAGCCTCAAGGCCTGCTTGGATGCTAGGGAACTGCGCCAGCAGCTCGGGCGGCACATCGGGCAGCACCAGTTCTTGCTCCAGAATTTGCTTTTTCACCGCGCGCTCAAAGATTTCCGACAGGCACTGCACCATGGCCTCGTGCAGGGTGTTACCCGCACTCATGCCATTACTGAGGTAGAGGTTTTCCAGCAAGTTAGAGGGGAAATACACCTGCTGACCATCGGACTGACGGACAAAGGGTAAGCAGCAGATGCCGCGCTCGGTGTTGCCCGAGTTGGTGTCGTACAGGTGCGTGCCGCGTAGCTCGCCGTCTGGGTTGTAAATGGCTAAGCAATAGTCATCAAGAATCTCCTTGGGCAGCCTACCCTTGGGCCCTGGCTGAAACCAGCGCTCGTTGGGGTAGTGCACAAAGGGGCTGTTGGCGATCTCTGGGCCAAAGTATTGATCGTTATAAAAGAAGTTGCAGTTCAGGCGCTCAATGAACTCGCCCAGCGCTGAACAGAGTGCGCTTTCCTTGCTTGAGCCTTTGCCATTGGTGAAGCACTGCGGCGAGGCGGCGTCACGGATGTGCAGCGACCAAACATTTGGCACGATGTTGCGCCAAGAAGCGACCTCGATCTTCATCCCCAGTTCGGCCAGCTTGGCGCTCATGTTGGCGATGGTTTCTTCTAGGGGCAGGTCTTTACCGGCGATGTAAGTATTGCCCTCACCGCCCAGAGTTAGCAAGGCCTGAGCGTCGTCGTCCAGGCTGTCGACTGCCTCAATGACAAAGTCGGGCGCGCACTGGATGACCTTCTTAACCGTGCAGCGATCCATGGCGCGCAAAATGCCTTCGCGGTCTTTGTCGCTGATGTCCTCTGGCAGTTCGACCTGAATTTTAAACTGCTGCTGGTAGCGGTTTTCGGGATCGACGATGTTATTTTGCGCGATGCGTATGTTATGGGTGGGGATGTCTCGCGCTAAGCAGTAGACGCGAACAAAATAGGCGGCGCACAAGGCCGAGGACGCTAAGAAGTAATCAAAGGGACTGGGCGCTGAGCCGTCGCCCTTGTAGCGTATGGGCTGATCGGTGATAACGGTGAAGTCATCAAACTTGGCTTCTAGCCGTAAATTGTCGAGAAAGTTAACCTTAATTTCCATCAGCTGCCTGACCCACTGTCTAAAATAATGGTGTCATTATCTCAGTTTTCCGGCCGCTCGTCTTGTGCTTGTCATCCTGCATGTCGCCTGTCATCCTGCGCGCAGTCGCAGGATCTCTTAATCTGCCTCGGGACTACCGTACCCCGCCCAGTCACTGGCCTGGCAACTGGGCTTTCGGGGACGCTATTCGTCGTCCTGACCGCTTGACGGCGCCCATCCCTGGCCGCCGACACCCCTCGCTCCCAGTTCCCAGCCCGCTCCTTGGGCTGGTTTTGTGGCTCAGTTTTCAGTTGTTGTTGACAACTCCAGCCAGCCCTGCGACCGCAGCAGGGCGGGCGCAGTCAAGGGAAGTTGGTGAGGAGACCCTGCGGCTTCGCGCAGGGTGACTAAGGAGGGCGCAGGGTGACAGCTTGGTGCGCAAAATATTGAGCCTGATCTACACTAAGATGGCAACCGCCACTCTAAGAGAACGCAGATGAAAGATGCGCCCATTGCCGCCAACGAAGCCGAGCGTTTAGCTGCACTACAGCAGCTCAAAATCCTCGACACCCAGAGCGAGGAACGATTCGACCGCCTCACACGGCTCGGCAAGCAGCTGTTCAAGGTTCCCTATTGCGTGATCTCCCTGATCGACAGCGATCGCCAATGGTTCAAATCCAAGCAGGGGCTAGATGTTTGCGAAACCCCTAGGCACCTATCGTTCTGCGGCCACACCATCCATTATGACCAACTCATGGTCATCCCCGACACACAGAAGGACCCACGCTTTGCTGACAATCCGCTAGTGGTGCAAGCCCCAAACATCCGCTTTTATGCCGGTGCGGTGTTGCACGATGACCAAGGCTTCGCCTTGGGAACCTTTTGCATCTTTGGCCCCGAACCGCGTGAGCTGAGCCCTGAACAGCAACACAGCCTGCTTGATCTGGCCGCTTGCGTCAAAGACGAACTGCTACAATCTGAAGAACGCCGCCTTCATCTGCAGTTACAACAGCAGCAACACTTACAACAACAAATCCTGCTCGCCTTCCCTGATATGCTGTTCATCGTCGATGCCCAGGGGTGCTTTGTCTACAGCAACGACCACCCAGGGCAGCTGTTCAAGAATCATGAATTACGCGGCAAAACCATGGCCGAAACCTTGCCCAAAGCACTGGCCAAGCAGCTAGAAGTTACCCTTGATCTCTGCTTGGCGCAGCAAACAAATCTCAAGCTGGACTATCAACTGGCGCACAATCAACAGCAGAGAGATTATCGCGCCCAGTTTCACCCCCTTAATCAACAGCAAGCCCTGGTGCGGGTGGTGGACAGAACCAACGAACTGAAGAAAGAACTGGAACTGCGCCAACTGGCTCAAGTCGCCCGACAAACCCGCAATCTGGTGGTCATCACCGACGTCCAAGGGCGCATTACCTGGGTTAATGAAAGCTTTTACCAGCTAAGTGGCTACCACCAAAGCGAAGTCCTAGGACACACCCCAGGCTCATTGCTGCAAGGCCCAGACAGCGACCCACAGGTCATCGAACAGATGCGCCAAGCCCTGGCCAACCAACAGGGCTTTGAGGTCGAGCTGATCAACTACAGCAAGGACAAACACCCCTACTGGATCCGTATCAACTGCTCCCCCTTGCTGGATGACCAGCAAGAGGTGATCGGCTTCATCGCCATCGAAAGCGACATCAGCGAGTTTAAACAGCAGCAAGCAAAACTGCAGCGCGAGCAGCAACGGCTTGCCGACATCATACAGGGTACCAATATCGGCACCTGGGAATGGAATGTGCAAACCGGCCAGACAAAGTTTAACGAACGCTGGGCCAATATGCTGGGCTACCAACTGGCGGAGCTACAGCCTGTCAGCATTGAAACCTGGATTAAGTTGGCACATCCGGACGATTTGGCCGAATCGGGCAAGTTGTTGCAGGCGCACTTTAATGGTGAAAGCACTTTTTATGACTGCAAAGCACGGATGAAACACAAAGATGGTCATTGGATCTGGGTGCATGATCGCGGCCGAGTGGTGCGCTGGACAGAGGATGGCAAGCCATTAATGATGTATGGCACCCATGCCGACATCACTGACGAGCGACTACTGGCCGAAGAACTCAGCAGCCAACGGCAATTTTTAGACAACATTTTCAGCAGCAATGTCACCGCCATTACCGTTCTCGATGCGCAAGGGCAGATCGTGTTTGCTAACACTCAGGCGGAGCAAATTCTCGGCCTTGAAGTTCTGAGCCACCAGGATGGAGTCGTAACCTACGACAGCCCCCTTTGGCAAATCACCGCCCTGGACGGCGCTGAGTTCCCGCATCAGCAACTGCCCTTTGTGCAAGTCAGCACCACTGGCAAGGCCGTCTATGATGTGCAGCACGCCATTCGCTGGCCAGACGGCAGCTGGCGAGCACTGTCGATTAACGGCGCTCCCATGCCCGATGCCAACGACCAAGCCAGATTTGTGTTTGCCATACAGGACATCACCGTTCAGGTAGAAGCACAGCAAGCCCTGCAGGAAAGTGAGGCCCAATTCCGTTCATTGGTGGCCAACATCCCCGGCATTACCTACCGCTGCCAGTATGACGACGATTGGACCATGCTCTACATCAGCAGCCAGGTGGATCCGCTTTCGGGCTACCCGGCCAGCGACTTTTTACTCAATAGCAAACGCAGTTACGACAGCATCATTCATCCAGATGACAAGTCAAGATTGGCCGAAGCCGTGGCTCAAGCCTTGGCCAACCAGGAGTCCTGGCAGTTGGAATATCGCATTCTGCACGCCAATGGCCAAACGCGCTGGGCCTTAGAGAAGGGTCAAGGCATTTATGACGAACAGGGTCAGGTACGCTATCTGGATGGCTTTATTCTCGACATCACCGAGCGCAAAGAAAGTGCTGCCCAGGTCGAGCATCAACGCTGGCTGTACGAGCAAATCATCGACCGAGCTCTGGCCGGCTTTTGGGATTGGTACATTCAGCAGGATTACGAATACCTTAGCCCTAAGTTCAAACAGACCTTTGGCTATGCCGACCATGAAATGGCTAACCATCCTTCCTCTTGGCAGCAGTTGGCCTTTGCCGAGGATCTAGTGGCAGTGCAGCAAAATTTTGCCCGCCATTTAGAAAGCCG
>SKIB01000097.1 GCA_007116635.1 Saccharospirillaceae bacterium
AGGTCGAGGCACACTGTGGCGGGGCGCTTGGATAGTGACAAAAGATAATTTCCTAACGGGCATTGGAACAGACGCTCTAACCGAACAAAGAGTTAAGTTATACCCAGACAGCCAGCCAGTAAGGGTGGGGCATAGCCATGCTCACTTGTATATTTTGGACGTGGCCGTTCATGCTGGCTTGTTAGGGGTAATATTGTACTTATTTTTAATCGTAGCTTTGTTTTGGCTGTTAGTTCTAGCAGTTAAAAGAAAAAAACCGTGGGCAGAACTAACAATCATTGCCGTAATTGTCGGCCTATTGCCGTTAAACACACATTGGGGGATATTTAGCCCTAGAGCATCTTTGCAGTGGATGCTGTTATTAGCCATGGCCATGGCCACGGCTCAGTCATTGTGGGCTAGTGGCAAAGTTCCTGAAACAGCTCCAAATAGCGAGCGGTAACCCTGGCCTTACTGTAGTGATTTTGATAATGCTGTTTGCCGTTGGCTGCCAGCATTGCCCTAGTGCTTGGCTCATCTAGCAATAGTTGAATCTTATGGCTCAGTTCCGAGTGGTCATCAATGGTAGACAGCAGGCCATTTACCCCTGAGTCAATCAATTCTTTCGGACCCTGGGAGTCGGTAGCTAAAATGGGGCAGCCGTTGAGCCAGGCTTCCACCACAATGGAACCAAAGCCTTCGTGCCTAGATGGGCAAACAAATAGATCAGCTGCTTGCATGAGCGCATTTACATCCTCGCGCCAGCCGAGGAATAGGACTCGATCTTCAAGCCCCAGTTGTTGAACCAGCTGCTTAAGCTTTTGTTCTTCTGGTCCTATGCCAGCCAGCCAGAGCTGAGCCTGTTTGACATTGCTCATGGCATGGATCAGGGTGTCGAAGCCCTTGTTGTGATGTAGGCGGCCAGCGGCTAGCACCACAGGTAGGTCTAAGCTACTGATTTCGGTTCGCTTAATGGGTACGACCTGTTGTTCGTCGGCAAAATTGGGCAAATGAAACACCCTTTGGCTGGGCATGCCAGCAGCAATTAAATAATCGCAAATACCCTTGGTAATGCCGATCCAGTAGTCACAGTGGCGGTAATACTTTAGGTCATAATAATGCCCCAGGCGGGCCACCAGCCGATAATCGCCCTTGGGGGTGTTGATGGTGGCTCGATTCATCCAAGTCATCACCAGATCTGGCTTGAGCTGTTTAAGCTGTTGCCGGTAACGCCAATGTTCCCAGAGATTTAGCCGGCCGGCGAAATCAATATGGGTTGCCTCAAGATTGGCGTTAGATAATTGTTGCTGGCGATGGGGGTAGAGGCGAGTCAGCAAATGCTGCTGACAGCCTTGTTCGGCCAGACTCAAGCACAGGCGAAAGTAAAAATTTTCCGCGCCACCATGTGCAGCCCCAGCCAAGGCTTGTACAATTCTGTAATCAGTCATAATCAGGTTATCTATTGCGTTGACTTAATCATACGCTAAAGCAATGGCCTGATATAGCGGGATACTTAGTTGAAGAAATTTATTGAGTTGCAGGCCGAGCAAAGAATTGCTGAAGGGCAGCAAAAATGGGTGTTTGCCTATCCTAATCGCTCGGATCTACTGATTAAGGTAACCAACCCAAGCTACCGTCAATCCTTGGCAGCCAAACTGTTGGGTTGGGGGCGCTACGGTTATTTTTTGCCCATGCTCAGGCAGCTGGGCGAACAGATCGCTAATCAGCTATCGCCTCAGCCTGCCAGCTACCTAGAGCATGTTTATGGGCTGGTGGATACCAATTTTGGCTTGGCACTGGTGGTGGAGGCTATTCGTGACGATCAGGGTCAGCTGGCTATGAATTTGCGCGACCTCATTGATGCGGGCAAGTACGAGTCTGAGTTAGCGCAGCATCTGGAAGATTTTTTGCAGTGGTTGGCCAAGGCGCCAGTCATTGTCTATGACCTTAATTTAGGTAATCTGGTCTATGCCCAAGGGCGCTTGGTGATGATCGACGGCATCGGCGAACCCAGCCGTATTGGTTGGCGCATGCTGTCTGCTGCCTTTAATGGTTGGAAAAATCGGCGCAAAATTAAACGCTTTCGCTACCGAGTTCAGCGCCAGTTGGCTAACCCCGGATTCCGCTGATCAAGCCTTGATAAAGGGCCAAAGTTTGTGCCGCCTGATGGTTGAAGGTTAGCTGCTCAGGCAGTGTGATTGAATTGCTTTGTTCGAGCGTTTTTCTCAATTGCTGCGCAAAAGCCGATAGGTTGCCCACAGGCACCAATCCTGCTGGAAAGCACTGTTGCAGCGATTCTGCTGCTCCGCCTTGGGCATAGGCCAACACCGGGGTGTTGCAGGCTAAGGCCTCGGTGAGGGTGCGGCCGAAGGGTTCTGGTTTGCGCGACAGGTGGCACACTGCTTTGGCTTCATTATAAAGCTCTGCCATGTCGCTGCGATGGCCTAAAAAGCACACCTGTTGCTCAAGGCCAAGTTCATGCCTGAGTTGATGAAGCTCTTGTAGATAACCTTCTTTATTGGCCTCGGCTTCGCCGACAATGGCGGCGGCAATGGGCAAGCCTTGGTCATGCAGCTTACGCATCAGCATGAGGAAATCCTGCTGCCCCTTCCACGGGCTGAGCCTGCCTGGCATTAATATAAAACCCTTAGCCAGAGCCGGGTATTGAGCATAGAGCTGTTGCTGCCACTGCG
>SKIB01000076.1 GCA_007116635.1 Saccharospirillaceae bacterium
CCTAGGCCAGTGGCCTGAAGAGGGTGCTGATACCATGACTGTACAGTCAAGCATGTTGATATCAGCCTTGCTTAAGCAAGAGACTACTCCCTTGAAGAGCGATTATTATAACAAGGGCTGGCAAAATCGCCAGCCCGACTGAGCATTCTTTTTCATTTGCTGACCCACTTCCAGTCTGGGTTATAGGTCAAGCTACACCATAATTCAGAGCGCAGCCATGCGCCAAGAGGTGCGCTTAGCCTCACCCATACCAGTGGCACCTGAAGAGCCAGTAGATACAGATTCAGCAACGGCCTGAAGTCGATCCATAGGGTTAGACGCCGGAAAAAATACAAATGAAGATCGAATAGTTGCATCGCCTTCAACAGCTAATGCCGATGTATAACGATCAGAGCTAGCCGGCACATTCAAATTGCCCTCAACATAGATCAGGGCTGCCTCTGGTAAACGAGATGAACCTGACAAGGTCAAGTCACCGCGGATAATGATAATTGCATCAGGATTTGATGCCAGATTAGCAGGGACACCGCTGTGATCAACATCCCCATCAAAGATCACAATGTCTTGGCCGGCAAAATTAGCCGATCCAAACTCAGTGGCAGCAAAGGTAGGCCGATCCTGTATGACCGCATTCTTGTCAGTGGTCCCGAAATACTGAGCAAAGAACTCATTACCTGGTTTCTGACCCACACCCACAGCTCCTTCTTGGTAGTATTCCTGCCTGCCCATCTCACCGGTCTTTCCACCAATATGCTTGTAAGAGGGTGTCCACCCTGTATTCGTAAAGCTAGTACCATAGGTAATGGCATCAATACCCGAGGGATTAAAGGTTATCTGCTCAACATTGGTATTATTATCAACATCCGTTTGACTACAGTGCTCACAAAAGTACACGGCCACATCCGTACCATCCACCGTTGTTAGGCTACCATTGGTGGCAAAGATGGCGGGCATATTCACAGCAGCTGGTGCTGGTGAAGCTTCTGCTGGCAAAACATACTCCGTTTCAAGCGTGGTGCGGGCAATGCCGGTTCGGCCAGTGGAAATGCTGGTGATGCGAAAACGAGGCTGCCAAACAGGCGATGGCGCAGGGGCGGCAGCCAGTTGCTCTGGCGTAGCACCTGCCAGTGGTTGAAAGCACATGAATTCGATCAAAAATCGAGGCTGCTCAGCTGTCACCCCAGATTGAATGTCAACTTTTGTCGCATTCTGCCAATTTGCGTCACTCAGGGCTGCGCGATTCGCCGCCTGCTGACAACTCTCTCCAGGAGTATAGCTACCGGCAAAGCAGAGGCCATCACGGCATTGGCTATTGAAATCGGTAAGGGCAAAATCTTGCGCAAATAACTTGGATTCAGCCTGAACCAGAGCCAGTTCAGCCGCGTGCAAGGCGGTGTCACGGTCCATTATTGCGCCCGAAATTTGTAGATCGGCCTGTGCCATGCGCATAGCAGACACTCCCGTAACCCCCATGATGGCCAAAAACACCAAGGAAAGGGGCAAAGCGGAACCCTTTTGTGAAACGACTTGCATGGCTACCTCCTAGAGTACTGCTGCCAAAAACATCAAGTTGTGAAATCCATACAATAAAAATGCCAACTTGATCACACAGAGCGCGAAATTAAACAAATTATAAGTGGCGGGCTCCCTAGGCAGTATCCAAGGTAACAATTTGCAGCCTTATTCTGTTTTTTTGGCACTTGCACTTGGCTGATCGTCATACTTTCGTCACAATACATAGTTAAATTTGCATATGAAGAGGAGTTAACCTATGCAACAGTCCGTTCTAATGTTTAAGGCCCTGAGCGACGCCAAACGACTGCTGATGCTGCAATTGATCACGCGGCAACAGGAACTGTGCGTCTGTGAATTGACCGTGGCTTTAGAGCTCAGCCAACCTCTGGTGTCGCAACTGATCGGCAAATGCCGCCGCCTAGGACTGATCACTGGGCGCAAGGAGGGCAAATGGCTGCACTACTCCTTGGCTGCAGATTTACCCCCTTGGTTCATACAACTGATGGCCAACTTGCCAAGCAGCAGTGAGCTTGAGCTAGCAGAACAAAGGTTAATGCAGATGGGCAATCGCCCAGAGCGAGTGCAAAAATGTTGCGCCTGAGAGGTTCTTTATGAGTATTTTTGAATCTTGGTTATCTCTCTGGGTTGCCTTGGCCATGACCGCGGGTGTTGTACTGGGCATATATTTCCCATTGCCGGTTCAATGGCTAGCCGACTTAACCCTAGCACAAATCAATCTGCCCATTGCATTTTTGATCTGGGTAATGATTTTCCCCATGATGCTGCAAATTAATTTTGCTGCCATCAAATCGGCAGGCAGCCAACCAAAAGGGCTTATATTAACGCTGGTGGTCAATTGGCTGATTAAACCCTTCAGCATGGCTTTGCTGGGCTGGCTCTTTTTTAAGGTGTTCTTTGTTAACCTAGTGGACCCACAAACGGCCAATCAATATATCGCTGGCATGATCCTTCTTGGCGTTGCGCCCTGTACCGCCATGGTCTTTGTTTGGAGCAACCTAGTAAAGGGTAATGCTAACTACACCTTACTGCAGGTTTCGGTTAATGATGTGATCATGATCTTTGCCTTTGCTCCCCTTGCAGGCTTGCTGCTCGGGATTTCAGACATTTTTGTGCCCTGGGATACCTTATTGCTATCGGTACTGCTCTATGTGGTTGTCCCCTTAGTTTCCGCTATCTTGGTGCGCAAAAAACTGCTAAAAAGGGCAGGAGATCAAGGTCAAGAGCGGCTAACCATGCTGTTGACACAACTTAAGCCATGGTCCTCTCTGGGGCTCATTGCCACCGTCAGCATTTTGTTTGCCTTGCAGGCGGAAAACCTTGTCGCCAACCCCTTGCATATTTTGCTGATTGCCATTCCGCTGCTGATACAATCGTATGGGATTTTTGCCCTAACCTATGCGGCAGCTCATCGGCTTAAACTGCCACACAATATTGCCGCCCCAGCTAGTTTTATAGGCACATCCAATTTTTTTGAGCTTGCGGTAGCCGTGGCCATAACACTCTATGGCCTGCATTCTGCCGCCGCCTTGGCCACTGTCGTTGGTGTTCTGGTTGAAGTGCCAGTGATGCTAAGTCTGGTCGCCATAGCCAATCGCACTAAACACTTATTTTCTCACTCAACCTAAGCAGGAGACTTCCATGAGCATTAAAGTAGGCATCAACGGTTTTGGCCGCATCGGCCGCTTGGCGCTACGCGCTGGGCTTGATTTTCCAGAGCTGGAGTTCGTCCAGATCAACGACCCGGCAGGGGATGCGGCCACTCTGGCGCACCTGCTAACCTTTGACTCGGTGCATGGTCGCTTTGCCCATGAGGCCAAGGCCGAAGGCCAAGATCTAGTGGTTAAGGGCCAGCGCCTGCTGTGCAGTCAGAACAAAGCCATTGCCGACACCGACTGGTCTGGCTGCGACATCGTACTGGAGTGCTCGGGCAAGATGAAAACCACCGCCCTGCTGCAAGCCTACCTCGACCAAGGGGTAAAAAAAGTGGTGGTCAGCGCGCCGGTGAAAGAGCCTGGGGTTTTGAACATCGTCATGGGCGTCAACGATCACCTGTATCATGCCGAGCAACACGCCATTGTCACCGCTGCTTCTTGCACCACCAACTGTCTGGCGCCTGCGGTCAAGGTGATCCATGAGCAACTGGGCATCAAACACGGCAGCATGACCACCATTCATAACATCACCAACACTCAGACCATCATTGACGCACCGCACAAAGACCTGCGTCGTGCCCGCTCATGCGGCACCAGCCTGATCCCGACCACCACGGGCTCAGCCACTGCCATTACCGAAATCTTCCCTGAACTGAAGGGCAGGCTTAATGGTCATGCGGTACGAGTCCCCTTAACCAATGCCTCCATTACCGACTGCGTCTTTGAAGTCGAGCGTGCCACCACGGTCGAAGAGGTCAACCAGCTGCTGAAACAGGCCAGTGACAGCTACCTGAAAGACATTCTTGGTTACGAAGAACGCCCACTGGTGAGCATTGACTACAAAACCGACCCGCGCTCCAGCATTGTCGATGCCCTATCGACCATGGTGATCAACAACACCCAGGTCAAGCTGTACCTGTGGTACGACAATGAGTGGGGCTATGCCAACCGCACCGCCGAACTGGTGCGCAAAGTTGCCCTGAGCCTTAGCTAAAGCAGCCTTGAGCCTCATTTAAGGAGCCGTTATGAACCCCATTGCCAAAGCCCTAAGCCCAGTACAGCAATACGCTGTGGTCACGGCCAATTACTGGGCCTTTACCCTGACCGATGGCGCACTGCGCATGCTAGTGGTACTGTATTTTTACAGTCTGGGCTATGGTGCCTTGGCAGTGGCCATGCTGTTTTTGTTTTATGAGTTTTTTGGCGTGGTTACTAATCTGGTGGGCGGCTGGTTGGGTGCTCGCTTGGGCCTGAACCGCACCATGCAGTTTGGCCTTGGGCTGCAAGTAGTGGCCCTGTTGATGCTCACCCTGCCCGACCCTTATCTAAGCGTGCTCTGGGTAATGGCAGCCCAAGCCCTGTCTGGCATTGCCAAAGACCTGAACAAAATGAGCGCCAAAAGCAGCATCAAAACCCTGATCAGTGACCAGCAGCAGGGCAAGCTCTACCAATGGATCGCGGCCCTGACTGGCTCCAAGAACGCGCTCAAGGGAGTTGGCTTTTTCATGGGTGGCCTGCTGCTGAGCCTGTTTGGCTTTCAGCAATCGATGTGGATCATGGCCATTGGTCTGGTGCTGGTGTTATTACTATGCCTACTGCTGCTGGCTGGGGATCTGGGTAAGGCAAAACACAAAGCCAAGTTTAGTGATATTTTCAGCAAGGATCAGCGCATCAACCGTTTGGCTGGCGCACGCCTCTTCTTATTTGCTGCCCGAGATGTGTGGTTCGTGGTTGCCTTGCCGGTCTACTTTGCCAGTCAGCTTCAATGGCCGCACTGGCAAGTGGGCAGCTTCATGGCGGCTTGGGTCATTGGTTATGGTTTGGTACAGGGCTTGGCACCCAAACTGGTGAAGCAAGACGCCAGTGCTAACGGCCAAGGGCTGTGGTTTTGGGCTGGCAGCCTAGCCCTGCTGCCCTTGTTGATGGCTGGCCTTCTGTGGTGGGACCAAGAGCTGCAGTGGGCCGCTTGGGTACTGGTGATCGGCCTGATGCTCTTTGGCTTGGCCTTTGCCATTAACTCGGCGCTGCATAGCTACCTCATTGTTGCCTATGCTCGCGCCGATGGTGTGTCCATGGATGTGGGTTTTTATTACATGGCCAATGCCATGGGCCGTTTGGCTGGTACTCTGCTTTCCGGCTGGGCTTACCAAGTCTGGGGCCTGGAAGTCTGTTTGCTGGTCAGTGCCCTGTGCTTGCTCATGGCCGGGCTGATCGCCAGACCATTGCCTAGGCCTTAGGATCAGTGGCTGGCCGTGCTGAATCTGGCTGTTCTATGCTGGCTGTGCCTTGGTTGGATTCACCCGTGGCAATTGAAAATAGAAGCGTGCTCCCTGCCCTTCGCAGGATTCAAAATCAATGCTGCCGCCCATGTGCTCGATCAGCTCGCGGGAAATCGCCAACCCCAATCCAGTACCCTCTTTGGCTCTGGTATCTGAAGCATCGGCCTGAGAAAAGCGTTGGAATATCTTGTGTCTAAAACTATGAGGAATGCCAGGACCTTGGTCTTGAACCTCCACTAGAACTCTCTCCTCGCTGGCACTCAAACTCAGGGTCACTGCACCCTGGTCAGGGGAAAACTTAATAGCATTAGACAACAGATTGGCCAGTACCTGCGTCAGCCGCTGAGCATCCACATGCACCCAAGGATCAGCCTCTACTTGGTCAGCGAACTGCAGCGAGATACCACGAGAGGCACCATAGGATTCATTGGCTTCAAGGGATTGCCGGATGAGTGGCTTAAGGGGTTGCGGCTGCAGGTCGTAATTCAGTTGCCCCGAGGTGATCTTTTCAATATCCAGCAAATCATTGATCAGCAGGGTTAGGCGTTTGCTGTTGCGATGGGCCGTGCTGAGCAAAGAAGAAACCTTCTGCGGAAGCTCACCCAGCCTGCCATCCATCACCAGACCAAGAGCGCCAGAAATGGAGGTAAGAGGGGTGCGCAATTCATGGCTTACGGTTGAAATAAACTCGTTCTTCATTTGATCAATACGCTTTCGATCAGTGATGTCTTGCGCAATACCCAGATAACCAGCCACTGATCCATCGTCGTTACGCACCAGAGTAACCATAAGCAAAACCGTGAGCTGACGACCTGATTTATGCACATAGGTCCATTCTCGGGTTTCAGAACCTTCACGCTCCGCATTCACAACAAAGGTTGCAAAACCTTCTATTGGTCTGCCCAACTGATTGGTTAATTCCTTTGCCCTTGCGGTAACCTCGCTGTTAAGGTGAAAAATTGCCGGGCTTTGTTTACCCACCAACTCAGCCTTGCTGTAGCCAAGCAGGATTTCCGCGCCGCGATTGAATACCGTGATGATACCTGTAGGGTCGGTTGCAATGATGGACAGGTCAGTGGCGGACTCCAGCAGCTTGGATAAGAAGTGCTCGGTTTTCCGCACCGCCTGCTCGGCTGAGTTTCTTTCACTGGCCAAGCGATTCATGGCGCTGGCCAGTGAAGCGATTTCAGGGCTCCCTTGGGTCCTGAAGTCGCTATCAAAGCGTGCCACACTGGCCATCTCATTAACCCGTTGCGTCATCTGCGCCAGAGGGCGAGTTAGCTTGCGTGCTACCAAGGCCGCGCCCGTGGTAATCAGCAAGATGCTGACCAGGCTAAACAGCAAAAACCGCTGGTAGGCGGCTCTGGCTGGTGCTATGGCAACTTCATAAGGAATGGCACGCAAGACAATCCAGCCGAATCCCGGGATTTCCTGCGTGGCAATTACATACTGTCGACCCAAATGAGAAACTAGGGTTCCAGAGGGCATTAGTGCCATGGCGGCGTCCACCAAAGCATCGGTGCCCGCTGCTGGCAATGATTGGGGTTCATTAAAGCGCTCTTGCATTTTCACGAACAAGCGATTGGTTCGATCAATGATCAGGGTTGTTGACAAAGCATATTCATCCACCAAAGGGGCTGATGCCAGCAGAGGACTTTTTGACAGGTCCAGTGTGCCACCAACCAGGGCTATGATATTACCTTCCTGATTGATAATGGGGTGCAAATAGGACAACAATGGCACACCCGTGGTCCGACCAATGATGGGTTCAGAAATGAGTGGCTTTTTAATGTCCATCACCCGCTGAAAATGCAGCCTGTCTGCATAGTTGGTGCCTAGGCGATTAGGCACGAAGTCGCGCTCGGCAATGGCCGTGGCTGCGGCATCAAACACCAACAGGCCGTCAGGAAACTGGTTACTGGCAACCGAAGGCCGCTGTAGCGCTTGCTGCAGCAATTCTGGAGGCAAGAGTTCACCCTCTTCATTGATGATTCGCGCCGCAAGGGCTTCGAGGCTCAGCAACCTCTGCTGCTGAATCAACTCGACTTCAGCCACTAACCTCTCGATTTTTGCTTGTTCGCGCTCAGCCACTATGGCTTCAAAATTCGAGGCTAATAGTTGATATACGGTCAAAGACATACCAAGGGCCAGCAGTCCACTAGCCAGCACCAAGAGCAAGGTGATGCGCGTCGTTAAACTAAAGCGATGCATGTAATACCAGCTTGATGAGCACGATATGACTCATAGCACCCTCAACAAAGGAGGCGGGTAGCAAACAATCCATTTCAACTCCTCAAGGCCATTTTCAGTTCTTTCACCAGTGCAGTTTTTAATCTGCACAGGGGCTATGTTTAACCATAGCCCATTGATCAGAAAATGGCTGAGAATTTACTCGAGTCTCAAGCTTTTGAATCAGCTGCCTTGGCGCCAGGCCACGCGCTGGGCGGAGGTGAGGTGACTGTTTATGGGGCGAACCTTCCTAAGTAGATCTGTTGGATTTGTGTTGGGACGAATAGCCATTGCGCCATTGATTTCGGCACTTCCCTCTACAGCAATTACTGATGTCGCGTCTACTGCACCTGAAAGAGTTAGGTCACCAGCAACATAAATTAAAGCCGCTTTAGGCATCACGATTGCCGGGTCTAATATTAAGTTGCCCTTAATAACTATTATCAAATTATCCGAGCCAAACTGAGATAGATTCCCAGAAAGTTTAACTTCTCCATTTTCATCCGGCTCAATTAATATCAATACAGGATCATCTTTATTATTAAAAACTAAGTCATCATATTTCGGGATACCCGCGACAGTTTTAATCTTTGATTTTTGATAAATTTCATTCCTATCAGTCGTACCAAAATATTGAGAAAAAAACCTATCATTACTCATTTTAGCAAGTTCTTTTGACCGGTCATTTTCCGAGCAAAACCTTTCATTTGATTTATATGTTTTATTAGGATCATCAGAATTCTCATATTTCAAACGAGCAGGCCCACCGCAGATACTTCCTAGAGATTTTTCAGGATCTACCTGGCCTTGGTCTAAAGAGCCATGGGTTACACCAGGAACCAAGCTTGGATTGAACAAAATATCATCACCTGTGCCAATCTCACCACTTCTGACTAAATCCAAATCAGTATCGAAACAATGCTTGCAGTAATAAGAAAGTATATTTGAGTCAGATTTTGTTACTAGATTCTCTCTAACCGACAAAATCCCAGGCAGATCACTCGCATCATTAAGCGGTGGCAACAAAACCTGAGACATCAGCACCAGCTCAGTATCCGAATCTCTACCTTCTGATCGCACCAGCACATCAAACTGCGGTAGCCAAGCGAAAGAAGGCGCAGGGTTCGCAATCCTGTCTTGCAGGCTGTATCTTGGATTAGGCTGAAAACACTGAAAAACAAGCAAATAGGTTGCTGCGATATCACTGCTATCATTAGAAAGCTTAGCAGCTGAAGCATTTTCAGGATTGGCGAACACGGCTTTGGGGTCCAAGGGTGCGCTGGCTGTACATTCAGTAGTGCCGTTGTCAAACTCACCCAAAAAGCACAATCCATTGGCACAGCCCGAACCCTTACCATTTGAATCTAAAGGCAAAATTTGAAACCAGTTAGCGCCCGAAAAATCTATTACATCATTGCTGGCTTCCTCTGCCAACACCAATGCTCTTTCGGCATTCTGTAATGCTCGGTTGTGTTCTAACATGGCGTTGGAAATCTGCAAACTGCCAGCCGCAAGGCGAATGCTGGCCACAGCAGCAACGGAAAGCAACAAAAGGAAAACGACGGACAACAAAAGTATGGTGCCCTGCTGGGATTGGGTGCTGTAGCGCATA
Source organism: Saccharospirillaceae bacterium (assembly GCA_007116635.1). Lineage (GTDB taxonomy): Bacteria > Pseudomonadota > Gammaproteobacteria > Pseudomonadales > Natronospirillaceae > SKIB01. The sequence goes on from SKIB01000076.1 coordinate 9,309, forward strand.
AAAAGCCTCATTTTTGTAAATTCCTTGTACTGCACACAGCTCAAGAGCAGTCTGTTCAGCTTATAACAGCTTACAAAATATGCAAGCCTACTTCATTCAACTCGTGACCCCATTCACAGACCAAGGTCTCTATACGCCAAAAGGGCAATGGCGTAAAATCACTCCAACCCAGCATTCACTCTTTGCAGCAGAGGTATTATGACTCGCCTAACCCTTACTCAGCCTGACGACTGGCACATCCACCTGCGCGATGGCCAAGCCCTTGAGCACACCGTGCGCGATGCCAGCCGCTACATGAAACGCGTGATCGTAATGCCTAATCTGGTGCCGCCCGTGACCAAGGCCGAGCATGCCCGTGCCTACCATCAACGCATCATGGCGCATGCCCCTGCTGATTTTCAGCCGCTTATGGTGCTCTATCTAACAGAATCCACCTGCGCGCAAGACATTTATGATGCCAAAGCCGATGGCTTAGTAGTGGCAGCCAAGCTTTACCCGGCCGGTGCTACCACCAATTCCGATTCTGGGGTGCGGAATGTGCAAAAAATCTACCCCGTGCTGCAAGCCATGCAGGAAACGGGCATGCTGCTGCTGATTCATGGTGAGGTGACCGACAGCGACATCGACATCTTTGACCGTGAGGCGGCCTTTATTGAGCGCACACTGATCCAACTGGTGAAGGACTTTCCTAACTTAAAGATTGTCCTTGAGCACATCACCACCTCTCAGGCCGCTGAATTTGTGGCCAATGCCGGCCCTAATGTTGCAGCGACCATTACCGCTCACCACCTGCTCTACAATCGTAACCACATGCTGGCCGGTGGCATCCGCCCGCA
>SKIB01000041.1 GCA_007116635.1 Saccharospirillaceae bacterium
CCGGCGACCGAGCCAGCAAACAGATAATTTTTCCTGCCCAAGGCGATGGGTCGTAATGACCGTTCCGCACTGTTGTTATCCAATTCGGCACGGCCATTATCGACATAGGCAACCAGCGCATCCCATTGCTTGAGTGCGTAGTTAATGGCCTTAGACAACGGCGAGCCTTTCGATAAAGTGCGCAAGGTGGCCTGCAGCCAAACATGGAAACGTTGCAGAATGGGTTTGGCTTGTATCGTCCGAATGCGTTGTCGTTCATCCGGTGGCTGGCCACGGGCCTGCGTTTCAATCACATAGAGCGATTGAATGGTTGCAATGGCTTCATCAGCGATGGGCGACGGGCCGGCTTGGCTAATGTCGTAGAACTTTCGCCGCACGTGCGCCCAACAACCATGTTGTTGGATGTTTTGTTGGTATAATTCGTTGTAACCCGCGTAAGCATCGGCCTGCAGCGAGCCCTGATAGCCGTTTAAATGAGCCGTGGGGTGTAGGCTTTTGCGGTCTTCACTGTATTGCAGCCAGACGGCAGGCGCGTTGGTGTCTCCCCATGGGCGACCGTCACGCACATAGGTCCAGTATCGACCGATTTGGTTGCGACCCTTGCCTGGAGACAAGGTCGGTGCTGGGGTGTCATCCGAAAAGACATGCTGTCCTGCTGTCTCATAGCGGCCGATGGCATCTGCCAAGGGTGTTAGTAACGCACTGCTTTGCCCGACCCAACCGGCTAAGGTCGAGCGCTCCGCATCGATTCCCTCACGCGCCATCCGCTCTGCCTGCCGGTACAGTGGCTGATGGTCGAGGTATTTATCGATCATCACTTGCGTGATCAAGGCTGCACTTGGCAGGCCTTTTTTAATAACCCGTTCAGGCGCTGCACCTTGGACTAGGGGTTGGGGTTTGCATTGGGTTTAGGCGTTGCAGGGGCCTGCATCTCCAACTCTTCGAGTTGCAACTCCAACTGATGGATTTGCGCGTCGAGATGCTCAGAGGATCGCCCGTAACGATTAAGTGCACAGCACCCGACTTTGCCTGTGGCGCTGAGCCATGGCCGCTAGTCCATCAAAACCCTTGCGCATGTCGGTGTGGCCTGCACACAACCAGATCCGCACGTCATGCGACAGCGCCATCATGACAAGGCTGCCACAAGATGACGCAGCATGTCTGGCGTTGCTTGCTGCAACACCAGTTGATGGCCACTGCGAAAGGAGACGGTGATGGCACCGGATTGCATGGCAGGCGTTGCGTCTTTAGCCTGAACTTTAACGGGTAGAAACGAGCCGGAGTCAAGCGAGGTGGTTGGGACATTGTTAGTCACGCGGCGAACCCATAACGCCTGTCCTATTTCCGCCTCACGAACCCAGCGGAACAACTGATTGGCATTGACATCGTGCTGTCGTGCCAAAGCCGACATGGAAAGAGAACCGACTTTGTATTCCTGGGCAAGCTTCCATTTAAACTGGGGTGAATAGGTTCGACGCCCTTCGGGTGATTTTGATGACGACATACACAACTCTCTGGTTAGCAATGATGAGGGCTATGATGCTTGATCAGTCAATAAATTAAAGATGCGTTCGCCGGACGCTTACAGTTAATCCGCCCACACCTACACCGGTAGCTTCTGCAGTTCTCATCTTCCTCGTGTCACTAAATTTAACGCGAAATGCATTTATTTGAGATAGAGTGTCCTCAGATTTTTTTAAATTGTTTTACTGTGAAATTTTTTTGGTTTTTTCACTATCGGGCGAAAACGCCGATCAGTACGAATTGGTCGGCCACAAAGAAACCAGCCGTGTCGCACAAAAAACCAGTGCCTACGAAGTGGTTATCACCAAGCGCCAAATCGTTAAGCGCAAAGGCAGCTCTCAGCTCATAACCGCACCGCTGCCAAACTTGGTCTTTGACAGCTCCATTGCTGACGTCAGTTTTGCCGTTGGCTTGCTGACCGACAAATTTCTATACCACCTACCACTCTACCGTCAGCATCTGCGCTTAACCGCAGCAGGCATTTACCTGGGCCACGCCACTCTGACCAACATCGTCAAGCGTGCCATTGAGCTGCTGCGGCCCATTGCCGTTGCGCAGCTTAACAACGGCTTGCAAAGCAGCGTTTTGGCCATGGACGAAGCTCCAATTAACGTGTCGCGAGAGCCTGGGGCAGGCAGTCACGGCAAAATGAAGCAAGCGTATTTCTGGCCTATTTACGGCGAACAGGACGAAGTGGTGTTTACCTTTTCGCAAAGTCGAGCCATGGCGCATATTCAACGGTTGCTGGACCACGTCTGGGGTCAGCCACCTATTAAGATGGAATCATGAAGTCACCTCACCCTCGCCAGTTCCGCCCACTTAGTGGTGTAACTTGGTGAGCGGTGGAGCTGCTTGGTTTGCCAGTGTGGCTGATGGTTCCCCTGGCTGGCGAAATAAAGCCTGCCAAGGCCTTGGGCGTGGATTTGGTCGATGGTGGCCAACAGCCGTTCGCTTTTGCCGTCGCTTGGCTGGTCAAACAACGAAAGCTGCGTCACGTCTGGGCGCTCAAAGTCGGCAAACATTACCCCAGCTTTGGCGTAAGGGAAGCCGTCGCGCCATAGGGTAGGCAGCTCTTGGCTCATTCGGCTGCTGAACACTCGCGGGTCGTCACTGGCCTGTGCCAGATGAATCACTTGGTAACCGCTGTGCCTTGGGCCCTTGGCAAAATAGCTGGTGGTGAAGTAGAAGCTCATGGTTTTCGCCTTGCGCCGCTCTTTACGCAGTTTGTAGCAGCCGGTGGCGATGAAATCGCTGATGGCTTCGCGCATCAAATCCATGTTGACCATGCGTTGGCCAAAGGAGCGGCTGACGACGATCTGTTGCTTGGCCGTCGGCTGGGTTTCCATGGTGAAACAGGGCTGGCCATTGAGTTCGCGCACCGTGCGTTCAAGCACCACGGAAAACTGCTGGCGTATGGTTTTCGGGTCGGCTTGCGCCAATTGCAGGGCAGTGGTGATTCCTTGAGCATTCAATCGCTTGCTGATCTTGCGGCCAACACCCCAGACGTCTTCGACTGGCACCATGGCCATCAAGCGTTGTTGTCGTGCTGGGTCCGTGAGGTCAACCACACCTTGGGTGGCGGGGTATTTTTTTGCGCCGTGATTGGCCAGCTTGGCCAGCGTTTTGGTCGGCGCGATGCCAACGCAGACCGTCATGCCGATGTGTTGCTGCACCGTTGCGCGGATGTTCAAGCCCAGTTCGGTAAAGGATTGCAGCAGACGCAAGGTGCCAACCTCGCAAAAGGCTTCGTCGATGCTGTACACCTCGACTTCGGGCGTTAAGCTGGCCAAGGTGGTCATCACCCGATGGCTGATGTCGGCATACAGGGCGTAATTGGACGAGAACACCACGATCTGTTGGTGATGGATTTTGTCTTGAATCTGGTGCACCGGCACACCCATCTTGATGTCCAAGGCCTTGGCTTCTTTCGAGCGTGCTACCACGCAGCCGTCGTTGTTCGACAGCACAATCACCGGCAGGTCGTTTAAATCCGGGCGAAACAGCTTCTCGCAACTGGCGTAGAAGTTGTTGCAATCGACCAAGGCAAACACCGGCTGCATGGCTTAGCCTCGCACCAAGCGACGAATGACGTTGGTGACCACCCCGAAAATGTCCAACTCCGACTCACCACGAATGAAAATGGGCCGGTACTTAGCGTTTTTCGGCACCAAGCGCACGCAAGGCCGCAGCTCCAGCGTCTTCACCGTTAACTCGCCAAACACACTGGCAATGACCACATCGCCGTGCTTGGGCGTTAGAGAGCGATCCACCACCAGGATGTCTTTGGGCAAAATGCCTGCCTCGATCATCGAATCGCCGTCCACGGTGACAAAAAAAGTCGCCGCTGGGTGCTGCACGCAGAACTCATTCAAATCCAATGACCGCTCAACGTAGTCTTGCGCCGGTGACGGGAAGCCCGCCGACACGCCTTCTAGGAATAGTGGCAAGGGCTGTTTGCTGGGAAGGATTGCCGATGAGGCGAGCAAGCGAACGGCCATGATGGTCTTCCATTTATGCTGTATTTTTATACAGTATAACCCAGGGTTTTGAGACAGTCGATGCTGATGGATGACTTTAGATCAGTGAAGGGCTGCTAGCGGCGGGCGAAGGCCAGCTCTGACATCTTAAGGAGCGATTCGGTCAACTTTGTTTGCATGGCTGGCCATGTTTTTTTGTGGAGAGCGTGCAAAACCTGAGCTAAAGTAAGTGAAGAATCAATAATAAAGTCCAATATTAGACCAGTATGGAAGGAAAGACGCTCATGAAAATTAACAGTTTACGCGGCTGGTTTTTTGTACTCACCGCCTTAACAACGGTGCTGCTGCTTGGCTTATTGGCCGCCATTTTGAATCTGTCCGGCTTGGGCAATCAAATATCGACAGCGCATTCCATTCGCTATCACTCGTACCTGCTGGCCGACGAGTTACGCCAAAGCTCGGATGACCTAACACGGTTGGCGCGAACCTACGTTGTGACAGGCGACCCCAAGTGGGAGCAACAGTATTTTGACGTACTGGCGATTCGCAACGGTACCAAGCCCAGGCCAGAGTTCCCTAATCGAATTGTCTGGGATTTTGAAGCCGCCAACCAACCGGTGAGGCGCAGCAATAACTCGGTGGCACTGCGGCAATTAATGCGCGATGCCGGCTTTACTGACGCCGAATTTAACCTGTTAAACCAAGCCGAAGCGAACTCGAACCAGTTGGTATACACCGAAACGGTGGCGATGAACGCGGTAAAGGGGCTATTTGAAGACGCCAGTGGCAAGTTCAGCCAAACCGGCGAACCGAACCCCAGCATGGCCATCGAGATGATGCACAACCAGGCGTACCACAACGAAAAAGCCCGTATCATGGTCCCCATTAACGACTTTTTAGGCAAGCTCGACGAACGAACCTTTCAGGCCAAAGAGGAAATTCAACAACGAGCCCGTCAGTGGCTAAACGTAATTATTGCACTGACCCTGCTGTCGTTACTGGTATTACCAGCCTTTACCGTGGTCATTCGCCGATACGTGCAGAGCCTGCTCGGCGCCGAACCGGCCGAACTGAACCAAATTGCCAACCAACTGGCCAGCGGCGACTTACAGCCCGTGCTGGCCAAAAGCAGATCGGCGGTTGGCGTGTTCTCGTTTTTAAGCAAACTCAGCGCCCAATTGATTCAGCAAATTCGCGCGGTATCCACCAACGCCACCGCCCTGGCCAGTGTTGCCGAACAACTCAGCAGCGCGGCGACGCAATTGCAGGTAGGCACACAAAGCCAAAGCCAAGGCATTTTACTGATATCCACCGCCAGCGAAGAGATGTCGCACACCGCCAAAGACATTGCCCACAACGTGAATTCGGTGCAAGAGCGTGTGGCCGACACCCTAACCCTCGCCAAACAAGGTGGCCAAACCGTTGCCGGCTCGTCCAAATCCATGCAGGGTATCTCAACCCGAGTAGAACAAGCCGCCAGCCAAGCCAGTGAACTAAGCCAAAAGGCGCAAGAGGTGCACGGCGTGGTGGGCATCATCAGCAGCATTGCCGAGCAAACCAATTTATTGGCCTTGAACGCGGCCATTGAAGCCGCCAGGGCCGGTGAAGCCGGACGCGGCTTTGCGGTGGTGGCCGACGAAGTGCGCAGCCTAGCCGAGCGAAGCGCCAAATCGACGGTCGAAATCAATAGCATCATTAGCAGCATGCAAACCGGCGTTGAAGCCGTGGTGACGGTCATGCGTTTGGCAAACGAAGAAGCCAACGACGGCATGAAAAAATCCGCCGATGCCGCCAGCTCGTTCGAGCAAATCGTCAGCGCCATGAGCGATCTGTCAGGGCTGGTGGCGCAAAATGCCGCCTCGATTGACGAGATGTCCTCTACCAGTGCGCAAGTCAATCACGACATTCAAGCAGTACAGACCGTGGCCAATGAAACTCGAACCGCCGGTAAGGCCATGGCTGTCGCCAGCGAGACGCTCATGGCCAGTGCCAGCGAGCTGTCGCAAAACGTGACTTACTTTAAGTTGCCGCGCTAGGGACGGGGTGGATGACGTGCCATTTGAGTGATCTGGCTCTGCCTGTGTTCATTAGCAATCAACACAGGACGGAGCCAGAGGTTGGGTTACAAACTATCCAGCGCCTGTTGTAGGTCGGCGATCAGGTCGTCTTTGTCTTCAATGCCTACTGACAAAAGCAGCAACGAAGGGCTGACACCGGCTTTTTGCAGCTCGTCGGCACTCAGCTGTCGATGGGTGGTGCTGGCGGGGTGGCAAACTAGGGATTTGGCGTCGCCGATGTTGACCAACTTTTTAAACAGGTTTAAGCCGTCGTGCAATTTAATGCCTTCGTCAAGGCCGCCCTTGATTTCAAAGGTCAGCAGCGCCGATGGCCTGCCTTGGGTGTATTTTTGCGCCAAGGCAAAGTAGCGATTGTCGCTTAGCCCTGGGTAGTTCACACGCGTTACCTTGGGGTGCTGTTGTAAAAACGACGCTACTGCTAAAGCGTTTTCGCAGTGGCGTTCCATTCGTAAGCCCAGTGTTTCCAACCCCTGCAGCAACATAAAGGCATTAAAAGGCGAAATGGCTGCGCCGGTGTTACGCAGCGCCACTGTGCGCACTCTGGCAATAAAGGCCGCTGCGCCAAAGGATTCGGTGTACACCACACCGTGGTAGCTGGGTTCTGGGTTGGAAAACTGCGGGAAGCGTTTGGCGTTTGCTTGCCAATCGAACTTGCCTGAGTCAACGATGATGCCAGCCTAAGCTGGTGCCGTGACCACCAATGTACTTGGTTAGGCTGTGCACCACGATGTCGGCACCCCATTGAATGGGCTTAAACAGCACGGGCGTGCCAACGGTGTTATCGACCACCAAGGGCACCCCAATGGCCTGTGCTTCTTTCGCAATGGCTTCAATGTCGACAATGTTGCCGGCTGGGTTGCCAATGGTTTCCGCAAAAAATGCTTTGGTGTTGTCGTCGGCAAGCTCAGCAAGGCTGGTTGCTTGGTCGTCTTTGGCAAAGCGAACCTCAATACCTAGGCTTGGTAAAAAGTGTTTAAACAGGGTGAAGGTGCCGCCGTACAGCTGCGGCACAACCACAATGTTGTCGCCAGCTTTGGCCAGCGTTTGAATGGCGTAGGTAATGGCCGCTTGACCAGAAGCCAGTGCCAGGGCTGCCACGCCGCCTTCCAGCGCAGCGACACGCTGCTCAAGCACGTCTTGAGTTGGGTTCATTAAGCGGGTGTAGATGTTGCCCGGAGTTTCTAGATTAAACAGTGCCGCGCCGTGTGCCGCGTCATCGAACTCGTAACTGGTGGTTTGGTAAATTGGCACAGCCACCGCGTGGGTGCTGGGGTCGTGTTTAAAACCGTGGTGCAGGGCAATGGTGGCGTCTTTCAGAGTCATGAAAAGATCCTTGTGCATAATGGGGCTACTATTTTGCCGCAGGATCGGCGCTATTCAACGATTTTATTCGCATAACCATAGTAAAAATCAGATGAATAGCGTTGGTTGCAATGCCATTGGCCTAAGCGTAATGGGGCTAGGGGTTACGCCGCGGTGGCCAGATGAAAGCGTTGCACGGCGATGGCTTTCGTACCGCCGTTGGTCACCATGACTTGATTCGGCAGACTAATAAACATGCCCCAAGGCGCGTGCTGGTGCGCTTTGCCTTGATCTTTGAGCTGGTCAAACCAGCTGGGATTTTCGATGATGCGGTCTTTTGGGACCAGCATCATCGACAGGTTGATGGTGTCTAGATCGTAGTGATCGGGCAGTTCTGTCACCGTCCTCACAGACAATAAGTGACCATTTGGACCGGTGTTGAACAGCACGGCTACCGGTGAGTCCACTGCGGTTATGCAGTCGGCTTCATCGTCTACAAAGCGCAAATGTTGTTTTGCAGTTTGGCACGGCATTTTGGCAATGGCAAAGAGTCTAACAACGTCATGGGGCGACATGCAGGCAAGTGCGAGTTTGTCGTTTAGACGGAAATGGTTCGAGAATTGCTTAATAGCATTGATCATAACGAGCTCCTAAAAGTTCCCCGAAAGGGGGATGTTGGTTGAAGTCGCTTTTGCAAGAGACTTAGGTTCACTCTAGCCGAAATTTTTAGGCTGTCAAGGCTCCGACGGCTCCGACTTTCTGCGCGCTCGGAAGGCTCCTTGCGATCACATTTTGTGAATTTGGCATCTCATTTTTTTGTGCTATAAAATATACACCGCTTGCTTTTGGCGTTGAAGGGTCGGTTTATGGGTGGCCATGATGCATTCATTGCGAACGCATCCGGGCAGACCAATGAGCCGATCACCCTTTATCCGTTCAGGGGCCAAGCCTAACTAAAGGGCGAATATCGTCCTCATTTTTTAAGTCATTCTGGCCTTCGCCAGTAGGAGTTTTTCATGCGTCTTTTGCGCACCTCTTTTGTGTCTCAAGAAAAAAATGCCAACAATGGCTGGCTGGCAACGGTTGATCTGTATTACGACCGTAGCGTTGGCAACGAATTGGGCTCACGCGGAATTTATCGGATCACGACATTGATCACCGACACAGAGGAAGAATGGGTATGGCCTTGCGCTGAGCTGGCCGCTGTTCGCCACTGTATTTGGGAGCGACGAGTTCTGGTAGCGAGTATCCCCGAGGAGGAAGAAAACGATCAGCCTTACCATGGCCGCAATACCCGTATCGAGTTTTCTTTCCCCGGATTGGTCAACATGCTGTTGAAAGCAAGTTCCCAATTATTGGATCGAAACAGCCGGCATTTGGCCTTGTCGCCAAAAGACGAGTTTGCCAATGTCCATAAGTACGCCTCCAAGCTGATGAACCAGTTCGAGGGATGCCAATTCGATACGATCTTGCCAAGCGCCTTGCAAGAGCTGAAATACCAAGCGGAACGCCTGGTGTCGGGTCAGGACATGCCAGAAGACTGGGATAACGATGTTTTCGACATTGGCCGAGCGTCTACAGCTACCCATCAAGTGCTGTACCGAGTGGCTGGCAACCTGCCTTCGCCACTGTTTGTCAGCATGCGGGCGCTGTCGGAATACCGCCTGGCGGCCATGCGCGACTATCAAGCTGGCGTGGCGCGGGGTGTGATCCGACCCAATCCCCATGGCCCCTCTCCGGCTTGGGTAAGACTGGTGAAGTATCTTGGCAAGTACGAAATGTCGCCGGTCAAAGACCAGCACAATTTCAAATTTTGGCGGGATGAGCTTTATAAATTGGTTCCCGATGCCATCAACATCACCGTGTACTCACAGTCGATGAACCGTGAACGACCCATGCCTTACTTTTTCATAGCCAGTGTGACAACGCGAGACCAAGAAGACGTTAAAGATGTGGTTTTGTCCATTAAAAATTTGTTCAAAAAAGACATCGAGATGATTTCCGATCGCTACCGACAACAACAAAACGAAAGAGCCTGCGAACTAGGCATGTTGGACAAAGCCTATCTGAATTCTGGAAAATAGGTTCAGTAATGGGCGTTTCACGATAGCGCATTGCATTGCATTGCAAGGCATGGCAAGGCAAGGCCAGCGTCTTCGGTAAATGGACGTGGGTGACTGGCCGTGGGTCACCCGACAAACCTTCGGTTCTCTTTGCTTATCGAAGGTTGCTATCAATTGTAAAAAAAGAGTAGTCTTGTGTAATAACAGCTACATCATTGAGCAGGGATCCATGCCAAAAATTTTGTTGGCCGTGAGCGGTATGTCGCCGCAAATCATAACTGAAACGCTTTATGCCCTGCACCAAGAGCAGGCTTGGTTGCCTGATGAGGTTCATTTGATCACCACTCTGCAAGGCAAACTCAAAGCCGAGCAGTAAGTGCTCCTAAATCGACAGTCTTGCCCTAAGTGTCTGGATGAACCGCCAAGCCTCATCCAAATTTGGGCACATTTTGGGCACAAGCTATTTTAAAAGCAGAGTTGGGGTCAGCCACTTATGGACTTGTTTGCGCAGCAACAGGCATTAGCAGATCCGCGCAAACCATTGCTATCACTGGCCCGAAACGAAAAAAGCAGTCCGAAGACTGCTTTTTAAGATTTGGAGCGGGAAACGAGACTCGAACTCGCGACCCCGACCTTGGCAAGGTCGTGCTCTACCAACTGAGCTATTCCCGCAAATTGGCATCC
>SKIB01000132.1 GCA_007116635.1 Saccharospirillaceae bacterium
CCAGATCCAACACCAGATCCAACACCAGATCCAACACCAGATCCAACACCAGATCCGACGCCAGATCCGACTCCAACTGGGCCCATTGTTACTCCTGATCCAAACAACCCTTATGCTTGCCGACCAGCTGGTCTTTGGACGGCGCCGGGTGTGTTCCCAAATTATTGTGATGTCTACGATGCCGAGGGTCGTGAAATCTTACCCAACGGTCTGAACCGTCGCATCATCGGTTACTTTACTTCTTGGCGTAACGGTGCCAATGGTTATCCAACCTTCTTAGCGGCAGATGCGCCCTGGGAAAGCCTGACGCATATTAATTATGCCTTTGCTCACGTGGGCGCTGATTGGGATATTTCCATTGGTGATCCCAATGACCCTGGTAACCCTGCTACTGGCATGACCTGGGAGCACATGGGTGCTAAATACGCCATGGACCCACGCTGGAGCTTTAATGGCCACTTTAACCTGCTTAATCGCTACGCCAAAGAACATGGCGTGAAGTTGCTGGTTGCAGTAGGCGGCTGGGCTGAGACGGGTGGTTACTGGGGCGAAGGCCGCAACAACATCCCAGTGGATGAGATTGGCCGCAACTTTAACGGTGGTTTCTATGCTCTGACCAATGATGTGCAGACCGGTGAGGTGCGTCATGATCGTATCGCCCTGTTTGCTCAATCAGCGGTAGACTTCCTGCGCACCTATGACTTTGATGGTATTGATATTGACTATGAATACCCAACCTCAATGTCGGACGCGGGCATGCCAGAAGACTGGTCGATTTCCAACAAGCACCGTGGTCGCTTGTGGGAAGGCTACATGGCATTGATGGAGGCTCTGCGGGTGGAGCTGGATAAAGCAGGTCAAGAAGATGGTACTCATTATCTGTTGACAATTGCTTCGCCATCCTCTGGTTATTTGCTGCGTGGCTTTGAAGGCTTCCAAGCACTGAAGTATTTGGATTTCGTTAACATCATGAGCTACGACTTGCACGGCGCTTGGAACCACTTTGTGGGTCATAACGCCCCTCTGTATGACACAGGTATTGATAACGAAATTGATGATGCCGGTATCTATGATATGTCTGGTGATGGCAAGTACTACAATGCTCAGGGTTATCTGAACATTGACTGGGCTTATCGTTACTTCTTGACCAGCATTCAAGGTGGTCGTGTCAACATTGGTTTGCCTTACTACACCCGTGGTTGGCAGAATGTTGAAGGCGGTGACAATGGTCTCTGGGGCTTGGCTGCTTTACCAGAGCAAAAAGACTGCTACTTGGGCACAGGGGGTAACCTAGGGCCTGATGCGCTGAGTGCCGCTGCTGGCGCACCCTGTGGTTGGGGCGCAGAGGGCATAGATAACCTGTGGTTCGACGTTGACGGTGACGGCAACGAAATGTTTGCCGGTGCTGGGCCAATGTGGCACGCCAACAACCTGCGTGACGGTTTGCCGACTCCTTATGTGGCTGACTTTGGTCATGACGTTGACAATAATCCTAATGCCGTGGTTCGTGGTGAGTATTTTGAGTTCTACGACGATGTTGCTGAGGCTTCTTGGATCTGGAACCCAACCACCAATGTGTTCTTGTCTACTGAAAATGAGCGTTCGTTCCAGGCTAAGGTGCAGTACGCCATTGATAGTGGTGCTGGTGGCATTATGTTCTGGGAGATGGCCGGTGACTACAGCCGCCCAGGCGAGAATGGCCGTGACCACTACTGGTTTGGTAGTACTTTAACCGACATGGCAGCTGATATGCTGCGCTCAGCGCCGCCTTACAGCATCAGCATGGGTGATCCAAGCCATCAGCTTCCAGAATTGGCCTTGGATGTTGAGATTGATCTGGTTGGCTTTATGCCAGTAGGTGAGGATAACTATCCCATTCAGCCAGCTTGGAAGGTTGTTAACAACTCCAATGTTGACCTGAGCGGTGGTAAGATCCGTTTCCATGTGAGTTCGGCTGTGCCAGTCAATGCCAGCATGTCTGCTGCTGATCTGATGCGCCCTTGGCGTTTGCCACCAGGCGTTAACAGCGTCAGTCAGGATATGTTGACCTACAATGTAATCCAGGCTGCTGGTACCCAGGTGGGCAATGTGGGTGGCTTGCCTGACACCTTCTCCATTCTAGAAATCGACTTCGGTGATAAGTATGAGAAAGTCAGCTTGCAGCCAGGTCAAACTCAGTATTTGCCCTTCAAGTACTTCATGCCAATGCCGGTACCTTTCAGTGTTGAGCTGGAAGTGGGCGGTGTGACCTTTGGGGTAAAAGATCGTTACCTGGAGGGTGGCAATGTGGTGGATGTGCTGACTTGCGACATGATGGACATTGGCAATATCCAGTATTCAGACTTTAATGCCAGTGACTTCCCTTGGGGGATTAACATTTCCCAAGGCGCTCACTACCGCCATAACAATGCCCTGTGGCGTGCAACGGAGTGGACTGGCACTGCACCAGGCACCAGCGCCTCTTGGGAAAAAGTATGTGACTTCTAATCACTAACCTCGGTTGGTGCTTAATTATGAGCCTGCATAGCAGGCTCTTTTTTTGCAGCCATGATTGTGTAACCAAGGTTGGGAACTAAGATTCGACAACTGAGTTTGATCTGACTAACCCAGGTGGCAGGCTCTGGTGAATTTGCAGTTAAAGCAATAAAAAGGGCCCTATAGGCCCTTTTTGCAATTTTCAGCCTTAGTGACTAAGCAAAAACTCTAACAGTGCTTTTTGGGCATGCATGCGGTTGCCGGCTTCTTCCCAGACCACGGATCTTGGGTCGTCCAGCATGTCGTGGCTGATTTCTTCACCCCGGTGTGCGGGCAAGCAGTGCATAAACAGGGCTTCTGGATCGGCCAGATCCATCAGAGCAGGGCTGACTTGATAACCAGCAAAGGCTTGCATTCTTGCTTTGGCTTCTTCTTCTTGACCCATGGAGGCCCAGACGTCAGTCACGACCAAGTGGCTGCCTGCTACTGCTTCTTCCAAAGAGCGAGTAATCACAACCCGTTCTTGATTGGTTGCAACCAGATCGGCACGAGGTTCAAAGCCTTCAGGGCAAGCGATGCGCAGTTGGAAGTCAAATTGGCGTGCAGCATTGATGTAGCTGTTGCACATGTTGTTGCCGTCGCCAATCCAGCTTACGGTCTTGCCCTTGATGCTGCCCCGTACTTCACGGTAGGCCTGCATGTCGGCAATCAATTGGCAGGGGTGAAAATCATCGGTCAGGGCATTGATCACTGGCACATCACTGTACTGGGCAAAGCGCTCGACAGTGTCATGGCCAAAGGTGCGAATCATCACCACATCGACCATTTGCGCCAGTACTCGGGCGCTGTCTTCAATGGGCTCGCCACGGCCAAGCTGGGTATCCCGTGGTGACAGAAAGATGGAACTGCCTCCCAATTGCGCCATGCCTGCTTCAAAGGACACCCGAGTGCGGGTGGATGACTTTTCAAAGATCATCGCCAGAACCTTGTTTTTAAGCGGCTCATGAATCACACCCTGTTTGTGCATTTGCTTGAGCTCCATGGCGCGATCGATCAAGAGATCCAGCTCTTGTGGGCTTAGGTCCAAAAGGGTAAGAAAATGTCTTGGCTTCACAGGTCCACCTAAAAATTGACAAAGGGCTAAAATTTTCGAAAGGAATAGATCTTAGGCAGTTCAATTGCCTACTGCAAGTAAATCCTTGAACATTTAGGTATGGATTTGCGTTCAATGATTGGAAAAATCCTGTCATTGATCTGCAGACAATAACCTAGTAATTTGGTAAAGTAATTTTGTTCATTCACCAACCTTGGAAGTAATTTATTATGGCCACGACCCAAGAAGTCATTGCCCAGCAAATTAATGAAAACCCAATCATTCTCTATATGAAGGGCTCTCCTAATCAGCCTCAATGTGGCTTTTCAGCCAAAACGTCCCAGTGCATTATGGCCTGCGGCTTTCGTTTTGCCTTTGTTGATGTTCTTGCCAATCCTGATATCCGTTCTGAGTTGCCAAAATACGGCAACTGGCCTACCTTTCCGCAACTTTGGGTCAAAGGTGAACTGATCGGTGGTTGTGACATCGTGGTTGATCTCCATGAAAAGGATGAGCTGAAGGCCATTTTGGCTGAGGCCGCCCCAGCTAGTTAAGTTCTTTTTCTGCTTAATCTTTAAGCTCGGTACGCCGGGCTTTTTTTATACTTGTTGCAGTAACTCGCTTCTTTGCTGGTTCATCTCTGTTCTCTCTTTAGCAAACAAGTGCTGAAAACCATCCTTTTGTTGATCTGGATTAACAACAAAAAAAATTATAAGGATATAGTTATTTAAAAGGTTGGTTATTTTTACATCAAAAAGAGGTGAGCCAGATGAAAAAACTACTTATAGCATCCGTTGCGTTGAGCAATTTAGTGTGGGCAGCGCAACCCTTGATCAATGCTGATCAATTGGCAGAGTTGACCGATGTGCGTGTGCTCGATATTCGTATCATTGATCAGTACCTCGAAGGCCATATTCCTGGTGCAGTCAGTACACCCTATGGTGACGGCTGGCGTACCACTATGAATGGCATGTCAGGCATGATGCCTCACATTCCTGTACTAGAGCAAAAAATCCAAAACCTTGGTGTGAATAACGATGATTGGGTAGTGGTTGCCAGCTCTGGTGCAAATGCCATGGACTACGCTGCAGCTGCCCGTGTGTACTGGACCTTTAAAATGCTGGGTCATGATCAGGTCAGCCTATTGGATGGGGGTATGGCTGCTTGGCAAGCTCAGGGCTTGCCCATGGATGCTGCCTTGGTTCGTGCCGAAGTGGGTGATTTTACCGCTCAGCTTCAACCCCAGTATCTAATGACTGCCGAGCAGATTATGCAGCAGGGTGATTCCTTACAATTGATCGATTCTCGCCCACAAGCTTTGTTTGATGGTGATGATAAATTTGCCAATGCTCGAGTGGCGGGTACCATTCCTGGTGCCAAAAACCTCAATCACACAGCTGCTTATCAGAATGACGGTGTGATGCTTTTTGCCGATGCTGCGCAACTACGCACCTTGGCAACTGAGGCTGGTATTGATCTTAATGCCAATGCCACGGCTACCTTCTGCAATACTGGCCACCTGGGTGCCACTCAGTGGTTTGTTTTCTCAGAGCTTTTGGGCCTGCCAAATGTTTCTATGTACGATGGCTCCATTGTCGATTGGACGGCCGATCCTGAACGCCCCGTTCAGACTCGTCGCCGTGGTTTGGGTCGTTTATTTGGTGGTTAATAGGAGGCAGTGATGACAACTCAGGTTAATGCCAAGCCGCCATCCGGCTTGGCGAAAGTTTGGCCCATTGATGGTTTTGTAACCTTCTGGGCATTGGCTATTGTGGCTTTACTCACCCTGATTATTGCCCTTGAAACCGCTACCTTTCTTTGGGTGCTGTTTCTTGTGGCCTGTGTCATGGGTGTGGCCATGTTCCATAGCGGCCTTGGCTTCACCGGTGCTTGGCGCAATTTTGTGTTAACAGGTAAGGCCACAGGTATGCGGGCGCAATTATTATTGCTCGGCTTGGCGGCCTTGATCATTGTGCCCTTTGTCTCAGGGGCGGTGGACGTGGGTGCTGCACCCACCACTGCGCCTTTGGGTATTTCCCTATTGGTGGGTGCCTTTATCTTCGGTTTTGGCATGCAGTTGGGCGGGGCTTGTGGCTCGGGCACGCTCTTTACTTTGGGCTCGGGCAATCAGCGCATGCTGGTGACCTTTGTCTTCTTTATTGTGGGTGCCTTTATTGGTTCCATGCAGCAGATGTGGTGGTTGGCTTTGCCTAGTATCCCTGCGGTGTTGCTGTATGAAAGCCTGGGAACGGTGCTGGCCATTGCTTTGCAGCTGGCCTTTGTCGCTGCGCTTTGGTGGTGGTTTGGTCGCCGTGAAACTCGACTAATGGGCAAGCAGGCTAATGGCTTGTTGCTTAACAGCCAGGAGCCCCTGAGTAAGAGGTTGTTGCTCGGCCCCTGGGCCTTGGCAGCTGCAGCTGTTATTCTGGTGTTGGGCAATTTATTGACCGTGATCCTGTCTGGTTCGCCCTGGGGTATTACTTTTGCTTATGCGCTCTGGGGGGCTAAGGTCGCTCAGTTTGTTGGTGTTGATGTGGCCAGTAACGCCTTTTGGATAACGGATTTTGCTGCTTTGTCGTTGCAGGATTCGGTACTGGTTAATGTTAATTCAGTAATGGCTATGGGCATTATTCTGGGGGCTATGTTGGCGGCTGGCTTGGCCAATCGCTTCGCGGCGGCAAACCCAGCAAAACTGCCTTGGCGTTCGCTGTTAGCAGCGGTGATCGGTGGCCTGTTGATGGGCTATGGTGGTCGCATCGGCTTTGGTTGCAACATTGGCGCTCTGTTCTCAGGTGTGGCCTCTGCGAGTTTGCATGCCTGGGTTTGGTTCGCTCTGGCCTTTGCAGGTTCTTATGTGGGTATCAAGGTTCGTCCTTGGTTTGGTTTGGCCAATTAGGAGGTGCGTATGACTTATTCTAAATGGGCTGTGGTTCTGGCTTCGGTGCTGTTCTTTTCGCTGGTGATGGCGGATCACTTCAGCAGTGAAACCTTTGCTTATAATGCTGGCAAGGGTGGAGATACCATCTTACTGCGTCTTGATGACGTCAGTGGTGGTGGCTGCGGCGCGCCATCCTAGTAACCATGCGGAGCAACCCTGTTCCGCTCAGCCTTGGCCTGCAAACTGCGATTCAGGGGACGCTATGCGTCGTCCTGACCGCTTGACGGCGTCCATCCTTGGCCGCCGACACCCCTGAATCTCAGTTTCCAGCCCGTACATTCGCTGTCCGTTAGTTTTTCGAACCCTCACTTGGTGCGTCTGTTGCTGGGTTTGCCTTTGTAGCCGCCACTGCTGCTGGGCTTGGGTGCTCTGTGTTTGCCATTCTGCTTTCCATTCTGTTTACCGCCCGGATTTTTGCCCGCCTGATCGCTTCGACCTTTGGAGGCGTCTGGCTTGGCTTTGAAGGGCTTGTTGCTGTCCTTGTTGGTTGTCTTTCTCACGGCCTTAGCGGAACTGGCGTCAGCCGTTTTTTGTGAGCTGGCGATGGCCTGCTGTAATGTTTTAATCTCTTGGCTGGATAGTAATCGCCACTGGCCAGGCTTTAAGCCGCTGAGTTTGAGGTGCATGATGCGGGTGCGCTTTAGCCGCTGCACTTGGTAGCCAAAGTATTCGCACATGCGGCGAATCTGCCGGTTTAGGCCTTGCTGCAAAATGATGACGAACTCATGGTTGTCTAGCTGGCGCAGTTGGCAGGGCAGGGTGCGGGTGCCGAGAATGGGTACACCCTGACTCATTTGCCGTAAAAACTCGCCATTGATGGCCTTGTCGACTCGCACCACATATTCTTTGTCATGGGCATTACCAGCGCGCAGGATTTTATTGACGATGTCGCCGTCATTGGTAAGCAGAATCAGGCCCTCTGAATCCTTGTCCAGCCGACCAATGGGGAAGATGCGCTGCGAGTATTTGACGGCATCGACAATGTTGCTTGGGTCCTGTGGGTCGGTGGTGCAGGTGACACCCATTGGCTTGTGGTAAGCCAGATAAACCGTGGCAGGGCGATTAGGCAGCAGTTTGCCCTTGACCTTGATATGGTCGCCATCCACCACACGCACTCCTAGATCTGCCAGCTTGCCATTGACCCTAACCTGTTTGGCTTCGATAAAGGCGTCGGCTTCGCGTCTGGAACAAAAGCCACTGTCACTGATGAATTTGTTTAGACGAATACCAGTCTCAGACATGCTTAGGCTCCGGGAATCAAGATGGTATCTCGGCTTTCGGCTAACTTCTCGGGATAGTCCAAGGAGTAGTGTAGCCCTCGGCTTTCTTTGCGCTTCAGGGCGCAGTCGATCATCAGCTCGGCCACCACCAGTAGGTTACGCAGTTCAATGAGGTTGGCTGAAATTTTATAATTGCTGTAGTACTCCTGCACTTCCTTCTTCAGCATGCTTAGGCGGTGCTTGGCGCGTTCAAGGCGTTTATCTGTGCGCACAATGCCGACATAGTCCCACATAAAGCGCCTTACTTCGTCCCAGTTGTGGGCAATGATTACATCCTCGTCTGAATCGGTCACCTGACTGTCATCCCACTCGGGGATCTCGATGTCCAGCCAAGGACTGGGGCTTTGAATAATGTGTTCAGCGGCGACCTGGCCATAGACCACGCACTCAAGCAAGGAGTTGCTGGCCAAGCGGTTAGCGCCATGCAGGCCAGTGTGGCTGCATTCGCCTATGGCGTAAAGGCCATCAATGTCGGTGCGGCCATGTTCGTCTACCACGATGCCGCCGCAGGTGTAGTGCGCAGCTGGCACTACTGGAATGGGCTGGTTGCAGATATCAATGCCGTAGCCTAAGCAGGTTTGGTGGATGGTTGGGAAGTGACTTTTAATGAAGTCTTCGCCCTTGTGGCGAATGTCTAGATACAGACAATCGGCCCCCAGTCGCTTCATTTCATGGTCGATGGCCCGAGCAACAATGTCCCTGGGTGCCAGTTCCAAGCGACTGTCAAACTTATGCATGAAGCGGTTGCCATCGGGAAGCTTGAGTTGCCCACCTTCACCTCGGACCGCTTCGGAAATCAGTGCCGATTTGGCGTGCGGGTGGTACAGACAGGTGGGGTGAAATTGGTTGAACTCCATATTGGCCACGCGGCAACCTGCTCGCCAGGCCATGGCAATACCATCCCCGGAGGCGCCATCGGGATTGCTGGTGTATAGATAAACCTTGCTGGCCCCGCCGGTGGCCAAAATCACCGAGCGCGCACGTACGGCCTGAACCTTACCGCTATCACAGTTGAGCAAGTAGGCGCCAAGGACCTGTTGTTGACGCAGGCCTAATTTGCGGCTAGATATCAAATCCACACTGATGTGGCGTTCGATGATATGTACGTTGCTACGTTCAATAACTCGTTGCAACAAGGTATTAACAATGGCTTTGCCTGTGGCGTCAGCAGCATGAAGCACGCGCCTGGCACTATGGCCTCCCTCGCGTGTAAGGTGCAGTTGCTCGCCTTCAGTGGTGAAGGGTACGCCCTGGTCAATCAGCCATTGCATGGCTTGTTGCCCTTTGCTAATGATCTGTGCCACGCGATCTTGCTGGCAAAGGCCGGCACCTGCATCCAAAGTATCCTGGATATGAGCTTCGATGCTATCATCTAAATCCACAACAGCCGCTACTCCACCCTGAGCCCAAGCGCTGGCACCAGCCCCTAGATGTGTTTTGCTTACTAGGCCAATGCTGAGATCTTGAGGAAGATGCAGGGCTGCGGTTAATCCTGCCGCGCCGCTGCCGATAATCAGGACATCGAATTGAGTCGGTGAACACATGGTAACTGCTGCCTAGGGTGAAAATGGCTGGGGTTGCGTATGATACAAATATAAAGATTCGTTGTAGACGACTTTGATCAATCTTTTTGAGGCTAGCATGTTAACGGAAAATGGGCGAGTAGTCGAAATTACAGACCAAGGGGCCTGGGTTGAAACGGTGCGGATGTCTTCTTGCCAAAGCTGTGCCGCGCGCTCGGGCTGTGGTCAGCATTTGCTGGCTAAGATGCGTTCTGCTGAGCAGCAGGGTTCGGTTAATAGAATTTTAGTGGCCTCAGATCAGTCTTTGCAGCCAGGCCAAGAGGTTCAACTTGGGCTGGACGAATTGCAATTTTTACGCGCCGCCAGTTTGGTATATTTGCTGCCCTTGTTAACCATGTTGTTGCCTGTGGTACTGGCGCGCAATTGGTTATCAGAGCCATGGTTGATCGCCTTGGCTGGATTGGGATTGTTGCTGGGATTTATTATTGTTCGTTTGCTTAGACACAGAGTTAGTGCGCAGCCTGAATGTAACCCAAGAGTGCTTCAGGCGGTTGAACATTAGTCAGAGGAGAGCTTCTATGAGCCGAAATAGAAATATGCCACCTAAGGCAATTGCGATTGCCAAGGCGAGGGTAGATTCATCAAGAAACGCTTTAAATCATTGGCTAATGGCTCTAGCGATTTTGCTGGTTTTAGCCTTAGTCAGTACCGCTAGAGCATCTTTGCCGAATTTTGCTGATTTGGCTGATGATCTTTCCCCTGCTGTTGTCAAAATTAACACCACGGGTACAGTGGCCGTGCGTAATCAAAGTCGTAATCAGGTGCCGCCACAGATGCCAGACATCTTTCGTCACTTCTTTGGCGAAGATTTGTTTGATGGTCCCTTTCAAGAATGGCAGCAACCTCAGCCTCGTCAGCAGCAGCGCCCAACCCAATCGTTAGGCTCTGGCTTTATTATTTCCGATGATGGTTATATCGTGACCAACAGCCATGTGGTGGAAAATGCTGATTTTATTGAGGTCACTCTTGTTAATGGCGATCGTTACGACGCAGTGTTGATTGGTCGTGATCCACGTTCTGATCTTGCTGTGTTAAAAATTGAAGCGCAAGATTTACCCATGGTGCATATGGGCGACTCTGACGATTTGCGTGTCGGAGAATGGGTTCTGGCCATCGGATCGCCCTTTGATTTTGACTACTCAGTGACTGCTGGTATTGTGTCTGCCAAAGGTCGCAGCCTGCCAAACGATAACTTTGTATCCTTTATTCAAACCGATGTGGCGATCAACCCCGGCAATTCTGGAGGGCCACTTTTTAACTTGCAAGGTGAGGTGGTAGGCATTAACAGTCAAATCTTCACCCGCTCAGGTGGGTTTATGGGGCTAAGCTTTGCCATTCCCTCAAACTTGGCAGTTAATGTTATCGAACAAATTAAAAACACGGGTACAGTGAGCCGCGGTAGATTGGGTGTGGTAATGGACCCAAGACTAAATAACCGTCAGCAAGGCCCTGCTTTGGCTGAGGCTTTGAATTTGCCACGTAACGAGGGTGCTTTGATCTCCCGTGTAGAAGCCGATTCAGCAGCGGAGAAAGCTGGTATCCATGTTGAAGACGTCATCGTACGTTACAATGGCCAAGCCATACGTCGTTACACCGATTTGGCACCCCTGGTCAGTCAGACTCGTCCTGGTGACGAAGCAATCATCGAGCTTTACCGTAATGGCGAACGTATTAGCTTAACAGTGGTTGTTGATGAGGTCGTTGAAGAGGCCATTGCTCCTCAAGCACGTGAGCAAGCTCAAACCAATATATTGCGTGCTCAGGTAAGAGCGCTAACCGAAGATGAAAAGATGCAAATGGAGGACCGGGGTGTGTTCGTTGAGGTCTTGATGGAAGACAGCCCCGCGCTCAGGTCTGGCCTGCAGGTGGGTGATCTTATCACGTCCATTGCTGGCCGCTCAGTGACCACTGTGAGTGAGTTTGAAGAAGCTTTGGCTGCAGTGAACAATAATCGAACCTTTGCCATTCGTGTGGTTCGTGATGACATGGCCATGTTTCTAGCCATTCAGCCCTAGGCATTTCCCTTGGGCCTTCTATCGTGCTTGGCCCAGGGAAAAACATGGTCATAGGCTGGTAATTTGGTTAGAATTGCCAGCCTAAAATTTAATTACTGCAGGATCTCCGTGAGCGATTTATCCCATATCCGTAATTTTTCCATCATTGCCCATATTGATCATGGCAAATCTACCTTGGCCGATCGCTTTATTCAGACTTGTGGTGGCTTAAGTGATCGTGAAATGGCGGCTCAGGTGCTGGATTCCATGGATATCGAGCGTGAACGTGGCATTACCATCAAAGCCCAGAGCGTGACTCTGAATTACCAAGCAAAGGATGGCATAGTTTACCAACTAAACTTTATTGATACCCCAGGTCATGTGGATTTTTCTTACGAGGTTTCACGTTCATTGTCTGCTTGTGAAGGGGCGCTTTTAGTGGTGGACGCAGGGCAGGGGGTTGAAGCTCAGTCGGTTGCCAACTGCTATACCGCCATTGAACAAGATCTTGAAGTACTCCCCGTTTTAAACAAAATTGACTTGCCCCAAGCGGATCCAGAGCGAGTAAGTCAAGAAATTGAAGACATTATTGGCCTTGACGCCACGGATGCTGTGCAATGTTCTGCCAAAACCGGGCTCGGAGTTGAAGATGTACTTGAGCGCTTGATTGAGCGTATTCCTCCGCCCAAAGGCAACTATGAGGCTCCTCTTCAGGCGTTGATTATTGATTCCTGGTTTGACCCCTATCTTGGGGTCGTGTCTCTGGTGCGTATTGTTGAGGGACAGTTAAAGAAAGGGGATAAAATCCTCATCAAATCCACTGGTCGTGCTTGGGGGGTGGATGATTTAGGTATTTTTACTCCTAAGCGCAATAGCACTGGTGAACTCAAGGCCGGTGAAGTTGGCTACATTGTCGCCGGCATTAAAGACATTCATGGTGCTCCGGTGGGCGATACCATTACCTTGTCCAAGACATCTGAAGTTGCGCAGTTACCAGGTTTTAAAAAGGTTAAACCTCAGGTTTATGCCGGCCTATTCCCTGTTTCTAGTGATGACTATGAAGATTTTCGAGAAGCCTTGGATAAATTGAGCCTCAATGATGCTTCTTTGCAGTTTGAGCCTGAAAGTTCAGATGCTCTGGGTTTTGGTTTTCGCATTGGCTTCCTTGGCATGTTGCACATGGAAATTATCCAGGAACGCTTAGAGAGAGAGTACAATCTTGACCTAATCACTACTGCCCCGACTGTAATTTACGAGGTGGTCAAATCCGACGGCGATGTGGTCTATGTTGAAAGCCCATCCAAACTGCCGCCCATCAATAACATTGATGAAATGCGTGAACCAATCGCCAGAGTCAATGTGCTTGTGCCTCAGGAATACTTGGGTAATGTTATTACCCTATGTACCGAAAAGCGGGGCATGCAGGTTGACATGCAATACAATGCTAGCCAGGTGCAGTTGACCTACGATATCCCCATGGCCGAAGTGGTGCTGGACTTCTTTGACCGCCTAAAGTCGGTTTCGCGTGGCTTTGCGTCAATGGACTTCTCCTTTGATCGCTATCAATCAGCTAACCTAGTGCGTTTGGATGTGTTGGTTAACGGCGAGCGAGTTGACGCACTGGCGGTGATAATGCACCGTGAAAACGTCATGTATCGCGGCCGTATGCTATGCGAAAAGATGAAAGATCTAATCCCAAGGCAAATGTTTGATGTGGCCATTCAGGCCGCTATTGGTGCGCAAATCATTGCTCGAACTACAGTTAAAGCCATGCGTAAAAACGTTTTGGCCAAGTGCTACGGCGGCGACGTGTCGCGTAAGAAGAAGCTGCTGTCTAAGCAGAAAGAAGGTAAAAAGCGCATGAAGCAGGTTGGCAATGTAGAAATTCCACAGGCCGCCTTTTTAGCAGTGCTCAAGGTGGATAACTAGGAGAATTTCATGACCTTATGGATTTGGTTGGCTCTGGTAGCCTCGGCCTTGGTGGTGGCGCTGTGGTTTGTAGATAGTTTCTGGCTGGGTCGGAAGCGCTTGTTGCAACGATTGCATTCAGTTAAGCAGCGTCAAGCAGTGCCTGTCATTACTGCGCCAGACCTAGGGACGGCTTTAGGCTATGTCGTTTTATTGTTAACTGCTTTTTTACTGTGGCAAACCATGCCCTTGGGCTTGGATCTTGCCATTCCTATGCTGATTTTCTTGTTGATTCTTAGCCTTGCTAAGCTGCTGGACCTCTGGCTATTAAAGCCAGTACGTGTTGAGTTGGATGCTTTGGAAGACAACGGCAAGCAATCACACAGTCCTTACTACCGTATGACCCATCTGGCCGACACTGCACGAGAGTATTGGTTGTTTTTGCTGGTGGTGTTCGTCATTCGCAGCTTCATCGTTGAGCCCTTTCGCATTCCCTCAGGTTCCATGCACCCGACCCTGATCGAGGGCGACCACATTGTGGTCAATAAGTTTAGCTACCAGATCAGCCTGCCGGCCTTTAACATCCCACTGTGGCAACATACCGACCCACAGGTGGGCGAGGTGGTGGTTTTTACCCCACCGCACATGCCGATGCGCTTTATTAAACGAATTATTGCCGGTCCAGGTGACCATGTTCGTTATGATTTCATGACCAAGCAGTTGTTTGTAAATCATGAGTTGGTAGCAGTTCAAAGGCTGGGTGATGCTTTTTATCACCAAGAGTCCGTGGGCCTGTATCGTGAATCTCTAGCGGATGTAGAGCATAATATTTACTTACAAGAACAGACCCTAGCCCAAAGAGACCTATTTGCCATAACCCGCATTTACCCCTTTACTAATGATTTAATGAGTACAGGTGTTTTACTTGATGAGGGCTACTACTTTATGATGGGCGACAACCGTGACTTTTCCGAAGATTCGCGCTTTTTTGGTCCAGTGCATCAGTCGCAAATTGCTGGCAAAGCCTTTGCAATCTGGATGAATTGGGAGTCCATTACTTCGTTGCCAAGTTTTAATCGGGTGCAGCGCATCCAGTAACCTCAAAATATTAGGAGTCAAAGCATGCGTCGTTTTGCTCGCCAACAACAAGGGTTGGGCTTTTATGGGTTTTCTTTTTTAATCGCCTTGGCCGTGTTTGTTGGCATTTTGGCTTCAAGAATTGTACCCATTTATATTGATCATTATTACATTCACGGTTTTTATCAGCAGGTGATTGATCAAAGCCGAAATGAGCCTATGAATCGCAACCAGCTCTTAGAAGCGGTTTCGCGTCGTGCCCAGATCAATATGCTGAGTTTCGACCCAAGACCTCATACCCAGTTTGAGGGTGACCAGGTTTTGGTTAATTTCCGTACAGAAAGACATTTGATGTTTAATGCCAGCATTGTGGTGGACTTTGATAGAACCTATGAGTGGCAAGCCAGTAGATGAAGTCCATTAATCATTATTCTGCATTACAAAAAGATATTAGCTATCAATTTCATCACTTGGATCTTTTAGAGCAGGCCTTAACTCATCGTTCTAAGGGTCGTATTAACAATGAGCGTTTGGAGTTTTTGGGCGACGCCATTCTCAACATGACCATCGCCCAAGCGCTTTATCATCAGTTTCCTGAGGCCAAAGAAGGCCAGTTGTCACGATTACGTGCTAGTATGGTGAAGGGTGAAACTCTAGCCATGATTGCCCGAGAATTTAGCTTAAGTGACCTGTTGGTCATGGGGCCGGGTGAATTGAAAAGTGGTGGTTTTCGTCGTGATTCAATTTTAGCCGATGCGGTTGAGGCCATCATTGGTGCCATTAGCCTAGACTCGGATCTGGCTACAGCACAATCCAGGGTGCTGAGTTGGTATCGGCAACGTTTAAGCCAGATGACCATTGAGGATGTTAAAAAAGACGCCAAGACCCTGCTGCAGGAGTTTCTTCAGGGCCGTTCACTAGGCTTGCCAGTTTATGAAGTGGTTGCAGTAGAGGGGCAAGATCATCAGCAGGTATTTGAAGTTCGTTGCACTGTCCCGCCCCTATCCCTAAGTACTAGCGCCAAGGCACGAGCCCGTAAGCTTGCCGAACAACAGTGCGCTGAGCAATTGTTAGCACAGATTAAGAGAAATGCATGAGTCAGTCTGAACAAGCTACTAAATGCGGCATGGTGGCCTTGGTTGGTCGACCCAATGTTGGCAAGTCCACCCTGATGAACCATCTGATTGGTCAAAAGGTTTCCATTACCTCGCGCAAGCCTCAGACCACCAGACAACAAGTCATGGGCGTATTGACCGAAGGCGACAGTCAGGTAGTCTTTGTCGATACCCCTGGTATTCACACCAAGGCTGAGCGGGCCATAAATTTGCAAATGAACAAGAGTGCTGACCGTGCGATGCGTGATGTTGAATTAATCTTGTTTATGGTTGAGCGAACGGTTTGGCGTGATGATGATGAGGCAGTGCTACAGCGGCTTTTGCGTGCTCAGGCGCCTGTGATTCTTGTGGTCAACAAGGTAGATCAAATCGAGGATAAGTCGAAGCTTCTGCCCTTTATTGAGCGTATTTCTGAGCGCTTACCCTTGACCGAGGTTTTTCCTTTATCAGCCCTGCATGGTCATAATCGTGAGGCTTTTGCTCAGTATTTACTTAAGCAGATGCCAGTTGGTCCTTTTTTATTCGATGCCGAGCAGGTAACGGATAAAAATCTGCGTTTCATGGCTGCTGAAATCGTTAGAGAAAAAATCATGCGCCAACTCGGAGAGGAAATTCCTTATTCCGTTGCGGTGGAAATCGAACGCTTTGAGCACCTGGGTACTCTGATTGAAATTCATGCGCTTATCTTGGTTGAGCGAGAAGGTCAAAAAAAGATCGTGATTGGAGAAAAAGGAAGTCGGATGAAAAAAATCGGTACCCAGGCTCGGCAAGACATGGAGTTGATTTTTGACGTCAAGGTAATGCTTAATCTATGGGTAAAGGTTAAGTCTAATTGGTCTGACGATGACCGAGCGCTTCGCTCTCTTGGCCTTTCGGATGATACTAACTAAGGCTTGGTTCTGGCGTTGGGCTAATCGTTCTCAGTCTCAAGCTATTTTTCTGACTCCTGATCAAGGCTTTAGGTCGCTTTGGTTGCAAACCGAGGCTCAGGGCCAAGCGTATCAACTATTGGAGTTGTGGCATGATGGCAATGCCTTAAAGTCGGCTCAGCCCTGTAGCCCAGCACTGATTCCGCATGCCTCAAATTTAATTTTGTTGAATTATTGGCTAGATGCCCTTGGCTTTATGGCTAAGGAGTTGGCTGATGCCAACTATCTTTGTCGTTGGTACCCACGCTTATTGGCTCAATTGCAACGTCCTGCTGTCTGGCAGAGGTTATGGCCACTGTTAGAGTGGCAACTTATTGCTCAGGCTGGGTTCTGGCCAAGCACAGAAGCTTTGGTAACTGACCAATGCTATCAGCTAACCAACCATGGTGTTGTTGTTAAGCAAATGGGTCTGAGTGCTCGGCAATTATCTGATATAGCCCAGGGTGAGTTTAGTCAGGAGATGCCCTGTGATTTAGTCGCCTGGCATGCCTTTGCTAGGCCATTATTAAAACAAGAGTTAAGCTCTGAACTCTATCAGTTTCGTTTGTTTTTGGAGACATTATGAAGCCATTGTTACTTGGGGTAAATATTGATCACGTGGCTACGCTACGTAATGCGCGTGGTACTCAATACCCTGATCCGGTTCAGGCGGCCTTTATTAGTGAGCAGGCCGGTGCTGATGGCATTACTGTGCATTTACGTGAAGATAGAAGACACATAACTGATCGAGATGTTCGTTTATTAGCACAAACCCTAACCACCAGAATGAACTTGGAGATGGCCGTTACTGAAGAAATGCTCAGTATCGCGCAAGATATCAAGCCTGCTTGTGTTTGTTTGGTCCCCGAGAAGCGTGCAGAGCTTACCACAGAGGGTGGCCTTGATGTGCTAGCTGGCTTTTCTGCCGTTAGCTCAGCCTGTCAACGCTTAGCCGCAGTGGGCTCTCAGGTTTCCCTGTTCATTGATGCTGACCACCGGCAGATTAAAGCGGCACAGGAGGCAGGTGCTCCTGTTATTGAATTACATACGGGCCACTATGCTGAGTTGTTTGTTAAAGGAGGCCCTGAGTTTGTTAATGAGTGTCAGCGCCTTGCTGAAGCAGCGGCCTATGCGGATTCGTTGGGCTTGATTGTTAATGCAGGTCATGGTTTGAACTATCATAACCTGGCACCAATCGTTGCCATTCCTGAGCTGCATGAGCTAAACATTGGTCATTCTATTATTGGCCGTGCCCTGATTGATGGCTTGGCTCAAGCGGTGCGAGACATGAAAGACCTGATGGTGCGTTAAATGTTAGGTATGGGCGTTGATATCGTTGAGCTGGCACGTATTGAAGCCGCCCTTGAGCGCCAAGGACTGGCCTTGGCACAGAGGGTGCTCACTGAGGCTGAGTTTGCCCAATTTCAGCAGTCTAACTATCCTTCAAGGCTGTTGGCTAAGCGCTTCGCTGCCAAAGAGGCGGTCAGTAAAGCCTTGGGTACAGGCATAGCCAAGGGTGTCGGTTTCCAGGGCATTGAGATAGCTCATGATTCCTTAGGAGCGCCAGTGGTGAGGCTGCAAGATGGCGCTTTGGCACGTTTGCATGCCCTGGGCGGCAGTAAATGCTGGGTTAGCATCAGTGATGAGCGCCACTATGTTGTTGCCTGCGCGATTTTAGCCTGAGCCATTATGCTCAATTTGAGCATCTGGCTGTTCATCAATGGCTGTCTGTAACCTTTGCTGCCAATTGCTGCTCTGTAAGGCTAGAACATCATCAATCTCATGTTTTAGCAACTTCATCAGCTCTGGTAATTCACTGGCATTTTGTTTTGCAGCAAGGTCGCAGGTATCCAGAATCTGGTTCAGCCTGGGCACGCCAAGCATTTTGCAACTGCCTTTGAGCCAATGTAGGCTGCTGCTGAGTTCTTCACCTGCTTGTTGAAACAATGTTTGTTTGATTTTTTCCAGTGTACTGAATAGTCCTTGCATCATTTCAATGCAGATAGCTAAACGATAACCATAGCGCCTTGCCGTGTCTAAGGGGTCAAAGACCTCAGGCTCGGGCTCATATTTGGCAGGCTCTTCTGATATCAGCCTGTGAGCAGTACTGCTGTCTTTGGTAAGCCAACGTTGTAGCTGTTGCTCAACCTGGAACTGACTGAAAGGTTTGGCTAGGTAATCATTAAAGCCTTCTTGCTTTAGTTGGTACTCTGCATTGTTATCCGTTTGGGCAGTGACTGCGATGATCGGCAGGTTGCGATACTGGATTTGACTGCGAATGAACTTCATGGTTTCTATGCCATTCAGGCCAGGCATCTGAATATCCATAAAGATCAAATCAAATTCTTGGTTATGCATTAATCCTAGTACTTCTTCACCTGAACTTGCAAAATCGATATTTAGGGGTAGGTGATTAATCATTACTTCAAGCATACGCCTATTATTGCTGTTGTCATCAACAATTAGAACACGCTTATTATTTGTTATGACCTGCATTCCTGGTTGGCCCAGTAATAGCTCTTTGAGTTGATAAGACAGTATGGGAGCCACGATGTGGTCAATTGATAGTGTTTGGCAAGCACGTGTTACTTTTTCCACTGGCCAGGGTAGCACTAGTGCCAAATGACATTGAACATGATCATGGACAAGCTGTGTTATTGCTGGGTTGGTAAGCTCTTGGTTATTTAGGCAATACAGGAGCTGACTGTCTGTTGGTAGTTGCGCTAGACCATTATCTGCTATGGGGGTAACCTCCATTCCTAACCTTAGAATAAGGTTGGAAAGGTCATACATCTGTTGCTCATCACTGGTGCGCAAGTATATTGTCCTGTTTTTTTGCTCTGTTAAGACTTGCTGGTCTTGCTTGTTGGTTGTTCCTTTGGCTATCTCAGCCTTAATATTAAAGCTAAAGTTACTTCCTTTACCGACCAGGCTTGAAACTTTAAACTCACCCTTCATCAGATCTACTAACTTACGGCAAATGCTTAACCCAAGACCTGAACCCTGTTCGACATTGTTGCCCTGATCTTGTTGGGAGTAGGGCTGGAACAGTCTATTAATTTTTTGTTGTTCAATACCAATTCCTTGGTCTTGGGCACTGAAATTGAGATCATATAGTAATTGATTGCTTTGCTTGCCCGTGACACTGGAAACGGGTTGGCCCGTCACTTCAATCCTTACTGTGCCATTGTCACTGAATTTAATGGCGTTGTTGACAAGGTTTACCAGCACCTGCTTAAGTTTGTTGTAGTCAAGATGGAACTCGCAATCCAGCTCAGGTGTTAAGCAATAGCTTAGCTTAATCTTTTTACTATTAGCATGCCCGCTTAGCTGAGCCAGAACATCTTCTATACAGCTGGCTAACGAAATAGGCTTAAGATTTAGTTGTAATCTATCTGCTTTGAGTCTGCTATATTCTAATATGTTATTAACCAAGAAAACTAAGCTTCTTGATGCACCGATTATGCGATTGAGGTATTCATTTTCTTTGTCTTTATGTGGTTCCTTGGATAATATGGTACTTAATATGCCACTAAACCCCAGTATGGCATTCAGTGGTGTGCGCATATCATGACTCATTTGTGCAAGAAACTGTGATTTTATACTCTCAGCGTCACGAGCTTCTTTTAAGTGGGTCTGGAGTCGAATGTTATGCCCTTCAAAGTTTTCGATTTGTTTGCGTAAATCTAAGGTGTGTTCCTGTAGGCGCTCTTCAAACTCCATCTGCTGGCTACGCAATTTAAGATTTAGGTCGTTGATCATGTTTTGGAGGCTAACAAACTCAGGAATGCTGCTTTGACTGTCTATCAGGTATTCAAGCTGGTGCTCAGAATAAAAGCGTTGGGCATAAAATATTTGCTCAATGGGTTTGCTGAAGATTGTCATCAGCCAACTAAGTAACCAGTAAAGCCCAGCTAACAACATTAGTGCGATTACAAAAATTCGGAACCGACTCGTGAGTTGATCATAGTTCAGTTGTTGACGGTCATAGGTCAGTTGCAGCCACTGAGGGCTGATTTGGTCAGAGCCCTCTGACTCATGACTTGAGTTAGACAGGAAGTGTGTGACAAGAGTTAGGTTGCTTTCAATGCTGATGTGTTCGCTGCCTGGTTTATTGGGCAACTGTTGATTGTCTAATTGCAGTGCAGGGCTTTGACCCTGGTAAGCCTTGATCTGGTTTCCTCCAAGCTCTAGTTGCATGATCCTTCTGTTGGCGTCGTACAGAGCCACCCCTTTGCTATGCCTTGAGTTATTGATTTGCTGAAGGGTTTCAAGCAAAGCATCTGATCCAAGAGCAAGATTCACAAGTTGCAAGCTGCTTTGGCTGTGTTGACCTAACTGCTGCTGGAATTGCAATTCGAGGCTGCGATGCTGCTCAATGGCGAAAAACAGAGCCGCTAGGACAATGATTAGGGCAGAGGGTAAAAAGGTGCAGAGCAATAAGCGATGATGGAAATTCAAGTTCATGATGGGCTCGGAACAAAAAAATTAAGATTAGCATAGGTCTGTTTGTGCTGACAGTCACTAAGTGCTGAATAAACCACAGCCTGTAGCTGCTAAGTATGTCATAATTATATAACTCATCGGGGTGCCCAGAAGGGCTGAGAACCATACCCGTGAACCTGAACCAGATCATGCTGGCGGAGGAAATGAGTTTGCTTAGCGCTGCTTCCTACTGCCAGGTTCGTTAGTTGTTTTTTTGAGGAACCTGTTGTGTCGAAAACTACCTTTGTTAAGTCGAGCCTTACCTCTGCTGCCCTGCTGGGTGGCTTGGCCTTGGCCCAGCCAGAATTAACCGTTTATACCTATTCCAGCTTTGTCAGTGATTATGGCCCAGGAGCACAATTAACCGAGCTGTTTGAAGCTCAGTGCGATTGCAAGCTCAATTGGGTCAGTCTTGAAGACGGCGTGTCCGTGCTCAACCGTTTGCGCCTTGAGGGCGAGCGCACTCAGGCCGATCTGGTACTGGGTTTTGACAACAACCTGCTGGCCGAAGCTCGTGCCACTGGCTTGCTGCGCCCACATGGCCTTGATCTGGATGCCTTAACGGTGCCGGGCAATTGGTCGGCCGAGCTGGATGTGGTGCCCTTTGACTATGGCTACTTTGCCTTTATTTACGATCAAGAGCGTTTAAGCAATCCGCCTAGTTCGATGGCCGAGTTGCTGGCCTCGGATCTGCAGGTTATTTATCAGGACCCAAGATCCAGCACCCCAGGCCTTGGCCTGTTGTTGTGGATGAAGAGCATCTATGGCGATCAAGCCGAACAAGCATGGCAGCAAATGGCGGCTCGCACCCTAACGGTTTCCAGCAGTTGGTGGGACGGCTATGCACTGTATACTGAAGCCAAAGAGGGCGATCTGGTGCTGAGTTACAGCACCTCACCGGCCTACCATCAGGTGGTAGAGGGCACCGACCAATACCAGGCGCTGCACTTTGCCGAAGGCCATTTCATGCAGGTTGAGTTGGCGGCCATTACCACTGCCAGTAAGCAGCCCGAACTGGCAGCACAATTTTTACAGATGCTGATTAGCCCAGAAGCTCAGGCGGTGATTCCAGTGACCAACTGGATGCTACCAGTGGTGGCGGGTGCCGAGCTGCCAGAGGCCTTTGATCAGCTGATTCAGCCTGAGATCGTCCACCAGCTGGACCCAGAACTGGTGCAACAAAATCGTGCTGCCTGGGTGCGTGAGTGGTTAACGGCCAGCAGCCGATGATAAAGGAGCTGCGTGAGTGGCTAACGGCCAGCACCCGATAATGAAGGCGCTGCGCGACTGGCCCAAGTGGCTGGTCGCTGGCTTGGTGCTCAGCCTGCTGCTGGCCCCGCTGTTGGCCTTGCTAAGCCAGCTGGGTGGCCAAACTCAGGCCTTGCACTGGCCCTATGTGCGCTCCTTGGTGCGCTTCACCCTGTGGCAAGCCCTGCTGTCAACCTTGCTCTCGGCGGCCATTGGTTTGCTGCTGGCGCGCATGCTGGCCAGACGATCCTTCCATGGTCGCACCCTGCTGCTTAGCTGGCTGGATGCCTGCTTTGTTATGCCCAGCCTGGTGGTGGTGTTGGCGGTGGTCATGACCTTTCGCCCATCGGGCTCGGTGGGTCAGTTTTTGGGCGATGGCTGGCGGCTTTATGGCCTGAACGGCATCCTGTTGGCCCATGTGTTTTTAGAAACACCCCTCTTTGTGCGGGTATTTTTGGCTCGTCTGCAGCAAATGCCGGCCGGTTATTTGCGCCAAGCGCGCTTGCTCGGCTTTAATGACTGGCAAATGTGGCGCTTATTGGACTGGCCTGCCATCAAACCGGCGCTGCCCAGTGTGCTGATGATGGTGTTTTTACTCTGCTTAACCAGCTTTACCGTGGTGCTCAGTCTGGGCGGCGGCCCAAGGGCCACCACCTTGGAAGTGGCCATCTATCAGGCCTTGCGTTTTGAATTTGACCCCATTCAGGCCGTTAAGCTGGCGCTGCTGCAGCTGGGTTTGGCGGCCAGTTTGTCCTTGCTGTTGTTGCCTGCCTTGATGCGCCCCTTGCCGGCCAGCCGCAGCCAGCAGGGCTTGCGCCCAGAGGGCCAGCGCCTCAGTGCTTATCTGCAAGATGCCCTGGCTTGGGCGCTGTTGCTGCTGTTGTGGCTGTGGCCCATTTGGGTGCTGCTCAGTAATGCTCGTTGGCCCTTGTTAGTCCCCTTGTTGCAAGATCCGGCCTACTGGCAGGCGGTGCGCAGCAGTTTGCTGCTGGGCCTTGGCAGTGCTGGTTTGACCCTGGTGTTGTCCTTGGTGTTGCTCGGTGGGCGAGGGCGGCTGGCGCTGCTGCTCTCCTATGGCATTTTATTAATGCCCGCCGTGGTGCTGGCCACCGGCAGTTTCTTGTTGATCTGGCCGCTCAATCCTGGTGCCCAACTGCGCCTTGGGCTGTTGATTCTGCTCAATGCGCTGCTGGTCATGCCCTTTGCGGTTAAGATGCTGCGCCCGGCTAAGCTGGCCCTGACTCAGGCCTATGGTCGGCAAATGCAGCTATTGGGCATGAATCTCTGGCAGCGCTGGCGCTGGGTCTATTGGCCCTGCCTGCTGCCTAATCTTGGCCAGGCCTTTGGCCTGTGCTTTATGCTGGCCATTGCCGATCTGGCGGCCACCTTATTGCTGGCAACGCCGCAAATGAATACTCTGGCCCTGATGCTGTATCGCTTGTTGGGTTCGCACCAGTTGCCACTGGCCATCTGGTTGGCCTTTAGTCTGGTGGTGTTGGGGGTGTTAGTTAATTGGGCGGTGCAGGGCATGGCCAAAGTTTGGGGAGCAAAACGCTATGGCGCAGGTCATTGAGCTGGCAACGGGTCTACTGGAGGCCAAACAGCTGTGCTATGCCCGAGAGGGCCAGCAGTGGCATTACGATTTCAGCCTGCCGGCTGGCAAGCGCATGCTGATCACTGGCGTCAGTGGTGCAGGTAAATCGACCCTGTTGGACCTGCTGGTTGGCTTTGTGCCTGCCAGTTCTGGCCAGCTGAATTTTGCTGGGCAAAACCTTGCCCCCTTGGCCGTACATCAGCGCCCCTTTAGCTTGCTTAGCCAGAGCGACAATGTGTTTTTGCACCTCAGTGTGGCGCAAAATCTGGCTCTGGGCTGCCATCCAAGCATGAGATTGACTGCTCGCCAACAGCAGCAACGCCAACAGGTGGCCGGCTCTTTGGGCTTGCTCGGTTTACTGGATCGTCCGGCGGCGCGCCTGTCAGGTGGCCAGCAGCAGCGCGTGGCGCTGGGGCGTGCCTTATTGGCCGCCAAGCCGGTGCTGTTATTGGACGAACCCTTCAGTGCGCTGGACGAACAGACCGCGCTGGACGCGCAGCAATTGTTGCTGGCCTTACAGGCCGAATACGGTTTTAGCCTGCTGATGGTCAGCCATCAGGTGCAGGCCATGCTGCCACTGATGGATTACCGCTTGGACCTGCAAGCAGGGCAGGCGAGTTTCAGTCAGCTTTAGCCAGAGGGGCTAAGAGGGGCTAGTTGTGCTGTTGCCTTTGGCCATGCGGATGAACTGGCTGATGTGCAGCTCATCCACATCCGCGGAGCGCATGCCGACATGGATCTGTTTGTGAATGCCGCTGGCACCAAGCCTAACGCCTTTAATGGGGTACTGCTGTTGATACTCTTTCACCAACCATAACGGCAGCGAGGCCACGCCACGGTTAGCGGCCAGCATCAGCAGTATCATTTCGGTGGCTTCCATGGCGCGGTGTTTTTTTGGCAAGCAATTGGCGGGCAGCAAAAATTGCTGAAAAATATCTAACCGCTCAATGGCCACGGGGTAGGTGTAGAGGGTTTGCTCGGTCATCTGTTGTGGCAGAACGAAGTCTTGCTGGGCAAAGGGGTGCTGCT
This sequence comes from Saccharospirillaceae bacterium, assembly GCA_007116635.1. Lineage (GTDB taxonomy): Bacteria > Pseudomonadota > Gammaproteobacteria > Pseudomonadales > Natronospirillaceae > SKIB01. The sequence continues at coordinate 24,728 of SKIB01000132.1, forward strand.
CATGCACCACCAATACCTGCTCATAGGGAAAGACCGGCTCGAAGACCACCCCTTCTTTTAATACCGGATCGGGGCTAACCAGCAGGTCGATCTCATGGTTAAACAGCGCCGCCAGACCGCCAAACTGAAATTTTTGCGTCACATCCACATCCACCTCAGGCCATTGGTTGAGGAAGGGGCTAATCACCCGCACCAGCCATTGATAGCAGGGGTGGCACTCCATGCCGATGTTGAGTGCGCCGCGCTCACCCTTGGCGTAGCGTGCCAGCTCATCATTGATCCGCTCCAGTTGCGGCAACACCCGCTTGGCCTCACGCAGCAGGTACTTGCCTGCTTGAGTGAGTTTTAGCGTGCGGCCTTCTTTGTGCCAGATGCGGGTGCCAATCAACTCTTCTAGGCGATTGATCTTGTGGCTGAGGGCCGATTGGGTCAGGTGCAGGCTTTGCGCGGCGGCGGTGAGTGAGCCTTGACGCTCGACTTCGCGCAGAATGCGTAAATGGCTGGCATCGATCATGGTTGTTCGCTCGGTTGTTCTGTAATTTTGCTTAGTTGCCTTGTTGCAGGGGTTGGTTGCCCTTGGCTCCTAATATAGCAGGCTTGGCAGTCAAAATGGACCAAATATGACAAAAACTCATGAGTTGCTGAAAAGATGTCATTTTTATTCATGATTTGCCTTTGTTATAAATGCCGCACTGAATTTAGGGCCAAGCGCCAACAAGGGTATTAACCATGAATCATGACTTTAGTTTTTCGATCAAAAAGACACGCTTTGATCAGCAGTATCGCCCCGCTGATAACACCCGCATTACTACTAACTTTGCCAATCTGGCCCGTGGTGAGCAGCGACAGCAGAATCTTGACAATGCTTTGCAGATGATCAATCAGCGCTTTAATTCTTTAGCCCATTGGGACAACCCCAGCGCCGATCGCTATGCCTTGGAGCTGGACATCATTTCCGTGGACATTGGCCTGGAAGGTGAGGGCAAGGCCTTCCCATCGATTGAGATTCTGCAAACCAGCGTGCTGGATCAGCAGCTAAACAAGCGCTTTGCTGGCGTGGTGGGCAATAACTTTTCCTCCTATGTGCGGGACTATGACTTCAGCGTGCGCCTGCTGGAATTCAATAAGAACCAAGAGGGCTTTCGTGTGCCGCCCGACTTTGGCGACTTGCACGCCAAGTTGTTTCAAGCCTTTTTGCACTCTAAGGCCTACTGCGACAACTTTGCCAAGTTGCCGGTGATCTGCTTGAGCGTTTCCGACAACAAGACCTACCAGCGCTTGGCCAATCAGCATCCCATCTTGGGCCATGAGTACGTACCAAGCGAGAGCTCCTTGACCGAGCAATACTTTGCCAAGATGGGCTTGCAGGTGCGCTATTTTATGCCTCAGGGCGCAGTGGCACCCTTGGCCTTTTACTTCTTTGGTGATCTGCTGAATGACTATTCCAACCTTGAGCTGATCAGCACCATCAGCACCATGGAAAGTTTTCAGCGCATCTATCGCCCGGAGATCTACAACGCCAATTCGCCTGCGGGCGCTTGCTTTCGGCCCAATCTCAACAACAAGGATTACTCCCTGACCCATGTGGTCTACGACCGGGAAGAGCGCAGTCAGTTGGCCAAGGCACAAGGCAAGTTTGCCGAAGATCACTTTATCAAGCCCTACCTGCCATTGCTGCAGCAATGGTCAGCCAGCGTTAGTCATTGAGTAGTTGTCAAAGAGGTTGATGGTCGTTGCTATGAGGCCGTCACCCGCAGGGAGCGGGTGTCGAGGCTACAGGGATGTACTTGCGCCGTGCCGAATAGTAACGACCAGCAACCATGGTTGTAGGCTCAATGATCATCGATCAACCCAGATGTTTAACAGGCTTTCATTTTTACTAGGACATGCACCATGAAAAAACTATTACCTACCTCAACCGCCGGCAGTCTGCCTAAGCCCGTTTGGCTGGCCGAGCCAGAAACCCTATGGTCAGACTGGAAGCTGGCCGGTGAGCCCTTGCAAGAAGCCAAGCAAGATGCCCTGAGCCTGGCCCTGCACCAGCAGTTGCAAGCCGGTTTGGACATCGTTAGTGATGGCGAGCAGTCAAGGCAACACTTTGTGACCACCTTTATTGAGAGTCTGGAAGGCGTTGACTTTGCCCAGCGCGAGACCGTCAAGATTCGTAACCGCTACGAGGCCAGTGTGCCCACCGTGGTGGGTCCGGTTTCCCGCCCTAGATCGGTCTTTGTTGAGGACGCTAAGTTCTTACGCCAGCAAACCAAGCAGCCCATTAAGTGGGCCTTGCCCGGCCCCATGACCATGATCGACACCCTCTATGATGCTCATTATCAGAGCCGTGATAAGCTGGCTTGGGAATTTGCCAAGATCCTTAATCAGGAAGCCAAAGAACTGGAGGCCGCCGGTGTGGACATTATTCAGTTTGATGAGCCAGCCTTTAATGTGTTCTTCGATGAGGTTAATGACTGGGGCATTGCCGCCTTGGAGCGAGCCATTGAGGGCCTCAAATGCCAGACCGCCGTGCACATTTGCTATGGCTACGGCATCAAGGCCAACACCGAGTGGAAGAAGACTCTGGGCTCTGAATGGCGGCAATATGAGGAGATCTTCCCCAAACTGCAGCAATCCAAGATCGATATTATTTCTCTTGAGTGCCATAACTCACGAGTACCCATGGAATTACTGGCCTTGATTCGCGGCAAGAAAGTCATGGTAGGAGCCATTGATGTGGCCACCAGCAACATTGAGTCCGCCGAGGAAGTGGCCCATACCCTGCGCCAAGCGCTTCAGTTTGTCGATGCCGACAAGCTGTACCCTTGCACCAACTGCGGTATGACGCCCTTGGCTCGCCCAGTGGCTCAGGCCAAGCTCAATGCCTTGGTGGCCGGAGCCGAGATCGTGCGCCAAGAACTTTTGGCTGGCTGAAACAGGAGGCCTAGCATGCTCGCAGAGCAAGAGTTTAAAAATGCCATGTCATTGCTCAGTAGTGCGGTGACTGTGGTGACCACGGCGGGCGAGTCAGGCCGTTATGGTTTTACCGCCTCGGCGGTCTGCAGCCTGTCGGCCAGTCCGCCGACCCTACTGGTGTGTATGAACAAGGGTTCCTATTTGCATTCGTTTTTCGTGGCCAATAGGGTGTTGTCGGTTAATCTGTTGGCGGCAGAGCATCAGGCTTTGTCTGAGGTCTTTGCCTCCAAGCTGGGCTCGGATGAACGCTTTGCCAGGGCGCAATGGACGCAACTGGTGACCGGTGCGCCCATTCTGAAGGATGCACTGGCCAGTTTTGACTGTCAGATTGAGGAGATCCAGCAGGTGGCGACTCATGACATCTTTATCTGTCGTATTCTGGCGCTGCAGACTAACGCCCGAGCTGAGGGCCAGCCGCGCTCTGGTTTGGCCTATTTTGCGCGCGGCTATCATGCCCTTGGTCAGGCCAGTGCGGCTTTGGATTTGGTTTAACTTTGATTTGGTGTAACTATTCAGCGCCTTCAGCTGTAATCTCCTTGTCACCCTGCGCGTAGTCGCAGGGTCTCTCTTAAGGGGCTGGCCTGAGGTTTCGGTGGTAAAGGCTGCTCGTTTTAGGAATTGGTTTATGGTGTTGGTTTCATGCAATTGATCACTTTTTTGTTCATTGGTGCGCTGGCTGGCTTTGCCGCTGGGCTGTTTGGTATTGGCGGCGGGCTGATCATCGTGCCCTTGCTGTTTTTTGTCTTCACTCAGCTGGGCTATGACCCAGAGATAGTCATGCATCTGGCTCTGGGCACCTCCTTGGCCACCATTGTGGTCACTTCCATCAGCTCGGCCATGGCGCATCACAAAAAGCAGGGCATTGTTTGGTCGGTGGTGCGCAATCTGGCACCCGGCATGCTGCTGGGCTCCTTCTTTGGCGCAGGCATTGCCGCCCTGATTGCTGGCAGTCATTTGCAGATCATTATTGGCGTCTTTGTCATCTGGGTGGCCTATCAGATGCTGTTTGCCAGCAAGCCAACCGAGGATCTGCCGCCGCAGTTGCCCTCTCGATTGAAGCAAATCAGTGCCGGCGCTGGTATTGGTGTGGCCTCGGCCATTTTTGGCATAGGCGGTGGTAGCCTAACCGTGCCCTATTTGAACCACTATCGGCTAGTGATGCAAAAAGCGGTCGGCACCTCGGCCGCCTGTGGCTTGCCCATTGCCTTGGCTGGTGCGCTCGGCTTTATGTTTTTTGGCGCCAAGACCCAGGGCGACATCGCCAACAGCATTGGTTATGTGCATTTGTATGCCTTTGTCGGCATCAGTGGCATGAGTTTTTTAACGGCCAAGCTAGGCGCGCAAACAGCGCACTTGCTCTCAGCCTTGCTGCTCAAACGCGCCTTTGCCCTAATGCTGCTGGCGGTGGGCCTTTACTTTGTTTTTGGCTAGTTGGCTAGTTCACTAGCCGAATAGTGCTAAGCGCCCTTAAATCAGCAGCTGTTTTTCCGTCATCCTGCGCGCAGTCGCAGGATCTCTCTTCTGGAACACTAGCCTAGAACAGAGCACAGGCACGCATTCCTAACCGTACTCATAATAAAACCAATAAAAACAACCATCTAGAAAAGCATGCCCAAGATAGCAGGCCAAATCAGCACCAGAAAAACGCGCATGCCTAACTATTAGGGCACGAAAAGTCAGAGCGCTCGTTACAATTCAAGCACTTAGCCAAAAATAGACAGGCCAAGCCTCAAGATAGCGTGCCAGAAATTTGAGCAAGCACGGTTGTTTTTCCATGAAAAACAGGTAGATTGGTAGGCAATTCAAGGCTTAGCGCCCGATTTTGGCCAGACGGCTCGCCAGAAAAACGCGCATGCCTACTAATAAAATGTTAGGCAACTGTCAGTGCATCTAGGACTGTTAATGTCTTTTGTTCTTGACTTGTCGTGCTTTGTTTTCCTGGAAGTAAAGGCGGTAGCGTTTTTTTCGATTTGTCCGTGGAGTAAGGCAGGTGAATCAGGTTCCACTTAAAAGTTGCACAGTACGACCAAAAACCATACTATACGGTATGGTATGTTTTAAGTTGGAGTGTATTCATGAAGTTATATGGAATCAGTGGTTGGTTGTTGGTCGGGATTGGTATGGTTCATAACGCCTTGGGTGTGGTGATGGGTTGGCCATACCTTGTCGAAATAGTTCAGGCGGGTGTTTGGAATTCAATTCAGC
>SKIB01000109.1 GCA_007116635.1 Saccharospirillaceae bacterium
CATCTTACTCCCCTCGTTTTCGTTGTCAAGCGTTTATTTTCATTCCCGCTTGCAACCCCTCAGATAAATGACCAAATATCAAGCACTTAGCAGGACATTTAAGCCACTCATAAGCCACTCACTCCAGACCGCCGAGCCGGCGCCCTGCCTGAGGAGGTGCGCATTATAGGCCTTTCAAACCGAGCGTCAACTGGTTTTTTCAGCTTTGTCATTTTTTCAGGAACCATCAAAACAGCCAGCCTTGGGCTGGGAACTGGGATCGAGGGGTGTCGGCGGCCAAGGATGGACGCCGTCAAGCGGTCATGGACGACGAACAGCGTCCCCGAGAGCGCAGTTGCCAGACCAGAGGCTGGCGGCATACGGCAGTCCACTGCCAACTCTCAGGCTGCACCCGCCCTGCCGCGGCCCATGCCTTCTGTCATCCGGCGAGCATTCGCGGCGCGCTGTTGCTGTTCTTAGTTGTTGTTGATTTGCTAGCTTTCGCGCTTGCGCCGTCCTTGGGCATTCGCATCCGCACATCCCTGTGCTCCTGACGCCGCCTACTGACAGAAGCCATGAACCGCTTGACGCTGGGCGGGCTGGAGTTGTTTCTTGGGCACTTTCTTAAGCTGATGCCTCACAACTAACATTTTCCTGCTGGAAAGCTAGTGATTAATTTTGTCAAATCTTAACTCGATGGGGAACCAGCCAGTCTTGGACTGGGAACTGGGATCGAGTGGTGTCGGCGGCCAGGGATGGACGCCGCCACGCGGTCAGGGACGACGAACAGCGTCCACGAGAACGCAGTTACCAGACCAAAGGCTGGCGGAATACGCCAGTCCAGTAGCTGCCACTCAATTCCGGAAGGGATCCTGCGACTGCACAAAGGATGTCAAAATCTGGACAGAGAACTACAAACATCCAACTCAAGAATAGAAAACTAACTCAACTACTTGATTACCTTCAGGTGCGACACCTTAGCAGCAGGCTCCTTATCCTCAGCCCTGGAAGCTGAGCTTGAGTCAGGCCTTACAGGTTCGGCATGCAAATCCACCTCAAAAGACATTCCTTCGCCGTTTTCTTTTGCATAAAGAGCTTCAACGGCTGCAATAGGAACCCAAACTACCTGAGCCCGCCCTGAAAACCTAGCCTCAAAGCTAACTGCGTCATTGTCCATCTGAAAGCCTCTAATCGACTGAGGGGCAATATTCAAAACAATTCGATTATCGCGAATGTGTTCAGATGGCACCTGGACTGACTTTACTTGAGTGTTAACCAACAAATAAGGAGTCCAGTCATTATCAAGAATCCACTGATGAATGGCTTTAAGCATGTAAGGCTTGACTGACAACATAACAACCCCATTTACAAAAACGCTCCCCTTAGGGAGCGGAACTAAATCAATCGCGCATGTCGCGCTCAACCTCAGACAAACTTTCCTGAAATGCATCACGTGCAAACATACGATCCATGTATTCAAGCATGGGCTTACACTGATCGGCGGGCAACTCAATGCCAAGATCATTTAATCGCCAAAGGATCGGCACTAACACACAGTCCACCAATGAATATTCATCAGACATAAAATACGGTCGATCAGCAAAGATGGGGGCTATAGCTATCAATCCTTCAGACAATTGTTTTCTAGCCAAGGCAATGGCATCCGCATCCTGTTTAGCAACAATCTTATCAACTAAGGGACACCAATCACGCTCGATACGGTCAATAAACAACCTACATTCGGCACGATTAACTGGGTATACGGGCAATAAAGGAGGATGAGGAAAACGCTCATCCAAGTATTCCATCATTATCTTAGGATCACCATACAGGCACAGGTCACGGTCAACCAAGGTTGGAAGATTGTTATATGGATTTAAGTCAGTCACTTCTTGAGGCACTGAATCAGGATTGCAATCCTTTACTTCAACAGTTACTCCTTTTTCAGCCAGCACAATGCGTACACGATGACTGTAATGACTTGAAGGATCAGAAAAGAACGTCATAGAAGATCGTCTTGCAGTTGCGCTCATGGAATTACCTTTAAGAAAAAACAAGTTGTTTAAGACTACCAAAGGCTCCATTGCCTGCAAAGACAAGGAGCCTCTATTTGTTTAACTATATGGGGGCTAGTGAGCGTCTTTCCAATACTCTCTGTACAATAAAATTGTAAAGAACAGGAAGACGAACAAGAATGCCAAGACAAATATTCCTATTCGCTGGCGTTCAAGCTGAAATGGTTCACCCATGTAATCAAGAAAGTTAACCATATCAGCGACAGCACGATCAAATTGAACGGGGGTCATACTGCCTTCAATCAAGTATTCCTGACAGCCCGGCTCAATCAACCAGTTACCAGAAAGCGGATCGATTTTAGCATCACGCTGTAGCACCAAGGGCTCAGCACATAGACCTTGCAACTCTAATAATGCATGCGGCATACCCACATTTTCAAACACTGCATTATTAACACCAAATGGCCGCTCTTCATCAGCATAAAAACCACGCAAATAGGTATATAACCAATCACTACCACGCACACGGTTTACCAAGGTTAAGTCTGGTGGCGGGGCACCAAACCATCTGCGACCATCTTCTGCCGACATAGCAATGGTCATCAGATCACCAATACGGGCATCTGTAAACATCAAGTATTCTTCAAATATATCTTCAGGAATCCCTAGGTCACGGGCAACGCGATTATAACGCGCGTACTCAAGACCATGACAGCCCATGCAATAGCTCATGTATAGACCTAGGCCCCGCTGCAAAGAATTAGTATCTCTGACATCACCAGGGTGACTATCCAATGGAATACTAGGGCCTGCTGCCTGAGCAACCATGGCAAGCATTGAAGCCATCATAATCAGTATTATTTTTTTCATCGATGAGTCACCCTTTCTGGAACTGGCTTAGTTTTCTCAATCTTGGTGTAAATTGGCATCAACAAGAAGAACAAGAAGTAAAGTACCGAGCACGCCCTTGCGACAATGATGTTCTCAGGCGTCTGCGGCACACCACCCAAATAAGTGAGAATCACAAACGAAATCGCGAACAACACAATGGCCGTTTTACTCATCCAACCCTTGTACCGCCAAGAGCGTACAGGGCTACGGTCAAGCCAAGGCAAGACAAACAAAATCGCAATAGCCGCACCCATGGCAATGACGCCACCCAGCTTGTCTGGCACAGAACTCAGGATGGCATAGAAGCCAGCCACGTACCAAACTGGGGCAATGTGCTCCGGGGTTTTCAATGTGTTTGCAGGCTCAAAGTTCGGATGCTCAAGGAAATAACCACCCATTTCAGGAGCAAAAAATAGAACACCACAGAACACTATCAAGAAGACGGCAATACCCATTAAATCCTTACCTATGGTGTAATTTGGATGAAATGGCACAGAGTCTAGCGGCTTACCTTGCTCATCCAGATGCTTCTTAATGTCTACGCCATCCGGGTTATTAGAGCCCACTTCGTGCAGAGCTACGATGTGCAGAAACACCAGAGCAACCAACAACAGAGGCAGGGCAATCACATGCAAGGCAAAGAAGCGGTTTAAGGTGATCCCTGAAACCATAAAGTCACCACGAATCCAGGTAGTAAGATCATCACCTATGACTGGTATGGCACCAAAAAGGTTAATAATTACCTGCGCGCCCCAATAGGACATTTGCCCCCAAGGTAATACGTATCCCAAAAATGCCTCAGCAGTGAGCAATAGGTAAATAGCCATACCGATCAACCACACCAGCTCACGTGGTTTTTGATAAGAGCCGTAAAGAATGGCACGAAACATATGCAGATACACCACCACAAAGAAGGCAGAAGCACCGGTTGAATGCATGTATCGGATTAGCCAACCGTATTCGACATCACGCATAATGTACTCCACACTGCGAAATGCCTCGTCAGCGCTGGGAACATACTTCATGGTTAACCAAATACCAGACAAAATCTGATTCACCAACACCAACATTGACAGCACACCAAAGATGTACCAGAAGTTGAAGTTACTGGGCGCATAGTACTTGGTAACATGCTTCTCCAGTGTTGCCGTTACCGGCAGACGCTGGTCAATCCAGTGCATCAGACCGTTTTTAGTCGTACCAGACATTAGGCAGCCTCCTCTAGACCAATGGTCGCAATGCCATCTTCAATAAAATAGGGCGGCACCACTAGATTGGTTGGTGCTGGCACATCGCTGTAAACACGACCTGCTAAATCAAAACGAGAGCCATGACAGGGACAATAAAAGCCACCCTGCCAATTTGGATCATAGGGCTGCGGCCGCACATCAGGCGCAAAGGTTGGTGCACAACCCAGATGGGTGCAAACACCCTCTAGAATCAACAACTCAGACTCATCTCTTGAGCGATAATCATTAACCGCCCAATCAGGCTGCTGATCCTGAACACGAGAGTCAGGATCCCTTAGTCGCCTACGTGCCTCATCGCTTTCTAAGGTAGCCATCATTTCGGCTGAGCGACGAGTGATGTAAATAGGCTTGCCACGCCACATTTCAGTGATCAGTTGACCCACACGAACTTTGCTCACATCCACAACTGTGGGGGCTCCCACAGCTCTCGCTTTCTCGCTAGGATTCCAGGAACGAACAAATGGAATTGCCACCCCAACAGCCCCTACTGCGCCCAGAGCACCTGTAGTTGCCAGAAGAAAGCGACGCCGACCCATGTTTACGCCGTCTTGCGCCATGCTGTGTTTACCTCTAAAGTTTTAATAAGTTGTTATATTAAAAATGCCACAAATTTTAAGAAAATTAGCTCCGGGTTACAAGGCAAACCTAGCAGTGAGCATCAATAATGGAAAACTATTTTGCTTGCTAAACAATTCACGGCGATTAAAAACAAAAAAGCCCGCTAAAAGCGGGCTAATACAACACCAAAACGATATTAACGCTTGGAGTACTGTGGTCTCTTACGTGCTTTACGCAGACCAACTTTCTTACGCTCAACCATACGAGCATCGCGAGTCACGAAGCCAGCAGCACGCAATGGCGCACGCAAAGTAGCATCGTAATCGATCAACGCACGTGACAGACCGTGACGAATGGCACCAGCTTGACCGTTAGGGCCACCACCAGCAACAGTGATCAGCACATCAAAACGCTCCAGCGAATCAACCACTTGCAGCGGCTGACGCACGATCATGCGCGATGTTTCACGACCAAAGTATTGATCCAGTGAACGACCGTTAACAGAGATATTACCACTGCCTGGCTTGATGAACACTCGAGCGGTCGAAGTCTTGCGACGACCAGTACCGTAGTTATATGCGGACATAGTTGCCTCCTTAGAGCTTCAGTTCAATGGGTTGTTGGGCAGCATGTGGATGCTGATCACCGGCGTAAGTTTTCAACTTGGAAAACATCGCACGACCCAAAGGACCGCGTGGCAACATGCCTTTTACCGCTTTCTCAATGACTGCAGTCGGCTTGCGCTCAATCATTTGATTGAAGTTGGCTTCTTTCAGACCACCAGGATAACCGGTATGACGATAATACATTTTGTCATTTGCCTTATTGCCCGTTACACGGATTTTGTCAGCATTGATAACAACAATGTAATCACCAGTGTCCACGTGTGGCGTGTACTCTGGCTTGTGCTTGCCGCGTAAACGACGAGCGATTTCCGTTGACAAACGACCCAGTGTTTTGCCTTCAGCATTAACCAGGTACCAGTCACGCTTAACTTCATGCGACTTAGCGCTAAATGTACTCATAATTCCTCAAACTCCGCCTTTGTGGGGCTCAGGGGGTTTGTTTTCTAACATTAGGGACGCGGATTTTACGCGCACTAGAAAGCAAAAACAAGTAAAGATCGCCTCTTTTTTATGCAACTATTCTACAATAGCCTGGATAACATTGCCTCAAGCGACCACTGGCCAATATTGATCGTATTCTGTCCATGATTAGCCCTGAAAGTTTGCAGCCGCCTACATCTGACACCTGCCACAACAGAATTGTAATAATTATATGCCAAGTCCTATCCAACTGCCGACCTGCCCAGATTACTGTGAACTCTGCCAAAGAGGCCCCATGCCCCTAACCAAACATCATTTGATCCCTAGGTCGACCCATGATAAAAGGCAAGTACGCTTGCGTTTTAACAAACAAGAACGATTGACAAACATATTATGGCTATGCCGAAGCTGCCATAATCACATTCATTATTGTTTGACGGAAATTCAAATGGCTAAGCAGTACCACAGCAAAGAAAGCCTGCTATCTGTCACAGAAATTAAAGAGTTTTGCCTCTGGCTGAGCAACAAGGATCCGGGCTTTACCCCCAAACAAAGGCGTAAAACATGATCAGCCAAGGCCTGCCACCCCTGCTCTGCCCCGCCCCTCGATTGTTGATTCTTGGTTCTTTACCGGGACAGGCCTCTATTAAGGCTCAGGGCTATTACCAACACCCACGCAACGCCTTTTGGCCCATTCTGATGGCTTGGCTGAGCCCTGACGACCAAGCCATCAACACAGGCCCAGCAGAGAACAGCCAGATAAAAAATGGACCTGAACCCGGCATTCAAGACCAGGCAAGGAGCAGATTACAAAAGCATGAGATATTACAAAAGCATGGAATAGCACTCTGGGATGTGCTTGCCGAGGCTTATCGCCCGGGTAGCCTAGACAGCAGCATCCACAAACAAGGCAAGAAGTTTAACCAGCTGCAGCCTCTCTTGACACAAGACTCATTGCGAGGCCTGATCTTTAATGGTCAGGCCGCATGGAAGCATTGGCAACAGGGTTGCAAGCAGGGCTTGTTTGCACCCCGACCTGAACTCAGGCTAATTACCCTGCCAAGCACCAGCCCTGCCCATGCCAGCCTTACTCTGACGCAAAAGCAGCAACAATGGCATCAGGCTCTGGACAGCCTGCTAAGCAAATGAACCACAGCTCAGCCTACAAGCCGATGCAAGCCAAACATGCTAGGCCGTGCTAAGCCAAAACAGAAAGACTAGGCCCTTTGCGCCAAAACCGCGGCCAAACTGGCAACATAGGATAAAAACAGGGTATCCATGCTATTGCGAAAATGTGATGGACTATGATTACCCAGCACCAACAAACCCAAGACCTGCTGTACACCAAAGACTGGCGCCACCGCCAGAGATTGCATTTGCGAATCCGAGCCAAAGGCCATGCGATTGATCTGGCCAAGGGTGTGCTGAGTTGCGGGCCCACACAATGCTTGGTGGCCATGCCAGTCTGGCAAGCCAGCCGCCTGATTACCGGATTTAAGAGCCGCATTCTCCTGCACCTCATCAAACCAGAGCAAGCAAGCTTGATCGACCTCAAAAAAATGAACCAACTGATCACGCAAACAAAGGGCCAAATCCGGCAGGGTTTGAGTGGCTGACACCGCCAAGCTCAGGGCCTTGACCTGCTGAAACAGACGTTCATTACGCTTGGCATTGCCGATCAACTCCAGCAAATAGTCGTGATTTTCCGCCAAATGCTGGCGCAAGATTTCGTTTTGTCGTTGTAACAGTGGCACCGCCTGCCCGGTGGTCGGCTGAGTTAGCTGTATTTCACGCAATAATTCAGGGTGACGATTAAAAAACTCGGGATTTTCCAATAGCCACTGCCCAACCTGTTCATCGTTTAACTGCATCTAATTGTTAGTCCTGAAGGTGAATACGACCATCAAACACTCTTTGCGCTGGACCGGTCATGAACACATTGGTGCGACCATCCCATTCGATTTCAAGAGTCCCACCTGGCAAAATACAGCTGACACTGTCTTCAATCAAGCCCTGACGATGCGCGGCCACCATGGCAGCGCAGGCACCCGAACCGCAAGCCAGCGTCTCGCCCACGCCTCGCTCAAAGACGCGCAAGCGCATTTGCTGGCGACTTAGCACCTGCAAAAAGCCGACATTGACCCGAGCAGGAAAGCGCGAATGAGATTCGAGCAAAGGCCCCCAACTGAGCACCGGGGCATGATCCAGATCCTCGACCAAGAGCACCGCATGTGGGTTACCCATGGACAAAGCCGAGAGTTGCACGCTTTGATCAAGACCAGACAATTCAACCTGATACAGCAGTTCAGCTTGTGGCGCATCGAAGGGAATGCGCTCAGGCACGAACTGCGGCCGCCCCATGTCAACTCGCACCTGGCCATCTGGCGTGATCTGCAACTCAATCAAGCCACCGGCAGTTTCCACCGGGATGACCGATTTATGGGTTAGACCCTTGTCGCGCACAAAGCGCGCAAAGCAACGCGCACCATTGCCACACTGCTCCACCTCGGTGCCATCGTTGTTAAAAATGCGATAACGAAAGTCCACATCCGGACGCGTAGGTGGCTCAACGATCAGCAACTGATCAAAGCCAATGCCAAAGTGACGATCACCCAAGCGCTCGATCTGGCGATCACTCAACTGTACCTCTTGAGTCACGGCATCAATGACCATGAAATCATTGCCCAAGCCATGCATTTTGGTAAATTCGAGCATCATAATTAGGGCACCAGGGTTTCGTCGGCGAACAGTTGGGTTAATTCTTGGCGCGGCTTGATCAGGTAAGCCTGATCGCCACTGACCATGACCTCAGCACAGAGCGCACGAGTGTTATAGTTCGACGCCATGACAAAACCATAGGCACCAGCTTGGCGCACCGCCAAGTAATCGCCAGCAGCCAAGGCCAGCTTGCGCTGCTTGCCTAAAAAGTCACCGGTTTCACAAATGGGGCCAACCACATCATAGCTACGCTCTGGCTGCTGACTGGCCTCTAGATTTTCAATTTCTTGGTAGGCATCGTACAGACTTGGACGCAGCAAATCGTTCATGGCCGCATCAACAATGGCAAAGTGATGCTGACCCGTCTCTTTAAGGTAAACCACCTGAGTCAAGAGCACACCGGCATCGGCCACGATCGAGCGACCCGGCTCTAAATGCAATGCCAGTTCTCGCCCTTGCAAGCGTGCCAACAGCATGGGCACATAGTCGGCAGGGTTGGGTGCTTGCTCTTCAGCGCGATAGGCAATGCCCAAACCGCCGCCCATGTCTAGATGGTGCAATTGAATGCCTTCTTGCGCCAGCTGATCCACCAGCGCCAACATCAGATCAGTGGCGTCCAACAAGGGCTGCACATTCAACAGCTGCGAGCCAATGTGACAGGCCACGCCCTTAACCAACAGATGCGGATCGGCGGCGGCTTGGCGATAGAGCTGCATGGCCAGATCAATGTCGATACCGAATTTGTTTTCCTTCAGCCCGGTGGAAATGTAGGGATGGGTCTGAGGGTCAACATTGGGGTTAACGCGCAAGGCGATGGGTGCCTGCAGCCCCATTTGCGCCGCCACCTGACTGAGCTGATTCAGCTCGGCTTCGGACTCAACATTGAAGCAATGAATGCCAGCGCTGAGCGCGCGCTGCATGTCAGTGGTGGTTTTGGCCACGCCAGAAAAAATCACCCGCTCCGCCAGACCGCCAGCCGCCAAGACTCGCTCCAGCTCACCGACCGAAACAATGTCAAAACCCGCTCCCTGCTTGGCAAGGGTGTTGAGTACCGCCAAGTTACTGTTGGCCTTGACGGCGTAACAGATCAAACCCGGATGCTGACCAAGGCCCTGCTGATAGGCCTGCATGGCGCTGCGAATGGCCGCCTGCGAATACACATAGCAGGGCGTAGCAAAGCGTTGCGCCAGCTGAGTTAGGGGCAACTGCTCACAGAATAACGAGCCCTGGTGGCGCGAGAAAAAAGACTGAGACATCACTGAATTACCTTGGTCGGTTCGGCTGGAGGTAAGAATAGATCGCCCTTTTGGCCACAGGCAGAGAGGGCGAAGAGCAACAAGACGGCCACAGCACCCTGCTTGATACAGCGAGATCGCCATGCGTTGTTAAGGGCCATAAGGACTCCGAAAATCAAAATTACGGCTCAGTATACGAAAAAGCTTGCCAATTCGATAGTAAATACCCCGCTTTGGCATCAAACCCTGACTTGAAATCAACAGGCATCAGACCCATAAACAGGCTAGATAATCATTGTGGAGAGAACCATGTCCGAGCATCCTGATGCGCCCTTGCAACAAGAACAGATTCCAACTGGCTCGCCAACAGAGGCCGAGCAAGAGGAGCAGCAATCGGCTGGGCAATTGATCTTATCCAATGCCGACCGCCCCACTCAACTCTATATTTTACCGGTGCACAGCCGCCCCTTTATGCCGGCGCAACTGATGCCACTGTCATTACCCGCAGAGTATTGGGCCGAGACCCTAGAACGGGTGATGAAAACCCCGCACCAGATGGTGAGCCTGTTTTTTGTCGATAATTTTGAGGCCGGTGAATCCCTGTCCCAACATCAACTGCCCAAAACCGGGACCCTGACACGCATTCACAAGGTGCAGCGCGATGATGACCGTATTCGCTTCTTCGTTGAAGGGGTAACCCGAGTGCGAATCAAGGGGCTGCTGCAGAATAAAGCTCCCTTCTTAGCTGAGGTGGAATACCCCGAGGCACCCGAAGAAAATGCCGATGAATTACGGGCTTGGGCTCTGACCGTCATCAGCGCCATCAAAGAGCTGCTGCCCATCAACCCCCTCTATGGCGAAGAGGTAAAGCAATACATCAGCCGCTTTAGCCCTAACGACCCGGGACCGCTGACCGACTTTGCCGCCGCCATCACCACTGCCGATGGCAACTCGCTGCAAGGCATTTTGGATTGCGTGCCGCTGATCAAGCGCATGGATCGCACCCTGAGCCTGCTCAAGCGCGAAATCGAAGTGGCACAGATGCACTCGCAAATTTCGCAAGCGGTGAATGAACGGGTCGACAAGCACCAACGCGACTTCTTTTTGCGCGAACAGCTCAAGGTGATTCAAAAAGAATTGGGCATCAGCAAGGATGACAAAACCGCCGACCTCGACCGCTACCAAGAAATGCTACAGGGCAAAACCCTAAGCCCGCAAGCAGAAGAAAAAATCAACGAAGAACTGAATAAGCTCAGCGTCTTGGAGCCCGGCTCTCCCGAGTACGGCGTAACGCGCAACTGGCTCGATTGGGCCTGCAGCCTGCCTTGGGGCATTCAGGGCAAGGATCGTCTGGACATCAAGCGTGCCAGACAAATTTTGGATAAAGAACATGCCGGACTTGAGGATGTAAAAAGCCGCATCTTGGAATTTTTGGCCGTGGCCAAGTTCAAGGGCGAAATCAAGGGTGCACTGCTGTTACTGGTCGGCCCGCCCGGAGTGGGTAAAACCTCCATTGGCCGCAGTATTGCCGAAACCCTGAATCGCCCCTTTTATCGCTTCAGTCTGGGCGGCATGCGCGATGAAGCCGAAATCAAGGGCCACACGCGCACCTACATTGGTGCCTTGCCCGGCAAACTGGTGCAGGCACTGAAAGAGGTTAAGCAGATGAATCCGGTCATCATGCTCGACGAAATCGATAAATTGGGTCATAGCCATCAGGGCGACCCAGCCTCGGCCTTGCTGGAAACCCTGGATCCCGAACAGAACCATAACTTTTTGGATCACTACTTGGATTTGCGTTTGGACCTGTCACAGGTGCTCTTTGTCGCCACGGCCAATACCCTGGACGGCATCCCTGCGCCCCTACTCGACCGCATGGAAGTCATTCGTTTGTCTGGCTATTTGGCGGAAGAAAAAATGGCCATTGCCAGCAAACACCTATGGCCCAAGCTGCTCAAGCAGCACGGGGCGAAAAGCAGCCAGATTCGGCTAAGCAAGGCGGCGCTCAAAGAGGTGATTCAGGGCTATGCCCGCGAATCCGGCGTGCGCAACCTGGAAAAGAAACTCAGCACCCTAATGCGCAATGCCATTGTTCAGTTGACCAGCGAAGGCTTAGAGCAGATCACCATCAGCAAGGCTCAAGCTCAAGAGTGGCTTGGCAGTGCGCTCTTTAGACCACAGAAACCACAGCAAGGCATTGGCATTGTTAATGGCCTGGCCTGGACCAGCATGGGCGGCACCAGCCTAGGCATTGAGGCGGCCTTGGTGCACCAGCAGCAGGCCGGCCTTAAACTCACCGGCCAATTGGGCGATGTGATGCAGGAGTCGGCGCAGATTGCGCTCAATTTCTTGCGCGCTCAGGCGGCAGACTTTGGCCTTGATGCCGAGCTGCTCAACAAGGCCTTTATCCATTTGCATGTGCCCGAGGGCGCCACGCCTAAGGATGGCCCAAGTGCAGGCATCACCATGGCCAGCGCTCTGCTCAGCCTCCTGAGCAAACAACCCCTCAAGGCCAATCTGGCCATGACTGGCGAGCTGACGCTAACCGGCCAGGTGCTGCCCGTGGGCGGCATACGGGAAAAAATAGTGGCCGCCAAACGCATTGGCATTGAGCAGATCATTTTGCCCAAGGCCAATGAGCAGGACTTTGCAGAGCTGCCAGACTATGTCAAAGAGGGAGTGGAAGTGTTCTTTGCCGAGCAGTTTGCCCAGGTGGCCAAGCGGCTGTTCTGAACCGCAAAGCCAACAGCTTCTGCTCAGTCAGCCTACCCACCCGCCGGTCATCCTGCGCGAAGTCGCAGGATCCAATGAAGCTTAACTGTAGCCGTAACCTCACGCCAGTCCGGTAAGAAAGACCCTGCGACTGCGCGCAGGGTTACCAGCAGTTTACAGCTCAAGGTGCCTAATAGTTACGCAGATGCTAATTTTGAAACAATAGAGCTTGCGACAATGGGCAGTCAAACTGCCTAGGCCGAGGGCGCCAAGCGACCATGGGTAAAGCTCATGAAGCCATCGGCAAAGCCCAGAGCTTGCAAGCTTTGTTCCACACAGGCACGCACTTGCTGCGGGCTTTCGAGCTGTAAAACCTGCTCCAACAACTGCTTAGCCCATTGATAGTCCACCTGTCGCAGCAAGGCCTTGACCCGCAGCAGACTGGTAGAGGACATCGACAGCATGTCATAGCCCATGGCCATCAACAATACCGCGCCGGCTGGATCGCCGGCAAACTCGCCACAGATGCTGACCGGCACCTGAGACTGCTTGGCCTGCAACACTAGGGTATGCAAGGCCTGCAGCACCGAGGGATGATAGGTGTCGTACAGATCCGCGACACGGGAATTGTTACGATCAACGGCCAACAAATACTGCGTTAGGTCGTTAGAGCCCACGGATAGGAAGTCAACTCGTTTGGCATAGTGTGCCACCTGATACAGAGCCGCAGGCACCTCGATCATCACCCCCACCTGCGGCATAATGACATCCAACCCCTCCTCTTGCAGCTCAGTCACCACCCTTTTGATCAGGCTCAAGGACTGGTCCACCTCACTGACCTGAGTCAGCATGGGCAACATGATCCTAAGGTTATTGAGCCCCTCGCTGGCGCGCACCATGGCCCTAACCTGCACCAAAAAAATCTCCGGATGGTCGAGGGTTACGCGCACACCGCGCCAGCCCAAGAAGGGGTTGTCTTCGCTGATGGGAAAATAGGGCAAGGATTTATCACCACCCACATCCAGGGTGCGCATGGTGACCGGCATGGGCGCAAAGCCCTGCAATTGCTGGCGATAAATATCCGCTTGCTCAGACTCGGTCGGGAAGCGGTCGCGCATCATGAAGGGCACTTCGGTACGGTACAGGCCCACGCCTTCAGCACCCTTGTCTTGCGAACGCACCACATCGGTTAGCAGACCGGTATTAACCATCAGCCTGAGGCGGTAGCCATCACGGGTGACACAGGGCAGATCACGAATGCTCTCCAAGCCCTTAGCCAGTTCCTGTTCTTCCAGCACGATCTGTTGAAAATATTGGTGCTTATCGGCCGACAAATCACGATAGACATGGCCGCGATATCCATCGACCACCAGCTCTCGGCCCTCTAGCTTTTTCCAAGGCAGGTCCACAACCCCCATCACCGTGGGGATGCCCATGGCACGAGCAATGATGGCAATGTGTGAGTTAGCCGAACCCTTTACCGACACAATGCCTGCAATCTGCTTGCCGGCAAATTCGCCCAAGATGGCGGGGGTAAGTTCGTCACCCACCAGAATAGCATTGTCCGGCAAGGCTTGTGGGTTTTTCTGATCCTGCTGCAAGTAGGCCAGAACCCTGCGACCCATGTCACGAATGTCAGTGGCACGCTCGCGCAGATAGGGGTCTTCCATGGCCGCAAAGTGCAGGCTGTAACCACGAATGATTTCAGCCAGAGCACCGTCCGCGCGGAAGCCTTCTTTGATTTTTTCCTTCACTTCGCCAGTTAGTGCCGCCTCATCCAACATGCCGAGGTAAACATCAAACAGGGCCTGCTCTTGCAAGCTGAGCTGGCTCTCCACCGCCAAACCCGCACGGCGAATGTCACTGCGCACCATGGCGACGGCGGCGTCCAACTGCTGGATTTCATGCTCAATGTCCTCGCAAGCAAAGAGGGGCACATCCTCTAGCTCAATGCTACTGACCACCCAGGCTTCACCTATGGCAATGCCGGGCGCACCGGCCACGCCATCAAACCTGAGGTTAAGGATGTCGGTGTGACGGTTAAGGCCGATCTGACGCAAACCGCCCGTGGCCTGAGCATGAGCAATAAAGCCTGACAACTGCGCCGCCATGGTCACCAAAAAGGCTTCAGCGTTTTCATTGAAGCGTTCGTTGGCCGTACTTTGCACCACTAAGACGCCAAGCAACTGCCGCTGATGAATGATGGGCGCGGCCATGAAGGCCTTAAGGGATTCTTCACCTAAGGAGCTAACAAAGTGAAAAGCCGGGTGTGCTGAGGCGTCGGCCAGGTTAACCGGCTCCTCGCGCCGCCCCACCAGGCCAATGATGCCCTCTTCACGAGTAAGGGTGACCTGACCAATGCCGGACTTGTTGAGGCCTTCGGTGGCCATCAACACATAACGCTCAGAAGCCGCATGCCACAGGAATACCGAACACACCTGAACGGCCATGCTATCTTTCACCCGCTGCACCAGCAGATCCAGCGATGAACGCAGATCGTTCATGGCGTTTACTTCTTGCACGATGCGTTTTAATTCGGCCAGCATAGTCTTGCCTTATATAGTATTAGATTAACGATCTTGCCAAGCGCGGGCTTAGCTCCGACAATGCTTGGCGATAGACCTCGCGTTTAAAAGCCACCACCTTGCCCAAGGGATACCAATAACTGACCCATTGCCAACCGTCAAACTCCGGGCATTCGCAATCACCTAAGTTTACATCCTGATCGTCACAAAGCATGCGTAGCAGAAACCATTTTTGCTTCTGACCGACACAAACCGGCATGCTGTTCTGCCGAATCAAGCGCCGCGGCAATTGATATTTTAACCATCCGCGAGTACAGGCCAAAATCTGCACATCCTTTGGCTGCAGGCCCACTTCTTCTTTCAGTTCGCGGTACATGGCCTGCAAAGGCGTTTCATGCCAACGAATGCCACCCTGAGGAAACTGCCAAGCATTTTGCCCCACGCGCCGCGCCCAAAGCACCTGACCCTGACCATTGGTGAGAATGATGCCCACATTCGGGCGAAAACCATCTGTATCTATCATCGCCCACCTCAAAAGTATTTGTTAGTCTTGATTTTTCCACATAATGGGCAAAAAGCTCAAGCAAACCTTGCTCATCTTGGCTAGGCTTTTTATCCTATCAGCAATTTTATGCGCATGGACATCAAATATGGCTTTGGCAATCTTCGATCTTGACAATACTTTGCTTGCTGGTGACAGCGATCATGCCTTCGGTCAGTTTCTTGTAAACAAGGGGGCGGTGGATGCGGTGAGCTTCAAGCAGGCCAACGACGCCTTCTACCAAGATTACCAACAAGGCACACTGGACATTGCTAAATACCTGCAATTTGCCCTCAAGCCACTCACCGAGCACCCCATGGCCACCCTGCAACAATGGCATCAGGAATTCATGCGGGAGATCATCGAGCCCATGATTCTGCCTAAGGGCAAAGAATTGTTAATGCAGCACCGACTCAAAGGCGACTTTCTGCTGATCATCACCGCCACCAACGATTTCATCACTCGCCCCATTGCCAAGGCACTTGGGGTGGATAGCCTGATTGCGACCCAGTGTGAAATTCAGGACGATCGCTACACCGGACGGGTGGTTGGAGCGCCCTCCTTCCAGCACGGCAAAATCGAACGCCTTGAGCAATGGCTACTTAGACACCCACACAATCTCAATGGCAGTTATTTTTACAGCGATTCGATCAATGACCTACCCTTACTACGCTTGGTGGATAACCCAGTGGCCGTTGATCCGGATGAGCGCCTGCATGCCATTGCCAGCAGATACGACTGGCCAATTCTCAGCCTGCGCGAGCAATGAAGACAATTCGCCTTTGGGCCATGTGTCTAGTTCGCCTTGCGGCTATGTGTCTTGTTCGCCTTGCGGCGATCATTGCCCTGTTGACAATGCTGGGCTGTCAATCGGCAGCACCAGAGACCGACCAGGCCAAACCGAGTGAGCAAGACAGCAGTCTACTAGTCGACAGCGACTGGCTACTGTCCCAAGGTCAGCAACGCTTAGGTCTGAGCCTTGATCTGGCGAAGAATTGGCAACAGATGATGGTGCCGTTCTTAGATCAGCCTGCTGAATGGCACCACATTGAGCTCATTTTGCGTGGCCAAGAGTTGCAAGCAGCCTTGCTGGAAGCCAGCCCATGGCTGTTCGGTAATGCCCCCTTGGATGGCCGCAGGGATTACGCCAGTCGCATCCTTTACTGGCCAGACAATCAACAGTTTTTGGACAACAGCCCCAGCCACCCTTTTGGCGGCCTGCTTGGTGACCTGACCGTTCCTCTAACCAGTGATAGCCTCATTTACGAACACCAAATATACGGCTTGAGTAATTTAACCCTAGGCGTTACACCCTTGCTGGGCATGCTGGAGGGCCATGGCCAGCCAGCCAGAACTTGGCAAGCCTTTGTTCAGGACCCACTGCACCCCAGAATTGCCGAACGGCGCAGGCAGTACTTAATGTTGGGCACTGAACTTCTAATACAAGAAATCGAGCTGACACTGGCCAGTTGGCAACAACGGCCAGACTGGGGCCCTGAGCAATGGCAACAGTGGCAGCTTAACTGGACCCATGAGGTGGCTCGTTATTGGCATAGCCTAGAGGCCAGTCAGCCTAAACCTGAAGTGATAGAGGTCTTGCCCCTGCTGCTGCAAAGACTAGAGCAGCAGTAAGCGCCAGCAGTCATTTTGCGTGCTTCAAACAGTCATCCTGCGCGCAGTCGCAGGATCTATTAACCACGAACACTACCAGTTTTGCTCGACCTTCATGATGGCGCACTTGATGTAGGCCGTTTCCGGCACCGCAGGATGAATGGGATGGTCCCCGCCCTGATGGCCCTGATACACCAGTTGCAAGCGGCGATCCACTTGTCGTGCGCTGGCTTGCAGCAAATCAATGAAGCGCTCTTGAGCCAAGTGCATGGAACAGCTACCCGCCACCAAGAAACCACCGGGCTTCACCAAACGCAACCCCAGCTGGAAGGCCTTAGCGTAGGCGCGCTCACCCGCTGCTATGTCTTTACGCTTAGCAATGAAAGCAGGCGGGTCGAGCACCACCAGATCAAAGCGCTGCTCTTCAGCCAATAACTGCTTCATCACTTCAAAGGCATCGCCCTGACGACCCTGCACCACCTGACCCAGCTGGTTAAGGGCTGCATTGTCCTGCACCCACTGAATGGCTTGAGCCGAAGCATCGACACAGACCACCTGGTGCGCACCGAAGGCCGCAGCCTGAATGCCCCAGCCACCCACATAGGAAAAGACATCCAAAACAGCTGCACCGGGCGCCAAATTGGCCAGCATCGCCCGGCTGTCACGGTGATCATAGAACCAGCCGGTTTTCTGCCCTTGCCAGACCGGCGCCCAAAAGTGCACACCATTTTCCTGCAGGCGAACCCGCTCCGGCACCTGGCCATAGAGCACCTCAACCCGAGGCTCAACACCCTCCATGGCCAACATCTTGCCGTCGTTCTTGAGCAAAATGCCCTCAGCCTGAGTCACGGCCTGCAAGGCTTCTGCCAACAAGGGCAAATAGTGCAGCATGGCAGCGCTGTTAACCTGCAACACATAATAGGGGCCAAAGGCATCGACGATCACGGTCGGCAAGCCATCACTGTCACCATAGATCAGGCGATAACAGCCACCGGGATAA
Source organism: Saccharospirillaceae bacterium (assembly GCA_007116635.1). Taxonomy (GTDB): domain Bacteria; phylum Pseudomonadota; class Gammaproteobacteria; order Pseudomonadales; family Natronospirillaceae; genus SKIB01. Next base: position 18,082 of record SKIB01000109.1, read on the forward strand.
AGCTGCTCACGCAACTCCTTGGCTTGGGCAATGCGCTGCTTGAAGAAACGCTTAGACAGCTCAGTAATGGCTTTACGGGTCAGCAGGCGCACGGCAATCAGGCTGTTGGGGCTTAATAGGCCGGTGCCCATGGGCTTACCCTCTGCGTTAACAATTTGCACCAAACTACCGGCAGGCAACTGAGCAAAGGGGGTCAGGTTAGTGTCGATTTCGTTACTGAACACCCAAGGATGACCCGAGCGTAGTCGTTTATCGGCCTTTGGCCTGAGTTGGAGTTGCAACATAGTGAATTCCCAGCAGAACGGTAAAAAGAGGCTAAACTTACACTAAATCCCCTGCCAGCAATAGCCAAGGCCATGAAATTCACCCCAGACGAACTGCATTCTTTATTGCAAGGCATCAGTATTGCGCCACAGCCGCAAATCTTGGTGGACCTGCAGATGGCGCAAGCCATGGGTGAAGACGATGAAAACAGCCTACACAGCCTCATCAGCCAAGACATTGGCCTCAGTGGCAGCATCCTCAAGCTCCATAACCGCCTGCAAGACCAGCCCACGGCCAACATCAGCCAAGCCATTGCCGTTATTGGCACTGAGAACATCACCAAGGTTGCCAACAGCCTGAGCATCAAGGGTGAACTGGACGATCACAGCATCAGCCTGCTTAATCCCTTTTGGGACAGCTCGCATGACATCGCCACCCTTTGTCAGGGCATTGCCCAAGAGCTGCAGCTCGAGCAAGATCAGCAGTATTACAGCCTGGGATTGCTGCATAACGCAGGCATGGCCTTGATGCTCAAGAAATATCCTGATTATTTTGACACCCTGAAACAGGCACATCAGGGCGAGCACCAGCGTTTGATCGACCTGGAAAACCTTCGCTACCACAGCAATCATGCGGTGCTGGGCTACTATTGCGCCCGTGCCTGGCGTTTGCCGGCCATCCTTTGCGAAGTGATTGCTGAGCATCACAGCGCGCACTTTGCCTTGGAATTTTGGCCAGAAGATCACCCGGGGCGTAATCTGCTGGCAGTACTCAAAACCGCAGAATACCTTTGCAACAGCCATCGAATTTTCGGCCAGCAGCGTAACAACTACGAATGGCTCGACATCAAAGAGCAGATTTTTTTGCAGTTGGGCATTGGCGATTACGAACTGGAAGCCTGGCACGATCGCTATCGTGATTTGGGCATCAACAGCCTGAATCTGGTTTGAGCCAGATCATGACTGGCATTAACAAAACTTTATCTTTCTGGCTTAGTTGCTTAGCCTTTGGCATTATGAATCATTATCAACAGGAGGAACCCGCATGTCTGCTAATCTAATCGGTTTAGACCAAGATCAATCCAAAACCCTAGCGCAAAAACTGGATCAACTACTGGCCAGTTACCAGGTGTTTTACATGAATGTGCGCGGCTACCATTGGAACATCAAGGGGCCAAACTTTTTTGAACTCCACCTAAAATTCGAAGAGCACTACACCGACCTACTGACCAAGGTCGATGAAATCGCTGAACGCATTCTCACACTTGGCCATCGCCCCAGCCATGCCTACAGCCACTACCTCACCAAGGGGCAAATTCAGGAAGACACCGAAGTCTTGGATGCCAAGGGCACGGTTGATGGCTTGATCAAGGGTTATCGTACCCTGGTCGCCCAACAGCGTGACATCATGGCACTGGCACAAGAAACAGGTGACGAAGGTACGGCCGCCCTAATGAGCGACTATGTACGCGAGCAAGAAAAGCACCTATGGATGTTTAACGCCTATCAGGGCTAAAGCCAAATCCGTTACCTAAAGGCACAACCTTTTCTCGCATTAAAGGGGTCTAGCACCCCTTTATTAGATATCAGGCTTGGGTCATTGCTCGTCTAACTGGCTCGGATCCATGCCCAGTTGTTGCATCAAGGCAGCCAATTGCGACTCCAGCCGACTGACTCTGGCCTCAAGATCAAAACTGACCGGCTTATGGTCTGTTTTCTTTGGAAAAGCAGTGCGCATGGGTTCGATCAGAGACTCGTCCTGAAACAGGTGGATGTAGCGGTTTTCCCTTTTACCCACTTCCCGGGGTAACTTCTCAACATAGGGGCCTTTATCAATCAGGCTCTTCAAGGCCTGCTCAACCTCTGTTACCTGGGCAAAGGGATGCAATCTGGCGCAACGAGCACGAAGCTCACCCGGTGTCTGCGGGCCACGCAGCAACAATTCGATGATAATGGCCAGTTCAGGCGCGGGGAAATTTAGCTTACCAAATTCCAAATTACAAAATCGTTGCTGATATTTAGGCACCCGATGGCCGGTTTCTTCATGGATTAGGCGTTTCTGCTTCAAGCCCTCAACCACAACGAAGACTTCTTCCTCGCTCAGCTCTAACACTGGTTCACGGTTACTTTTTTGGTTGCAGGCCGTGACTAAAGAATTCAAAGACAGGGGGTACTGCTCAGGGGTGCTGACTTTCTTTTCCAGCAGGCAGCCCATGACACGGGCTTCTAGGGCATCAAATCGATAATCCATACTGTTCTCCGCTTATGCTTCTTTGGATCATACGAAGCCCGCAGCACAAGGACAACAGCAAAATGGCAAAAGCCGAATAAAAAATCCGGTGTCCATTTCTGGAAGCCGGATTGCGATGCAGAAAAGAGAAAGTATCAGCTCAAAAACTTAGGAGCCAATCACACCAGGGCCAACCTTGGTGATGACCAGAGTCGCGGAGCGCGGATAGGCGTCGCCGCCATCAGGCCAATGACTGGTCAGCTTGCCCTGAGCAAAGTCTTCGGCCGTGGTGGTGGCACCTGGGTGCTGCAGGTTAACGAACATGGTGCGCATGTCCGGCGTGGTGATCACCCCTGTTACTTCCTGACCCACAGGGCCCACCAAAAAGCGCTTCAGGGTGTTGTTGATCGGATCACAGGCCAACATCTGGTTGTTACCAAACTGAGCATGATCACCCGTGTTCATTACGCTTTCGCTGATGTCGGTTTGAATCCAGATCAAGCCACGAGCATCAATCCACAAACCATCCGGGCTGTTAAAGATGTTGTCTTCAGTTAGGGACTCACCAGCAAATTCAGAGTCACCTTCAGGGCCAGCCATGATGAACAGATCCCAATCAAAGTGCTTGCTGGTTAGGTCGCCACGCTCAGTCCAACGAACGATCTGGCCCCAACGGTTGTTGGCGCGTGGGTTGGCACCGTCCACATTTTCAACCGTGCGAGCCGTGTTATTGGTCAGGGTAAAGTAAACCTGTTTGGTTTCAGGGTGCACCGCGCCCCACTCTGGGCGGTCCATAGGGGTTGCGCCCAACAGATCGGCGGCCGCACGGGTATTGACCAAGACATCGGCCTGACTATGGAAGCCATTGGCTGGGGTCAATGGCCCCTGGCCAAACACAAGCGGCAACCACTCGCCTGAGCCGTTGTTATGGAAACGAGCCACATACAGAGTTCCGTTATCCAACAAATGACCACCGGCAGTGGCCTTGAAGTATGGCTGAGCACTAACATACTTGTAGATGTATTCATTACGGGCATCGTCACCCGAATAAGCAACGATTGGCTGGCCTTCCACGGCTGGCTGGAACACCACACCCTCATGAGCGAAACGACCCAAGGCCGTGCGCTTCACAGGGGTTGAATTTGGATTGAAGGGGTCAATCTCAACCATCCAACCAAAGCAGTTGGCTTCGTTGCGATAGTCTTCCGTGGCATTGGCGCCCTTAGGGGTCACATCAAAGCGCTGATACAGCTCGTTGTTTGCATCGGCCAATTCCCAAGCGTAACGACCGGTATTTTCACCACGCACGCCATAGCGGGCTTGCTCACGCGGACGCTCAGCATGGTTTACAAAGTAACCGGCCCAGTTTTCTTCAGCGGCCATGTAGGTGTTCCAAGGAGTCACACCATGAGCACAGTTATTGATGGTGCCGCGAGTCGCAGTGCCATCCGGGCTGAATTTGGTCTTGACGAAATCAGAACCGCGCACAGGGCCACTGATTTGCATTTCAGTTGTCGCCGTCACACGGCGGTTACGCGGATCCATGACCACATCCCAAACACCTGGCTCTTGCTGACGCACACGCACAATGGACACACCATGAGCATTCATTTCTTTGAGCACTTCATCAGCATCGCGCTGATTGTTGTTCAGCATCACAGAGCCACGGTGGTGCTGCTGACCCTTGCTGCTGGCGTGCAAGAAACGAGGTTCAACATACTCATGGTTCATAACCAGCAAACCGTCCGTTGAGCTGCCCTGATAGGGGTCATCGCCTTCAATGGGGAAGAAGTGCATGCCATCGTGATGCTGGCCGATCTGCTTAGCCTGATCAGCGCCGCTGTTATCCAAGGCAAACTCCGGCGCATCTTCAGTAATGGGCTGGCCCCAGGGCGTCAGCACAGTAACACGATAACCCTCGGCCACGGTCACGACATCCTGCTCATGAACAGGAATGGCGTCAAAGCCGATAAGCTGAGGGGCAGCCTCTTGGTTCGCCTGAGTTACGGCATTGGCCAGGCTGTTGGCACCAAAAAAGCCCATCAGGGCGGCAGCGCTACCGCCTTTGATAATGCCGCGACGGCTGATGTTAGCAGCCAATACATCGTTAAAGTGGGGTGCTTGGCTTGGGTTACTTAATGGCTCATCGCCTTCGCCGTGATCAACAACAGTCACATTTGGATTCATGGGGGTTACCTCGATTGCTTTGCTAACATGAGTTCTAGGGTGCCTAGGCTTGGTCCCTAGTTTTTTTATGGTTCCCAGCAAGACTAATGGCAATAAATGACATTTTTTTGACGATAACACTACTTTTTGATGAATCTTCACCCCAGCACAGAAGTGCCAACACTGAATACAAGGATTAAAGCCACGAGATCCTCAAAGACCCTGCGAATACGCGCAGGGTGACACAGAGTGTGCGAAGTCGCATGACCTAGAAACACAGATCGCATGCTGCAAGCCAGCCCAAGGAGCGGGCTGGGAACTGAGATCGAGGGGTGTCGGCGGCCAGGGATGGACGCCGTCAAGCGGTCAGGGACGACGAACAGCGTCCCCGAGAGCACAGTTGCCAGACCAGCGACAGGGCGGAACACGGCAGTCCCGAAATAACACAAGATCCTGCGACGGCGCGCAGGATGACTACGGATCCTGCGACGGGGCGCTGGATGGCGATGGGCCAGAAACTGACCACACTATTCCAGCTGCACCAGAGGCGCAGGCTGAGCCACCAGACTGGTGCCAGCATAGTACAGCAGGGATTCTTGCAAACTGTACAGCAGATCATGACTGTAATTCAGGTCGTTCAACCAAGAACTGCCCGAATGACCATCCAGCAAGCGCTGACGCAAAGCATGCTGCCAAGACTGCCAAAGCTCCTTAGCCTGATGCTGATAATGCTGATCAATGAACTGAATCAACTCACTGATGGAATCTGGCTGATCCTGCAGCCGCTGCAGCCGCCAACAAACTTCATTGAGCATCAAACGCAAACCAAGGTATAGCTCTTTCAGCGCAGGATTGTCCTGCTGCTGAGCATGAACCATGTTCTTTTGCAAATGCTTGGCATGCTTAACCGATTCCACCAGCGTACGACTGGCCGCCAGCAGAATACGCAAACGCTTGTCCTGCTGCTCATTGGCTAGGTCAGTCGCCTGCCAAATAAAGTCGATCATCTGCGCCTGAATGGGTTTGATCCTCTGACGATAAAGCTGATCCATGTTGCTCTGCTGCTGCCAATTTTGCGCCAACCACAGGCGCAGCACCTCAGGCTGCAGGCTATCATCCAAAGTCAGGTGCAGACCATCGGCAATCACGGCAAGGGATTGATGCAGCAAGGCCTGATACTGCTGCTCAACGGCTTGTAAGGCCGTGTCCGCCGTCTGCAGTGCACTGCTGATGAGGAATTCAGCCTTAGCAGGCACCAACTCCGCCGCCGACTCAACAGCCTGTACAGGCTGCAACCAGAGCCGCTGCAACCAATTGGCCAGAGGCTTAACCAAGGGGAAAAAGATTAAAATGCCCAAGCAATTGAACAGGGTGTGGAACAGGGCCAAGCGCAACAGAAATTCGTTTTCATCCCAGCGCAGCAGATAAGCAATCCACTCAACCAACTGCATCAAGGGCAGGATCAGCAACAGGGCAACCAGGGCGGTAACCACATTGAAAAACACATGAGCCAAGGCAAAACGCTTGCCCATGGCGTTGCTGCTCAGAGCACCCAAAATGGCGGTCAAGGTGGTGCCCACATTGGCGCCAATGGCCAAGGCCAAACCAGCTTCATAAGGGATTTGACCACTGCTCATGGCCGCCAGAGTAATGAGCAAGGACGCGTGACTGGACTGCATGATGACCGTCAACAGAGTCCCAAGCCCTACAAAAATCAGAATACCGAGAAAGCCAGCCCGGTACCAATCCTGCAACTGCCAAGCATCGTCCAGACCGTCAAAGCCCAGCTTTAAATAATGAATACCGAGGAAAATCAAGGCAATGCCCAGCAATAGCCCGCCTATGGCCTGCCATTGACGCCATTTCACTCGGCTCAGAGCAAAGCCGGTGACCAAAAAGGGCATACTGAGCACCGCCATGTCGACGCGCAAACCCAAAGTCGCCATCAACCAAGCACCAGAGGTGGTACCCAGGTTGGCACCAAAGAGCACCACAATGGCCGCGGATAGAGTGATCAAGCCCGCCCCGACAAAGGACATGCTGATCAGAGTCACCAATGTACTGGACTGGATTAGAGCAGTCGACAGAGCACCAAACAGCAGGCTACGCAACGGGCTGCGCGTGCTGGCCTGCAGGCCTCGCTCCAGTAAACCACCAGACAAGGCCTTGATGCTTTGATCCAGCTGCAGCATACCCATCAAAAACAGCGCAATACCAGCACACATGCTGGCCAGTTGCGGCATGCGAACCAGGCTAACAAAGGCCGTCAGCAACAGTAAAGCCACCAAGGCCTGACGCCAATACCCCATTGCCCACTCAAAAGCTGACTTCATGCCTAGCCTCCAGACCAGTGCTCAGATGGATTTAGTATGGCAGAGATTTCGCATACAGAGCGGCAACAGAAATGACCATTTTGCCAAGCCATTTTACCAAATCATCTCACCGAGCCATGCGAACCTGACTTGCGTACTGGCTAAAGGCATACTGTTCAACTAGGTTAAGGGTGAGTGACCATGATATGACCTAGACGTGCCCCGGAGTTAGCTAGCCCTAGAGTGAAATAGGAGCCAGGTCGATGAAAATCTTAATAAGTCTAATGGGAGTGATTATGAGCCAAGTGATTTCAGCCAATTTGCTAGAACAACCTTTGCGGCTGTTAAATGCCACGCAAGAAGTACAACTGGCAAGCGATTTCCCCGCCAAGGCCTACTTGGTGGTTAACACCGCCAGTCGCTGCGGCTACACCTCGCAGTATCAGGGGCTGCAGAATCTGCATCAGCGCTTTGCCGAGCAAGGCTTGCAAGTGATCGGCTTCCCCTCCATGGACTTTGCCGGCCAAGAATTTGAGGACGAAGCGCAAACCGCCAATTTTTGTGCCGTTAATTTTGCCGTTAGCTTTCCACTCATGGCCACCGCCAGTGTCAAAGGCCCGCAAGCCCAACCATTCTGGCAGCAACTGACCCAAGCCAGCGAGTCTCCTGCTTGGAACTTTCATAAGTACTTGCTGGACGCCCAGGGGCAGGTTGTGGCGGTATTCCCCTCATCGGTGGCCCCGGAAGACGCTCGACTGCTGCAAGCCATAGAGCCCTTGTTGGCAAAATAGTTGCCAACTCAAGGCATAAAGCCCGCTGGCGCGGGCTTTTTCTACTAACCGAAAGACTTAATTGCTTGCTTAGCGCTTAAAGCTTGCCGTGCTGTACTCCGAGGCTGGCAAGGAACCAACTTGCCCACGCGCCCTAACATACTCGACAAAGGATTGTGCGTAGTCGAGGTAGGTGTTTTGTGCACGGCCAGCGCGCCAAATTTCACCAAAGGTACGATAGCCATCCTGACCACGGGCAATAAAATCGTTGGTCACCACCACAAGCTGCTCGTCCGCTGCCAAGGTACGCCATTCGGTCTCACCCTTGGGCTTGGTTTGCAGGTTAGACACCCGTTGACCCTTGGCTTGGGTCAAGTCCACATCAAAGCGCAGGCCAGCAGCATAGGGATAGGCACCGGTCGAGCCGCCCTCAATGACACTGAAATCCAAGGCGTCTTCTAAAGCCGAGCGAATTTCGGCACCCGTCATGCTCATGTTGACCAGAGTGTTGCTAAAGGGCAGCAACTGATAAGCCGTACCCAGGGTAATCGGCCCCTTTGGCACATCGATACGCACGCCGCCAGCATTCTGAATGGACACCTGAGCCAGTGGACTCATTTCTAAAAAGGCTGCCGCCACCAGCATCACAATGTCGCTGCCGTGTTGCGCCGTTGCTTCAGGGGCACAGATTTGACTGCGGCTTTCACCCGGAATGCGCACCAAGCAAAGGTCATTGCTGCTTTCACCAATGACTTGGTTTTTCAGTTCATCCACCTGAGCAGTGTAGTGCTGCAGTCGCTCGGCAGTGGCCGCGTCCTCTTGCACCAAGACCAAATTGGGCGCTTGGGCGACCGCAGCCACCAGTTCGGAGTGCTGCTGCCCTGACACAGCCTGCCACTGGCCCTCGGCATTGCGACGGCGGAAATTATCCGTTAGCGGCAGCCAAGTGCGACCATCACAGGCCGTTACCCGACCCTGCGGATCAAAACTGACCAACAGTTCGCCCACCGCCAAGGCGTTTTCCCAAGCCTGCACCACACAGACCGGATCGCCGTCGGCGTTTTGCACTCTGGTGGGGTACGGACCTTCAGGATTAAGGCCCAGAGCGCGCAACTCATCGCCACCCAGCAAGCTATGTGAGTCACCACCCACGATCACATCCACGCCACGCAAGGCTTGGGCCATGGCCAGATCATTCTGATACTGGTAATGGGTCACCAATACGATTTTATTGACACCCTGCTGTTGTAGGATATCAATATAGTGTTGCGCCGTGCTGACTTCGTCTAAAAAGATGGTACTGTCATCAGGAGCAGATGAATTTTTGGTCTTCATGGCAATGTCGATGCCGATAAAGCCCACCGCCTGATCACCATAGTATTTGATGCTGTAGGGCTTGAAGTAATCATGCAGGCTGTTCATTGCCAAGGGAGAACGACCCAGCTTAGGGATCACATTGGCAGCCAGCACCTCGGTTTGGCAATCAGGGTCGCTGGCCAAATGATCAAGAAAATTCACCAAGCCCTGATCACCGTCATCGAACTCATGATTACCCAGAGCGAAGACATCAAAGCACACCTGATTCATCATGGCCGCATCGGCCTCGCCACGAAACAGGGTGTAATACAGGTCGCCAGTAATGGCATCGCCAGCGTGAAGCTTAACGCTATGACCGGGCTGGGCCGACAGCTGTTCGATCAAGGACGCCACCGCAGGGAAACCACCCATGCGTACCCTGGTGCTTTCTCCCGCCAGACTCAGGCTGATGCCATCGTTGGCAAACAGGCGGCTATGGTGGTCGTTCATATGGATCAGACGCAGATCGAAACTTTCAGCGTACAGCAGGCCACTGATGGCTGCCAAAGAAAGCGTTATTAAAGACTTAACCGTTTTGTGGGATTTCATGATACCAACTCCTTGATGATGGAAGTTGGCATCATGGCCAAGGCTTATGACAGCAATAAGGCAAAGAGTTTGCAGGTAGATGACATTGGCCATAACAGTGACTCAGAGCGCCATTGACTAAAGCTCTGCGCTATTCGCTCAATCAAACGCTCTTCGCTCAATCACAGCGCTATTCGCTAAAGCAAAGCGCGCTCAAGCAGATAACCAATGACCCCCTTAATGACGAAGCCCAGTACCCCAAGGCCAAGGACAATGAACAGAATCCAACTGCCAAAGACGCCGGCCTCGCTTTCTTTGGCCAACTGCCAGACAATAAAACCCATAAAGCAGACCAGGATACTGATGCCTAGGTAGGTTAACAGGGTCATGGTGTCCATGATGCTCTCCAAATAAAGTGGCTCAAACTAAAGTGGCTCAAACAAATGGCCGCAGAAACGAACCATAAAAAAGGGGCCGCAGCCCCTGTTGTCAAGCAATAGGGTTAGCAGGCATTAAGCGCTGCCAACCTGATGCCAGCGCCAGTGCGGCAATGCTTTGTATACGCTCTGTACCACCAAAGCGGCCAATACCGCCTTGATCAGATCACCCGGCCAGAACACCCACATCACCAGAGTGGCGTCCAACAGCGTGCGGCCAGTGACCAAGCTAAAACCAATGATACCACAGAGGTGCAGGAACAGAATGCCGCCCAAGACCGAAGACAGCAAAGCCGCCGGCAAGATCGGCAAAGCACGCAAGCGCTTAAACAACCAACCGATCATCAAGGGTGCCAATAAATAGCCAACCAGGAAGCCTGCGGTGGGCGACACCCAGACCGCAAAGCCGCCGCGACCACCAGCCAATAGGGGTGCTCCCAGAGTGGTCACCAGCAGAAACAAGGCCACTGCCAATGCACCGCGCCAAGGGCCAAGCAACAGGCCACAGAGCATGATGCCCAGACTTTGGGCGGTTATGGGCAAACCAAAGGCAAAGGGAACGGGCGGAATCAACCCTAGAGCCGCAATCAAGGCAGCAAATAGGGCAATCAAAATCAATTGTTGGTCTTTTAACGAGTTCATAGAGGTTCCTTAGAGCCTGAGGTTTGAGTTAAAGAGTGCTGAGTTAAAGAGGATTGAGAACAAGACGATCGACCGGCATTGGCTGCTGCATCTTCAGCAGTTGGCACCTGCAGCTGGATCTGTTGTGGCATACCACCTCTGGCGGCTAAGGCATCGGCCAGACGCTCGGCCATCAATAGATTTTGTACCACCAAGGGCATCAGCAAGCGCCATTGGCCCAAGCGGAGGCCACCCCGGCTTTGCCAGCTTTGGCTCAGACGCGCTAACAGTGCCAACAGCAGGGGCACCATGCGCATAAAGAGCGCCATGGCAAAGGCCAAACGGTGCACCGGCAGCCAAGGAGCTAGCGGGCGCAACCCTTGCTGCAGTGCATCGATCATGCGCTGCATCTTGGTGGTCAGGCTGATCAGATTGGCCAATAAAAGCAGCGACAACACCCGCGACAAGAGCAAAAGCGCCGAATGGCTGCCCTGCTGCCACCAGTCGGCCAAAGTCATCAGCAGCAACAAAGGCAGCAGTGGACGTAAACTGCGCCACTGGCTAAGTAGACCCAATTGGGCATAAAGCAGCACCACAGCCAACAACAGCACTGGAGCCAATAACGGCCAGCGCAGCACTAGGATGGTGGCCAGTAGTAACACCAACAGCTTACGCCCCGGCGACCACTGATGCAGCCAGGTTTGCTTGGCTTGATACAGACTTAGCAAGGCGGCAACTCTCCATGACGAGCAAAGTGTTGCGCGGCTCGACGATAGCGAGGCAGCAGCTCAGCTGGGCTGCCATCGGCAATCAACTGGCCCTGATGCAACCAGAGCAAACGATCAAAGTCCTGTAACAGTTCCAGCTCATGGCTGATCATCACCAACTGCTGCGGCAAGCTGAACAGGTAATCCTGTAAGCGCAACTGACTTGGCAAATCTAAGGCCGAAAACGGCTCGTCCAGCACTAACAGGCGCGGCTGCAGCAACAGCACCGCCTGAATGCACAGCCATTGTTTTTGCCCTTCCGACAAACTATAGACCGAACGCTCGGCCCAAGACTGGCG
>SKIB01000026.1 GCA_007116635.1 Saccharospirillaceae bacterium
CGAACATTGCTTCAGAGAAAGCGCCGTAGTTGTAGTTCCAAGACAGCTGCTTGGCGCCACGACCAAAGTAGGACTTAAATTCACCTGAGGGCTGTCGACCACAGGGATAGCGCCATGATGGCCATTCGCTGTCACAGCGACTATAGGCACCATTAAATTTTTCTTCATCATTGTGCATTTCACGCACCCAATACAGGCCTTGCCGCCAAATGGGGTTAGCAAACTGGTTGGTGTCTGCAGTATTTGCCCCCGTTTCTTGGACAAAGTGAGCAAAGGTGGTAGCCAAGGCTCGCTTACAGATTTGCTCAGAATCACGGCCGTCGTCATAGGTACCACAGAAGGCTGGGAATTTGCCTATGGCCTGCAAGAAGCCTCGATAGGTGTACTCTGGCGCTCGATGCGGAAAGAGATAATCAAAGTCCGCTTCAGACAGGATGCGCTCAACACGCTGGACGTTCTCTGGGTTCTCTGCTCGCAGAGGTTTAATTAAAAAGACCTCGTCGTTATCGAGCATTTCAAGATCACGCATGACCAGGTCAATCATGTCACCAGCCATCGCAGCACGCTCAGCTTCTGCTTGCTGAAGGTCAGAACGGTATATGGTAAAACCATCAGGGTTTTCTGGGTCAGGTAGCACGGTCATGGCGGCAAGACTGCCGGCCATCGTTACTAGGGCTATTGCACTGTATAGTTTCATGTCCAATCTCTATAGTTGTTAATGCCTCCTTGATTTGTAGAGCCTTTTAAGGCAAATAACTGCAGTCAAGTTCACAGATTGCAAAGGTCAGTAAATCGACTTAGAGCGGATGCTTACTGTTCATGATCCATGTCAATTGTTGGCCGTCCAGGTTTACGTTGCGCGCTGGCATGGCGAGCACGGCGTTCGGCATCTATGTAACGGTCGGTGGTCATGGCGCTGCTGTGTCCTGCGTCGTCTCGTACATGCTCAATGGGGCGATATTTAACATCCTCCGAAATGCCGGTATGGCGTAGCCAATGCACGGTAGCCGCCCGCAACTCAAGGGCGTCGTTACTTTTGCCATCCCTGACCATTAGCTCATAGGTTTGATCAAAGAGTTGTTGCACCAACTGGCGCAGCCAGGCGGTGGAGCGGATGCCACCAACACCACGCAATTTGGGCAGCATGGGGGTGTTTTCACCGGCCAAGGGCAGGGGGCTTAACCCCAGGTATGACCGAAAACGCTTCAAGGCATCCAGCATGTCGTCACTGACTGCCACCGAGCGTTCCTTATTGCCCTTACCAATGACATCAAACCACCAATGACCGTCGCTGTCACGATGAAAATGGCTCATCAAGGGCGTGCTGCGTTCATCGGCCACCAGCTCTGAAATACGCAGATACATGCACAGCAAGCAGTGCAGCGCAAAACGGCTGCGCTCATGCAATTCAGGCGCCTGAGCCGCTAACAGATCGGCTTGACGCAATAAGTACTCCCATTGCAGATTGCTGATGCGCCGCACTTCACGCCGAGTGGCACTGATCATGAATTTGCTTTTTTGCCGAATCAGCGCCACTGGGTTGGCATCCAGCATTTCTTCTTGGATCAAAAAACTGTAAAAGGTAGAGAGCACGGCAAACATGGCCTTTAGTGCCTGCTGAGACAGCTGATAGTCCTGCACCTTGGCTTGCATGCCACGACGGTGTTCCTCTTTGCTCAGGCTGGCTTGAAAGGGCCGCCAGTCAGGGTTGGCCAGGCGCAGCCCTTGGTTGTCAATGAAGCGGTTCACCGGCTTAAGGCCAATCCATGCCTTGGGCGGCTGCTGACAAAAGCGAATGAAATCTTCGATGTGGTGGCGCTTGAGTTCGCTGAGGCTGAGCTTGGCCACCAGCCAACTCCAATGCAATAGGCGTTCAACGTCACGACGATAGCTGTTGAAGGTGGCCTTGGAGCCGTTGTAGCTGTAGAGGAATTTACTGGCGTATTCCAAATCGCGATCAGCTCCAGGCAGTTCGGATTCAAGCCAGGGGCTGGCATCAAAGTGGCTTTGATAAAAGGGATTGCTAAAATGTTCAAGGCTGTCAAAAATGGGCTTAGGCGCCGGTAGATCCAGATGCATGCTAGGAATTCCGTATTGGGTTGCTTAGAGCAGACAAGTGCAAACAATAGACTTGTCATCTTGCGCGTAGTCGCAGGATCCATAAAAGCATAACGAAAATCGTGCCACTATCCAACCATTGATAATAATAATTATCGCCTGTTAAGTCCATGGTTAGTTTACCCTGCCGCCAGCTTTACACCAAGCTCACAGCCAGCGACGAACTGCTGCTGGTGCTGCCTAGAGATAGTATGGTGCCTAAGTTTATTGCTGCTTTGTTGAGCGGTAGTTTGCTCTGTTTAGCCTCCATGATTGCCTGAGGAGACAAGGAAAACTGCAGTTGAACGCCCATGGACTGCATGCTGACTAAAGGGCCTAACGTCAAGGCGGGATGCCAAGCGCAGGATTCATAGAGGGGATGATCGGACATAAAAAAACTCCAAGCCAGGACTATTAAGCAAGCCTTGCTTGGAGTTTAGTTCATTGGTCACAAACCAGTGCGTTATTACCGCGCCGGAGTTTTAAGGCTCCAGCTCCAGACTATTACTGCAGCACTTGCCA
>SKIB01000034.1 GCA_007116635.1 Saccharospirillaceae bacterium
AAGATCAGCAATCCTCATGATGGCAATAAATCCTTGGCCTATGTCCAGCTCAATACCTTCGCCCAGCAAGATGCCGAGCTGCAGTTGGCCAAGGCTGCCCTTGCGGTGCAGCAAATGCAAGCCAGTGATTTGTTGCTGGATTTCCGCTACAACTCTGGCGGCTCAGCCCATTTGGCCAATTTGCTGGTCAGCATGATTGCCGGTCAAGATCGTCTGGGCTCAACCTCGGTGCGTTTCCAGCACAATGAGAACCTAAGGGCCTGGGATCAAGAATACCGCTTACAAGATCAGTTGGCACAGCCTTGGCCAGAACTGGAAGATTTAGGCATTGCTGTGGATCGTATGCCGCTGTTGTCAGGCATTAACAGGGTCTATTTCTTGACCTCGCCCAATACCTGTTCCGCACCAGAAATGGCCATTTTAGCCCTGCAGGGCTTAGATATTGAAACCATTTTGGTAGGGGGCCGTACTTGCGGTAAGCCGCAATTTTCTTATCGCTTTGATAACTGCACCCTTAGCTATGCGCCCATCGCAGGGCTGTATTACAACGCCTTGAATCAAACCATGACCCCAGGCCAGGGTCTTCCTGCTCAGCAGCAACAACAGGAAGACGCCAAGCATGACTTCACCGACCCCAATGAAGCCTTGTTGCGCCATGTGTTGCACCATCAGGCCTTTGGGCAATTTGCCCCTGCAGCGATTGCTGAGGGCGTACAACTGCAGTCGCAGCAGGGGATAAAAAGACAGCTTGGCGTCAGCTGGTATTTTGAGCAGCCAGCGATGCCCATCACTGAGCTGAGCCCTCCCTAGGTTGGCTCGATGTTTACTATGATTGCTCAAAACAACAGATAATGCCCATTAATGTTGCTCTGAGCAACGCAGGAAAACCATTTTTTCATGACAACAACAGCCAAGAGCCTTGGCTTAGAGGAAGAAAGCAATGAGCAAAGATTATTATCTCTACGGTTTGGGTGCCGCTCTGGTCGACACCGAAATTCAGGTAACGGACACCGATTTGCAACAACTGGCCGTGGCTAAGGGTGTCATGACTCTGGTGGATCAAGCGCGCCAAGCTCAGCTCACACAAGAATTATCTGGCCACCTTGTGCATTCTAAGCGAGCAAGTGGAGGCTCGGGTGCCAACAGCATGATTGCTGCGGCCTACCTGGGCAGTAAGGTGTTTTACTCCTGTAAGGTGGCCAATGACGACAATGGTCAGTTCTTCTTGCAGGATATCCGTGCCGCTGGGGTAGAGCACCCACTGGATCTGGGTTCTCAGGCCGGTGTGACCGGCAAGTGCTTGGTGTTCATTACGCCCGATGCCGAGCGCACCATGAATACCTTTCTCGGCATCAGTGAGCAATTGTCAGAGGCCGAATTGCAACCGGAAATCCTCAAGCGCAGTCAATGGCTATATATTGAAGGTTATCAGGTGACCTCGGCCACTGGCCGTGCCGCTGCCGTCAAGGCACGAGAGATCGCACAGCAAAACAATGTGAAAGTGGCCTTGAGCCTGTCTGACCCGGCCATGGTGCAGTTCTTCCGTGAGGGCCTGCTGGAAATGCTGGGCCAGCAGGTGGAGCTGTTGTTCTGTAACGAGCACGAAGCCATAGGCTTTACTCAGGCAGACAACCTAGAGCAGGCAGCGGAACGCTTAAAACAGTATGGTAAGCAATTGGCCATTACTCTGGGCGCCGAGGGTGCTTTGTTGTTTGACGGCCAAGACTGGCATCGAGTGGCCAGCCCCAGGGTGCAGGCAGTGGACACCAATGGCGCGGGCGACATGTTCGCTGGCGCGTATTTGCATGCTTTGGGGCTGGGCTTGGATGCCAAGGCTGCTGGCAGCTTTGCCACTCAGGCGGCAGCCATGGTGGTGGCTCAGTTTGGCCCAAGGTTGGCACCCGAGCAGTATCAGACTCTGCTTGATCTGCTGCAGCAATGATTGAAATATTGAAAGCAAATAACAATGATATTGATAATAATTATCATTGACGATCGACGCCCCCCTCTGTAAAGTAGATCTCACTTAAGCCGAGTAGGGGGTAATGATGTTGGTCTTTACTGTTTTATTAACTCTTTTCAACTTGATGCTTTGTGCCGCGATCTTGGTTATGCCAATGGCACAGAGCTGTGGTTCAAGTGAATGGGGTTTGCATAATTGTCGAGCCATACTCATTGTCTTGTCAGTCTGCATAGCAATGCCTTCGGTGCTGTTATGGCAAATTGTTCTTGGTTTGGGTGCCAGTGTGGCTGTGCTCGCCATGTTGGCCGTGTTGATCTTGGTCAGCCCAAGGTTGATACAACATCTGCCACAGATTTAACCCTCTGTGCGGATTTTTTACCCATGATTGCTGTGTTTTGGGGCTACTTCGGTAGCCTCCTTTTTTTGTGCTTTTTAAACTGCTTGCATCTAAATTGGTTGCGTCTGAATTGGTTGCGTCTGAATTGGTTGTGTCAAGGGCCAGCTAGGGCAGGGAAGGGCTTCAAGCTCAGGGCGTGCAAATAAATAGCCTTGAAACAGTGTAATGCCCTGATCCGATAAATAATTCAGTTCACCTAGGGTCTCAACGCCCTCGGCCAGCACCTTAACTCCTAGGCCTTCAGCCAAAGCAAGTATGCCAGTCACTTTAACTTGCTTGTCAGCAGACTGATCGATGTTACTGATCAGCGAGCGATCCAGTTTGACTAGGTTTGGTTTGAGTTTAAGCAGCCAATCATTCTGAGTGTAGCCTGATCCAAAGTCGTCCACCGCCGTTAAAAAGCCTCTGGCTTGGTAGTGATCGATGATTTGTTTTAACTTCTGTTGGTTGGTTATCTGTTCGGATTCGATGACCTCAAACATGATGCGGCGGATATCAAAGCCATAATGATCCGCCGCCGCAAGGGTTGCACGGATACAGTTCTCAGGATTGTAGATGGCATTGGGCATGAAATTGATGCTTAGAATCTGCTTTAACCCCAGCTCACTGGCCGTTTTGATGGCCGTCACTCGGCATGCTTGATCAAAATAATAGCGATTATCACTGTTAATTCGATCAATCACCCAAGCAGCCGATTGACCCTCTGGGCCTCTGACTAGGGCTTCGTAGGCATAGACCTCTCGTTTGCTGAGGTCGACGATGGGCTGAAAGGCCATGCGCAGGTCAAAGCCGAGCTTGTCTTCTTTCAGACAATGATGGCAAGACGACTGCTGAACAAAGCTTGGCAGCATAGATGTACCTCATTTAGATACTCTAACCATAGACCATGAAGTCAGTTATTGTAAAAGAAGGGATGGTTACCATTTTTGTGCGCCTGCAAGCTGAATCATTTTGCGCGCTATGCGGGCAGATGGACTATTCTTAAGCAGAGACTCGTCTTTTTGACAGGCAATCATGCAGCAACTCTGTGTTCAATATCACCTTATTTTCCGAGCAATTTTGCTGTTGCTGCTAGCCTGTGCCCAAACACTTTACGCCAATGCCAGCTTGGATTTGGCTCGTATGCAGAGCCAGATGCGCACCCAATTTGGCCAGAGCGGCCTTGAGTCTATCACTGCTTGGCAGCAGATGATCCGCCAGGCACAGGGTCAGGGGATCGAGCAACAGCTGTGGCTAGTGAATGATTTTTTTAATCGAACCATTCTTTGGGAAGACGATTGGGTAATATGGCAGCAGGAAGATTATTGGGCCACGCCCATGGAAACCCTTGGCAAAAGAGCAGGTGATTGTGAGGATTACAGCATTGCCAAGTACATGAGTTTGAGGTTGCTAGGTGTTGATAACAATAAGCTAAGGCTTATCTATGTTAACGCACAGGTGGCTGGGCAGAGCATTGCGCACATGGTGCTTGGGTATTATCCCACTCCTCAGGCTTCGCCTATTATTCTAGATAACATCAACCCTCAGTTGCTGCCGGCACATCAACGACCGGATTTGCGCCCGGTGTTCAGTTTCAATGATCGTGGTTTATGGGTAGGGGGCGCGACCTCTCCCAGCGCTGAGCCAACCTCGCGTTTATCTCGTTGGGGTGATGTTTTGCAACGCATGCGCCAAGAAGGCTGGCAATTATGACAGGAGACAAGCAATGACAATAATTAAACAACTCTGGCTAGGAATTTTCTTTTTGTTGCTCAGTGCTCTGCTGCTCAGTGGGGTGGTGGCCATGTGGTCGATGAAACAGTATCTAGAAGGTGAAATCCAGATGAAAAACATGGATAACGCCACTTCCTTGGCACTGTCCATGTCGCAGATTGATAAGGATCTAGTGACTTTGGAACTGTTGTTGATGGCGCAATTTGATACAGGCCATTATCAGCGCATTGCATTATTGGATCCTGAGAAGAACCTATTGTTCGAGCGTGTGGCGTCTCAAGGTCAGCAGGAAAGGGTTCCTAAGGTCTTTGCTAGGTTAGTCCATTTTGACATCGAGCCCGGCTCTGCATTTGTACAGGATGGCTGGCAGCAATTTGCTACTTTGGAGCTCGAGAGCAGTTTGCAATTTGCCCTAGAATCCTTATGGCGCCTCAGTCAGATCCTAATCTTCGCCTTTTTTGCATTGTTAACCGTGGCAGGAGTGGTGGGTACGCTATTGGTGCATTGGTTGCTGCGACCCTTGGGCGATGTTGTGGCTCAAGCAGAGGCCTTTGGCCGTAGGCAGTATATCTTAGCGAAGGAGCCCCAAACCCATGAGTTCAGATTACTCGTCACTTCCATGAACCGTCTTGCGTCCAGAATGCGACTCAATTTTGAGCAGGACCAACAGCAACTAACTCAGCTTCAGCACCAGCTCTGGTTCGATGAGGTCACGGGCTTGTATCAGCGGCAGTATTTTTTCCAGCAGTTCGATCGCCTGTGGGCAGACAGTGAGGAGCAGGTACAGGCGGTATTGATGATTTGCCGCTTGGAGGGGCTGAATCAATTGAATCAATTGATGGGCCGAAAGCAGGTCGATAATCTGTTACAAAGACTGTCGCAAGCTCTCAAGATTGTTGGTGAAGCCAGTATTGCTGGCCGCTTAAACGGTAGTGATTTTGTCTTGCTGGTGACCTCAAGGCAGAGCGTTGCGCAAAGTTTTGAGCACCAACTGCAGGCCCCAGTCAAAGCCATCTTGCAGGTAGTAGAGCAAGTCAATCAGCCCTGTTTGCAGTTAAACTTTGCCAGTGCTGAGTTTGATCACGGCTGGTCAAGAGGTCAGTTGTTGACTCATTTGGATCAGGTGTTGGCTCAAGCCGTAGTTCAGGGCTTTGGTGTTTGGCAGCATACCGATGCCCAAGCCAAGCCTGAACAGGTGGATTTGCAACAATTGCGCCCAAAATTGGTCAAGGCCTTGGCAGGTGGATTAGATCTGACTTTTCTTGATGTTGGCCTTGGAACGCCATTTCATCATCAGCGCTTAAGGGTATATTTGAGGATTGGCTCAGAAGTAAAACCTTTACACCAGCTTCTGTCTGCAATTAAACGACTAGGGTTGATGGTTGAATTGGATCGAACCCTAACTGAGCAGGTTCAGGTTGTTATTGATAAAAGTGCTAACACTCTGGTGTTGCCCATTTCCACCGATGGCTTTTTGGATGCTGCCTTTATCAGTTCGGTAATTGATAAAGTTGAGTCACAATCCCGCTTTCGAAACAGAGTGGTTTTGGAGTGCCCTGAGTGGATTTTGATTCAAAAACCTAAAGAAATGATGGCCATTATCAAACTGGTTAAATCGCATGGCGGCAAGTTTGCTTTATCCAGTGTGGGCTTTGAGCTGGCAAAAATCGAGGATCTTTTGTCCTTGGGCTTGGATTATTTATGGATGGAGCCCAGTTTGCATGACGACCTTCCGCAGTCTGCGCAGCAGCAAATTATGGTGAAGCAGATCTGTGCTTTGGGTGAAAAGATGCATGCCGTGGTGGTAGCCTCGGCCTCGGCAGCTGATGAGCAGTTGTTGCTCAGTCTTGGGGTGAATGCTGTGCTTAAGATCGACTAACATCGAATCCGAGTCATCCTCAAATTCGCGTCATCCTGCGCGCAGTCGCAGGATCTATGTTGTTCGGCATCCTCAAATCCGCGTCATCCTGCGCGCAGTCGCAGGATCTTGATTCCCCCATTAGACCTTAGATCAATCCCTGATCATCATCAATTAGGTTCAAGTCATTGATGGAATCTCGCAAAATCTTACGCCTATTCAGTTTGTCTTGAGCAGCAATTGGCAGGTCCGTAAAGCGCAGCGCGCCATTCTGAATCAATACCTGAATCAAGTCTTCCAGTACCCTAACCAGCTGAATATCCGAATAGAGGAGGTCGTCTTGCTGTTGCACCTGAACCAAGAAGGCCGCCAAGCTTAGATTGTCATCCTCCTCAATGCCACGGAACCCCTCCTGTGGTTCGGTGGCAATGGCGATGATTTTATTTTTACTATCCGTTTTGATGTACATAGTTACTCAATGACGATCTGTCCGTTGTTCAGAAGTTGTTGCAGAATATCAGTGCCCGCATCAAAGGTGACCCCATGCAGTACGATCTGATGATCGCTTAGGCTAGCGTCAAACTCACCATTGGCAAAGGCGCCCTCGGCGTTGATGTGAATAACCGTGCTACCGTCCTCTTGTGAGAAGTATAGGTAGTTGCTTAGTTCGTTGCCGTCTTCAACATGCAAGAAGTCTTGCAGTTGCAGTATGTCGGCTTGGCTATCGCTGCTCACGGCCCCAACGTGGAAGTCTTTAATAACCGTAGTGCCACTAGCTTCTGCCAGATTCCAGCTGAAGGTGTCGGATCCTAGGTCACCAAAGACAAGGGCATCACTGCTACCAAGGTTCAGTTGGTCATTACCAGTGGTGCCTAGTACCACTTGCTCGTCAATGTGACTGCTGCTGCCATCTGGCAGTATGGCCTCAATGTTCAACTCATGTGTTTGACCTGAACCTAGCTCTTGATGGATTTGCCATTGGCCTTGCTCATCGGAAGTGGTTTGGGTCAGCATTTCGCCCTTTTGCCATAGCTGAATCTCTGCCCCTGCGACGGCCATGCCATCAATGACCAAGGTCTGAGAGCCATCACTGGCTGCAGCATCTTGCTCTGCGGTGCTGGCAGGCCAGACTTCACCCTCGGCAAAGACAATGCGCTCAATGCCCGACAAGTCAATGCGATGACCGTTTGGCATCAGCAGGTGCCCTTGCAGGCCAGAGTCTGTTTGGGTTAAGCCCTGCAGTTGATAATCCGAGCTGCTTCCGCTCAGGAACAGCTGGTCTTCACCATTGCCGCCGTTGATTTGCAGGTTACGATAAGCGGAGCCTTGCAGCACCACATTGTTGTTACCGCTGTTGAGGTTGATGGTGCTGTTATTGGCGTTTTGCATGATCACCAGGGTGTCATCGCCAGCGCCAAGGTTAATTTGGCTACGGTTGGCGTTATTAAACACCAAGGTTTCGCTGCTGTCGTTGGCTGGCAACCTGCTGTTATTAAAGTTGATGCCCTGTGCAGGATCAAAGTCTGGCAGGTTGAGATCAACAGAAGTTGGGCTTTCGATGGCCCACTGGCTGATGCTCAGTTGGGCTGGATTATCATTGGCATCGGCATCGTCAGTTTGGTTTGAATCAGAGTCTTCACCATTAGCCTCTTCGTTGCTGCCATCGCCATTACTTGCATCCTCATTGCTGCTGTCTTCATCAGCATCTGAGTTGTCATCGTCCTGAGGCTGGTCATTGTCGTCATCCTCAGGGTTTGGCTCTTGATCCTCAGGCTGTTCTGGCACATCTGGATTCACGCTGTCCAGCAAATTCAGGCTGTAAACATCACTTTCAACCCATTCACCCTGATGCTCAAAGCGAATGCTGAAGCTGTTATCATTAGGCGCATCCAACAGGCCAAACTCAAACTGCCATTGGCCTTGTTCATCCGCCTGAGTGGTGGCGATCAATTCGCCATTGTGCCAGATCTCAACATCAGCGCCTGCTTCTGCTTCACCCTCAAGGCTAAAGTGCGTATGGTCAAGCATGGCAGGGGGCGAGCCACTACCAATGAATTGGCCATCACTGAAGATGATCTGGTTGAAGTTATTGACCGTCATCATGTGTTGGCCATTGACACGGATTTGTCCAGATAGCACGCCGTTATTATTGTTCAGGGCGTTAAAGTCATAATCTTCCATGCTACCGGTCAGGTAAAGCACATCGAAGCCATGCCCGCCCTGTACATTAAGATTAGTCACCTCTTGGCTTTGCAAAATGAGACTGTTGTTGCCGTTGCCAAGATTTAGATTGCCATTAGCCGCCGCCCCTTGAATCAGCACCAGATCATCGTTATGTCCAAAGCCAACATTGGAGTTGCTAAAGCTACTGAACACCAGTTCTTGTGCTTCATGACCAGCATTAAAGTTAAAGTTGCTAGCTTCCATAGCCTCTACATGACTGACGTCAGGCATTTCAACCACTTCAGATATAGCAATGCTGACATTGTTGATCACTGCCGTTGCTGAGGGCTGGTCAGGTGCGCTGGCATCCACGGTTTGGCCGCTGCCTTCTGAGGTATTACCCGCAGCGTCGGTGGCGACCGCGTTGATGCTTGAGCCGTCTTCAAGGCCCGGATTGGCCACGGTCCAGTTGCCTTGGTCGTCAGTGGTGGTTTCAGCACTGCTGCCGTCAGGGAAGGTGACCGTAACGGTGCTGCCGGGTTCGGCGGTGCCGGTGATCGGATCGCTGCCATTAACTGGGTTGATGACCGGTGCGTCAGGCGCGCTGGCATCCACTGTATCGTCAGAGTCATGATCTGAAACGATGAGGGTATCAATATCTACTGTTTCACCATCAACCACTAGTGTGAGTCCGTTGAAGTTTGTGGTCTGGATATTGCCAACCGCAGAGAAGCTGAAGTTGCTTTCCTCAGATTCATGGAAGGCTTTTAATTCAGCAATGACTTCAGGGGTCAGTTGCTCTTCGGTTAGCTTGAGCTGCAGTACATCATTGCCTGAGCCACCGATCAGAACCACGGCATCGAGAGTGGACTCCAGAATGTAGGTGCTGCCGTCGTTACCACCGTTGATAGTTGCATTATTGAAATTGGCAGCGCTCAAGTCGAAGGTGTTGTTGCCCCCAGCCGAATGAATTTGAATGCTGTTGAAGTCACCATCAAGTACAACGCTGTCATTACCTGTACCAGACAGGATTTGGCCATGAGTATGACCTTTTGAACCAGTCACATTAATACTATTATTACCTTCGCCAGCATTAATTTTAACGTCGTTACTCCAACCGGCATTGTTGGTGTAAGCATTGAACCTAATGCTGTCATCACCATTACCAGTACTTATGTCACCGCGTTTAGCGCCATTGACAATAATGTTAGACGAGTCATCACCATCAAGCTGCACTTGTACGAAAACGAAATTGTCGACTGTTAGGTTGCTGGCTTCATCACTACTGATAGACACATTTTTGATGCTGTTCCAGTTGCTGGTTAGGTTAACACTAATACTATTTGCATCATCAAATCGCGTTTCTACGGTACCAGGTTGGCCTGATTCGGCACTTGTCCAGATGGTGGTTTCACCCCATTCCTGAGTCTGGTCGACGGTAAAACTATTGTTTTGCGAGAAATTTGGATTAGAGGTCTGCTCATTCGACCAAGTAACTTGAACATTGGTTTGTAGGGGGCTAATTCCATCGCCATTGTTCGCATCTTGGTCGTCAGACAAATCATCTGAATCGTCAGATTCATCATCGGTGCCTTGCTCATCATCTACTGGATCATCGACAACGTCGGTCTCTTGGCCATCTTCATCTGCATCATCTGAATCGTCAGACTCATCACCTGCATCTGTTCCAGTGCCGCCAGTGCCTTGGTCGTTTTGATCATCTGCATCTGAGGCTTCAGATTCATCACCGGTGCCTTGTTCGTCTTGATCATCGGCATCTGAATCGTCAGACTCATCACCTGCATCTGTTCCAGTGCCGCCAGTGCCTTGGCCGTCGGCTTCTGAATCGTTAGATTCATCACCTGCGTCTGTGCCGCCAGTAC
>SKIB01000049.1 GCA_007116635.1 Saccharospirillaceae bacterium
AAGCCCGGCTAAAATGTTGCAGGAAAGAGTTGCGATCTATTAACGCAAAGTGCGGCTAGGCTGGGTAAAGTTGTCACCCACGCGCATTGGGGTCAGGGCTTCCAACACCAGGGCATAGCTGACTTTATCAAAGCTACGGAATACCATGGCATAACCGGCTTGTTCGTCAGGCAGCTGCACCTGACGGCGCGTTTGCGGATCGCGTACGGTTTCACCCACACGCTGAATCTCGACCACACTGCCAGGGGTCAGACCTTCACGCTCACCACGATTGAGCATAATGACATCAAACTGACCAATAAAACGCACACCAGAGTTAACTGAAAGAATTTCACCCTCAATTTCAGGTGCTGGCTTCGGGTTAAAAACAGCGTTTAATGGCGTTGAGGGCAATGCCAACAAACGATCATTAATGCGGATGTTTTCTCGTGACAGAGTAACATCCAATGAAGCCATGTCATCCTGATGTCTCAGGTAGCGTGCCTCACCTAATCCCTGAGCTTCATAACCCAGAATCTCACGAGTTTGTGGATCGCGGATGACACCCATGGGGCGGAAAATCTCATAAACCAAATTGTCTACAGACCAGTCACCGCGAGCATAAATTCGGTCGCGCTGACCAATAACGGTGCGATTTTCATCAGCACCAACAATATAGGCCGCTTGCTGCAACTGCTGTTCGTCCAGCACCAGATTACCATTTAAGAAGCCACGAATGTGCTCCATGCGAATGGCTGGGATGGCGTTTTCAATGGGCTCAACACGAATTTCAGGTGACAAGCGCACCGTGTCATCAGTGGTAAAGTCAGAACCACGACTAATGGTGGTCAAACCAGGGCGGCCATCGACCCATATCAGGGCGATCACATCACCAGGGAAAATCAAATGTGGATTTTCAATCTGCTCATTAAGGTACCAGATTTCTGGCCAGCGCCAAGGCTCATTGAGGAAACGACCGGAGATATCCCATAGAGTATCGCCCTTGACCACCACATAGCGCTCAGGGGCATTAGGATTAATCTGCAGCACATCGGCAAAGACCGAACCGACCAGCAGAATCATGGCCAACACAGTGGCAAATAGTTTTGTTGCAATTATTTTTGTCATCGTTGCAGCTCCATCGCGCATGAATGAGCATGAATGAATTTGTTCTATCGCGTATAATTGCAGGCATTGGCCCATAAAGGCAAGCCTTTGTCGGCATAATCCCCTTGCTAGAGTGAATTTTTATGGCTTTACTTCCCATTCTTGAGTTTCCAGATCCAAAATTGCGCACCAAGGCCACCCCTGTGACTGAGGTCAACGAGCGCATCCGCCAACAGGCCAAAGACATGCTTGAAACCATGTACCATGCTCAAGGCATTGGCTTGGCCGGCACCCAGGTCGATTTCCATCAGCGTATGCTGGTGATGGATGTGTCCGAAGAACAAGACCAACCCATGGTGCTGATCAACCCGGAATACGTGCCCACGGGTGAAAAAATCATGTGGCAGGAAGGCTGCTTGTCGGTACCCACCTTCTATGAGGAGGTGGAACGCTTTGCCAGCATTCAGGTCACTGCCCTGAACGAGCAGGGTGAGCGCATTGAATTTGAAGCCAAAGACCTTGCGGCCATCTGCATTCAGCATGAAATTGACCACCTGGATGGCAAACTCTTTGTCGATTACATCTCCAACCTCAAGCGCAATCGCATCCGCCAAAAGCTGGAAAAATTGCACAAATTACAGGGTAAAGCATGAAGTCCTTGCGCATCGTCTTTGCGGGTACGCCTGAGTTTGCCGCCGCACATTTGCAAGCCCTGCTTAACAGCCAGCACCAGGTAGTGGCGGTGTACAGCCAGCCAGACCGCCCTGCTGGGCGTGGCAAACAGCTGCAAGCCAGCCCGGTTAAGCAACTGGCTTTGGCGCAGGGCATTGAGGTTTTTCAACCCTTGCACCTTAAAGACGAGGCGCAACAACAGCTGCTGGCTAGTCATCAGGCCGACCTGATGGTGGTGGTGGCCTATGGTCTGTTATTACCCCAAGCCGTGCTCGACCTCTTCCCTTTGGGTGCGGTCAATGTGCACGGCTCCTTACTGCCCAGATGGCGCGGTGCAGCGCCCATTGCCCGTGCCATTCAGGCCGGTGATGAATTAACGGGTGTCGGCCTGATGCAAATGGAAAAGGGTCTGGACACCGGCCCAGTTTGGTTGGAAGCCAGTCTGGCCATCGGTCAGCACACGGGGCAAAGCCTGCACGACGCCCTGATTCCCTTGGGCCAAGACTGCTTATTACGCGGCTTGGCGCTTATTCAAAGCGGCCAGAGTCAGCCCAACAAGCAGGACGACAACCTAGCCTGCTATGCACACAAGCTGAACAAGAGCGAAAGCCTATTGGATTGGCACAAACCGGCTCTTGAGCTGGAGCGGCAAATTCGCGCCTTTAACCCTGTGCCTGGCAGCCACTTTGAGCTGGATGGGCAAAAGATCAAGGTCTGGCAGGCCGAGCTAGTAGACGCCAGCGGCCAACCCGGTCAGGTGCTGGCGGCCGATGCCTCTGGCTTACTGGTGGCCTGTGGTCAGCAGTCGCTGCGTTTGCTGCAATTACAGAATCCCGGCAAGGGCGTTGTGCAGGCACGCGACTGGCTTAATGGTCGAGGCAGCTACTTTAATCAGCCAAGGGTACTCGCATGATTCAGGCCAACAGCCAAAACCCCAGACTGGCAGCCGTGCAAAGCCTGGCCGCCGTGATGCAGGGTCGGTCGTTGGCCGACGCCAGCCCTGAGGGCCTCAGCGGTCCTGAGCGCGCTTACTGGCAATCCCTGACCTATGGTTGCCTGCGCTATTTACCCAGATTACAGCTGATTTTAAAGCGCCTGCTCAACAAGGCGCTAAAGAACAAAGACGCTGACATTCAGGCGCTGTTGCTGCTTGGCCTGTACCAACTGGATCAGCAGCAAGCCGCTGAACACGCAGCAGTGAACGAAACCGTGGCCCTGTGCAAAGCCTTAAATAAGAGCCAATTCACTGGCCTGTGTAACGCTCTGCTGCGCCAGTTCATTCGTGAACGCCAGCAGATCGACCAAAAGTTACGCGGCAACCCCAGCTATCGCTTTGCCGCGCCCACTTGGCTGATCAAGCAACAGCAGCAGGATTGGCCGCAGCACTACCGCGAGTTGCTGGATGCACACAACCAGCCAGGCCCCATGAGCCTAAGGGTCAACCAGCGACACCATTCGCGCGCTCAATACCTTGAGCTGCTGTCGCAAGCGGGCATTGAGGCCAGGGCCAGTGAGCTGGCCTCGCACAGCATTGTGCTCACTCAGCCCATGGCCGTACAGCAACTACCAGGCTGGGAGCAAGGTTGGGTTGCGGTACAGGACGAGGCCGCCTCTTTGGCCGGTGAACTCCTAACCCTAAGCAGCGGCATGCGCGTGCTGGACGCCTGCGCGGCCCCGGGAGGTAAAACCTGCCACCTGCTGGAGCGTGCCGATCTGCAGCTTTTGGCACTGGACAGCAACCCCGAGCGTCTGCCACGGGTCGCAGAGAACCTCAGCCGTCTAGGCTTAACCGCCGGTCTCAAGGCAGCCGATGCCTCTGACCCCGCCAGCTGGTGGGACGGCCAGGCCTTTGATGCCATTTTGTTGGATGCGCCCTGCAGTGGCCTAGGGGTGATTCGCCGCCATCCCGACATCAAAACCCTGCGCCTTGCCAGCGACCTGGAACAACTGGCCGAGCTGCAGCAGCGGTTGTTGCAAGCTCTGTGGCCCTGCCTCAAATCCGGCGGCCAGCTGCTATACTGCACCTGCAGTACCAGTAAGCAAGAAAACCATGACAATGTCGTGCGCTTCTTGGCCAGTCAGCCCGATGCCAAACTGCTGCCCTTGACCCTGGGCAATGGCTCGGAGTACGGTAACCAACTGCTGCCGCAACCCGGCAGTCATGATGGCTTCTTTTATGCCCTGTTGGAGAAATGCTAAATGAAAATCGTCATCCTGGGTGCGGGTCAGGTCGGAGCTAACTTGGCGGCCACCTTGGCAGACGAAAGCAATGATGTGACCCTGGTCGACACCAATGCTGCGCGGCTGTTAGAGCTGCAAAACAAATACGACATCCGTACCTTTCGCGGTCTGGCCAGCCTGCCCAAAACCCTCAGGGAAGCAGGGGTAGACGCCGCCGACATGCTGATTGCGGTCACCAACCAAGACGAAACCAACATGGTGGCCTGTCAGATCGCCTGGACCCTATTCCACACCCCCAACAAGATTGCCCGCATTCGCAATAGTGATTTTCAAAAGCACGCCGAACAGCTGTTTTACGATACCCGCAAACTGGTGAACAGCGAACTGCCCGGCATCACTGGCCTGCCGATCGATGTTTTGATCAGCCCCGAACTGCTGGTGACCCAGTATGTCCAGCGTTTGGTGGATAACCCTGGCTCGCTGCAGGTGCTGGAATTTGCCGATGGCAAGGTGCAGATGATCGCAGTTCGCGCCAAGCCCGGCTCGATTCTGGTCGGCCAACAGTTGCGTTATTTGCGCCAAGTGATTCCCAATCAGGACGCACGGGTGGTGGCCATCTTCCGTAAGCATCGCAGCATCATTCCTCATGGCGACACTGAAATCGAGATCGACGATGAGGTGTTCTTTTTAGCCGACCGCGCCAATATGCGCACCATCATGAACGAATTGCGTCGTCTGGAAGCGCCCTATCGCAAGCTGATGATCGCTGGTGGTGGCAACATTGGCTACCGTTTGGCCAAGCTGATGCAGTACCGCTACCATGTCAAATTGGTCGAGCACAACGAAGAACGCGCTCAATGGCTGGGTGATCACCTACCCAACACCCTGGTGCTCAAAGGCCATGCCTCCGACCAAGACCTGCTGATTAACGAAAACATCGAAGACATTGATGTTTTCATCGCCCTAACCAATGACGACGAAGCCAACATCATGTCGTCCTTATTGGCCAAGCGCTTGGGTGCGCATAAGGTGATGTGCCTGATCAATAATTCTGCTTATGTGGATCTGGTACAGGGCGGCGACATTGATGTTGCCATCTCGCCCAGCCAGGCCACCATTGGCTCCTTGCTAACCCACATTCGCCGTGGCGATGTAGTGAGTGTGCACTCACTTCGTCGTGGCGCAGCCGAAGCCATGGAGGCCATTGCCCATGGTGATCCACGCTCGTCCAAGGTGGTGGGCCGTGCCATTGGCAGCATTGACCTGCCCTCTGGCACCACCATTGGCGCCGTGGTGCGCGGCGACCAAGTGCTGGTTGGCCATGACGACCTAGTGATCGAAACCAACGACCATGTCATTCTATTTGTCGCCAACAAGAAACACCTGCGTGATGTCGAACGCCTGTTTCAGGTTGGCTTCACCTTCTTTTAGGTAGATTCATGAATTACGGCAATCTGGTCCGCATTTTCGCCATTCTATTGATGACCTTTTCCTTGACCAATGTACCGCCCTTGCTGGTGTCCATCTGGTACAGCGACGGTCAAAGCATGGTTTGGGTGCTGTCGATGCTGGGCATTTTGGCGCTGGGCTTTGTGCTCTGGCTACCGACCATGAGAATGCAGGACGAACTGAGCACCAAAGAAGGCTTTGTCATCACCAGCCTGTTTTGGTTGGTACTGGCTGCGGCGGGTGCCGTGCCCTTTTACAACATCCCGGAGTTGGATTTATCGATCACCGATTCCTTTTTCGAGTCCCTCTCTGGCTTAACCACCACCGGTGCTACGGTCATTTCCGGGCTGGACAGCTTGCCACAGTCCATACTTTGGTATCGCCAGCAACTGCAATGGCTGGGTGGGCTAGGCATCGTCATTTTGGCGGTCGCCATTCTGCCAATGCTGGGCGTGGGCGGTATGCAGCTGTACCGCACTGAAATCCCGGGGCCAATGAAGGATGAAAAGCTGACCCCACGCATCGCCACCACCGCCAAGCTGCTGTGGCTGATCTATGTGGCCTTCACCCTGCTGTGCGCTCTGGCTTATCGTTTGGCTGGTATGCCCTGGTTTGATGCCATCACCCATAGCTTTTCCACCGTGGCCATCGGCGGCTTCTCGACTAAGGACGCCAGCATTGGTCACTACGACAGCTTTGCTGTGGAGATGGTCGGTGTGGTCTTTATGCTGCTGGCCGCTGCCAACTTTGCCCTGCACTTTTCCTTGTTTCGTAAGCGCAGCCTCAAACAGTATTGGCGCGACCCTGAATATCGCTTTTTCCTTGGCTCAGTGGCGGTCATGGTGCTCTTTACCTTTGTGGCCCTACTCTTTAATCAGCACAGCGACTGGTTCACCACCTGGCGCCATGCGCTCTTCACCTCGGTGTCGGTCCACACCACTGCAGGCTTTGGTGTGACTGACTTTAGTGGCTGGCCGACGGTACTGCCCTACTTGATGATCATGGCAGCCTTTTTTGGCGGCTGTGCTGGCTCCACTGCTGGCGGCATTAAGGTGATTCGAGTAGTGCTACTGCTCAAACAGGGCTCACGTGAGATCAAGCGTTTGATTCACCCTAACGGGGTGTTTAGCATTCGTCTGGGCAGTGAAAAGGCCGTGCCTGAAGGGGTGACTTCAGCGGTGTGGGGCTTCTTTGCGGTCTATGTGTTGGTCTTTGCCGCCATGTTCTTTGCTCTGCTGGCCACTGGCCTGGACTTTGAGACCACCTGGTCAGTGTCCGCCTCGGCCCTGAACAACCTTGGCCCGGCACTGGGTGAAGCCAGCAGCAACTGGGCCAGCCTAAACGACCCAGCCAAATGGATTCTTTGCGTTGGCATGTTGCTTGGCCGACTGGAGATCTTCACCGTACTGATTCTGTTTTCGCCCTATTTTTGGCGGCAGTAAGCAAATGTTTGATTGCCCTGCCGCTAAGGGTTTTGCCGCTCAAAGCGCCTGTTCGATGGCCTCGGCAAAGTCCAGGTTATTGGCATGACTGGCAATTTCTTCCGCCAGTGTGCGGCCCTGTGGGTTACGAGCTTGCAGGTCAAGGCCTCGCTCTTTGGCTAACTGCAAGAATCTAGGCCAGGCCTCGATCGGCAAACCACGATAGGCGCGCTCAAGGATCACATAGTCAAGGGCTGTCTCGTCGTGGCTGGTGGCCTGAAAGAACAACTGCAAAATGTTGTCTGAGATTTCTGGGCTTTCAATACGCTTCTTATCTTTTTTCATGCTGATGCTCGCTTTTGATAAATCAAGTCCCAAACCCCATGACCTAATCGCTGGCCACGGCGTTCAAATTTGGTTTCTGGTCGCCAATCTGGCCTTGGGCTGTATTCCTGACCAGTCTCTGCTTGGCTGACAAAGTCCGGGCTTTGTTGCATCACCTCAAGCATGTGCTCGGCGTATTCCTGCCAGTCGGTCGCCATGTGCAACAGGCCACCTGGGCGCAGTTTGCTGCTGATTTTCGCCACCCAGGCCGGCTGCACCATGCGTCTTTTATGGTGTTTCTTTTTATGCCATGGATCGGGGAAAAACAACTGCACACGATCAAGACAGCCATCGGGCAGACAGTCGTCCAGCACCTGCAACGCATCCTGTTGATAAACGCGGATATTGCTGATGTTCTGTTTAGCCATGTTATTCAGCAAGCGCCCAACCCCAGGCAAGTGCACTTCGATGCCAATAAAATCGCGTTCTGGTGCTTCACTGGCCATTTGCAGCAGTGAATCACCCATGCCGAAACCAATTTCCAGGGTAATGGGTGCTTGGCGGCCAAAAACCGCTACTGGGTCTATCATGCCCTGCTCTAGCGTCAGACCATGCTCTGGCCATAGCTGCTCGTAGGCACGCTCTTGCGAGGGCGTCATGCGCCCAGTGCGCATGACAAAGGTGCGAATGGCTCTGGGGTATGCGACGGTTTCTGCCTCGGGCGCGTCTGGGTTTTCTGGGGTTTCGGCCACAATTGCTCTCCAACAAATTACCTGCCCTGAGGCTGGCACAAAAAAGGTGGCCTAGTTTAACAAAGAAGCCTTGCTTGCACTAATGCATCCTGCGCGCAGGGTGACTAGCCACAATAGTAAGTGAGCCACCAACAATGCTCCAGCCAGCCCAGCGTCAAGCGGGTGCAGGCTTGTGGTCGTCGGCGGCGTCAGGAGCACAGGGATGTGCGGATGCGAATGCCCAGGGATGGCGCAAACGCTGGTGATGGATTAACACCCTGCGCCTAGTCGCAGGGGCTGTAAAAAATGCAGCGCGGAGCGAATGCTCGCCAGAGGCCACAAGGCAGCAACCGCAGCAGGGCTGGCGCAGCCTGTTAATTCAGAGAGGAGATCCTGCGACTACGCGCAGGTTAACTGGATCGGTCGCTGGGTGGCTGGGCAGGACCTTGGTGGCTTAGTGAAAAGGACCCTGCGACTGCGCGCGGGGTGACTTATCTAGGCAACCAGGGTCATTAGGCTCTTGAGCTTTTTCATCGCCGCCTTCTCCAGCTGGCGAATGCGCTCAGCAGAGACACCGTATTCATCAGCCAGAGACTGCAGCGTGTCTTTGCTGTCTTGGCTAAGCCAGCGGCGCTCAATGATGTCACGACTGCGAGGGTCAAGCTGCTCCATGGCGGCAGCCATTTGCGACTCGGCATCTTGCTGGTAGTCATCATTTTCCGCCTGCGCAGCAGGATCATAACGACTGTCTTCTAGATAAAGTACCGGCGCTGCCGAGGGAGAATCGTCATCGCCATTATCATCCAAATCAAAGGACATATCATGTGCCGTTAATCGCCCTTCCATCTCATAAACCGACTTGAGCGACACACCCAAATCATCGGCGATGGCCTGAGCCTCTTGCTCGTTTAACCAGCCAAGGTTCTTTTTCGCACTGCGCAAATTAAAAAACAATTTGCGCTGCGCCTTGGTGGTCGCCACCTTGACGATGCGCCAATTGCGCAGAATGAATTCATGAATTTCGGCCTTGATCCAGTGCACGGCAAAGGAAACCAGGCGCACGCCGATTTCAGGGTTAAAACGCTTAACTGCCTTCATCAGGCCAAGATTGCCCTCTTGAATCAAATCGGCTTGCGGTAAACCATAGCCAGCATAGCCACGAGCAATGTGCACCACAAAACGCAGGTGCGACATGACCAGCAAACGGGCGCTGTTAAGATCACTTTGATACCAGAGCTTGTCGGCAAGCTCGCGTTCTTCTTCGGCTGTTAGAACATCAATGCTATTAACCGCCTGGATATAGCTTTCCAGATTCGCACCAGGCGACAGCCGATCAATGGCTAAAGCGGGTAGATGTGTGGTCATAGCCTTCTCATCCTCTATTAAAACAACGCCCTAACATATTTTAAGGCCTGCAAATCATAGCATAGCAGGGCGACAAAACCAGTGTTTGCCGCGTCAGCTATCCAAACTTTAATTAAGAGTTATCTTAATTGTTAATCTCCAGCCTTTGCTTCTCACGCGCCACAGCTTCCAAGGCCGATTTTTGTTCGCCCGCACTGGGCTGCTCCAGACCCCAGCCCTGCAAATGCTGCTGCACCAGTTTACTGAGCATGTCTAAATGACTTGGCAAGTCGTTCAAGGCCGGAATGTAAGCAAAGCTTTTGCCACCGGCCTCCAAGAAAATCTCACGATTTTCTTCATCGATTTCCTCCAAGGTTTCCAAGCAATCGGCAGAGAAGCCCGGACAGAACACCTGTACCGAAGCCACACCCTCTTTGGCCAACTGCTCTAAGGTTCTGTCGGTGTAGGGGGTTAACCACTTGGCCTTGCCAAAACGCGACTGAAAAGTGGTTAGGTATTCATCCGCTGGCAAACCAAGGCGCTCAGTCAGCAGGCGTACCGTTTTATGGCACTCACAGAAATAGGGATCACCCAACCTTAGGTTGCGCTCTGGCAAGCCGTGGAAGGAAAACACCAGTTTCTCCGCCCGACCATGCTGCTGCCAATAGGCTTGCAGATGTTGAGCCATAACCTCAATGTAGCCTGGGTGATCATGGTAATGGTTAATAAACCTCAGTTCAGGAATCCAGCGCCAT
>SKIB01000133.1 GCA_007116635.1 Saccharospirillaceae bacterium
GCAGCTTAATGGCAACTACCAAGCACTGCACCAATCACGCCAAGCCCTGCTTGATGGCCAGTCAGCAGCAGAGGCCGAGCAGCAGCTCAAAGCCGCCATCCGCGCCCAAGAGCAGCAGCACGAACAAGCCAAGCAATCCTTAACACTGGCAAACAACGCCTACAACCAGTGCGAATTGACGCTCAAGCATTACCAAGAATCGCAATCCGCTCTGACGCAGGAACATGATCACGCCCAAGCAGCACTCAAGGACTGGATCCAAGCACAGGGTGAGGCCATCCAGATCACCCAGCCAGCAGAGCTGCAGGTGCTGTTATCATGGGATGCCAAGCAGCGAGACGCCGAACGCCAACGACTGCTTGCGATCGACAACCAACGCATCAGCACTCAGACTCTGCTCAAAGAGCGTCAGGCAAGGCTGGCTCAGCACCGTAATGAGCGCAGCCCTGAGGATCAAGGCATTGAAGGCAGCGAGCCAGAATGGCAAGCCAAACGCCAAGCAGCCAAGGCCGAGCACAGCAGCCTAAGGGATGCCATGGCAGCCTTGACTGTGGAACTTCGCCAAGACGATCAACGCCGCAGCCAAGCATTAGGGCTGCAGGCAGCCATCGACCAGCAGGCCGCCAGCACTCGCCTTTGGGCACAGTTGAACGAG
Organism: Saccharospirillaceae bacterium; assembly: GCA_007116635.1. GTDB lineage: Bacteria > Pseudomonadota > Gammaproteobacteria > Pseudomonadales > Natronospirillaceae > SKIB01. Next base: position 656 of record SKIB01000133.1, read on the forward strand.
CTGATTGGCTCAGAAAGTGGCAAAAAATTCCGCAATTACGCCCAGCAATTGACCATGGACATTCTGCTGGGCTACGCCAACATGCATCTGGAAACCCTAAGTCGGCGCTATCGCCTGCAACGCATACCCGACAACCTAGCCCTACAGGTTTTGGATCAAGACATGGGCGACGAAGTCCGCTCAGTGCATTCCCTTTCCGGCGGAGAAAGCTTCCTTGTATCACTTGCCTTGGCACTGGGCTTGGCCTCCCTGTCCTCCAACCGCGTGCAGGTAGAGACCCTATTCATTGACGAAGGTTTTGGCAGTCTGGACGGTGAAACCCTGCAGGTCGCCATGACCGCGCTGGATTGCCTACAGGCGCAGGGCCGCAAAGTGGGCGTCATTACCCATGTACAGGAAATGATTGAACGCATTGAGGTCCAGATCAGGGTCAAAAAGAACCAGCAAAGCGCAAGCCAGCTTGAGGTGGTGGGTTAAGACAGTAGTGGGTTAAGACTCTGGGTTGGGGGTTTGGCTACAGCACAGGCCGTCACCCTGCACGTAGTCGCAGGGTCTATGCAAAGGACAACCAGCCACAAAACCAGCCCAAGGAGCGGGCTGGGAACTGGGGTCGAGGGGTGTCGGCGGCCAGGGATGGACGCCGTCAAGCGGTCAGGATGACGAACAGCGTCCCCGAGAGCCCAGTTGCCAGACCAGCGACTGGGCGGGGAACGTTAGTCCAGTGGCAGGTTAAGAGATCCTGCGACTTCGCGCAGGATGACTGAGCTGCGCGCAGGGTGACGAGTGACTAATAAGGCCCGACAGTGATGTCATAGCTGCGCAGGATGTCAGCGATGGCATCCAAGCGCTCACGCGGTGGCGGCTTAACCCCTTCAAGGCCGAAGGTGTCATTGAAATAAGCCCACTTGTGGCTGCCCAGCTCGTGGTAAGGCAGCAGGTCTATCTTCTCCACCTTGCCTTGCAGGTCGTCGGCCAAGAAGCGGCCCATCAGATGCGCGCCCTCGTCCGAATCGGTGTAACCCGGCACCACCACATAACGAATCCAGATGCGCTTTTGCATCCGCACCAGGTAACGAGCAAAATCCAGCGCATAGCGATTGCTGATTTTGGTCAGCGGCTTATGGACTTCATCATCAATGGCCTTAAGGTCCAGCATCACCATGTCGGTGCTGGCCATTAAACGATCCAGCTGATCATTGTATTGGCGCACATAGCCATTGGTGTCCAAACAGGTATGAATGCCCTCTTGTTTCAACCGCTCAAAGAATTCGATCAAAAACGGGATTTGCAGCAAAGGCTCGCCCCCCGAGCAGGTCACCCCGCCGCCAGAACCCTTCATAAAGGCTTTATAACTGAGAATCTCAGGCAGCATGTCTTCCACAGAACGCAATTCGCCGGTATTGAGGTCCCAGGTATCGCGGTTATGGCAATACAGGCAACGCATCAGGCAGCCTTGCAAAAAAACAATATAACGAATGCCAGGCCCATCCAAGGTGCCGCAGGATTCAGTGGAGTGCACTCGGGCGAGTAAAGACATCAAAGCCCCCAAAAGTAAAAAAGCCCCAGCTAGAATACTGGCTGGGGCAGGAAAAAACCATTAACACCGGGCGCAGAGCCACCCGGTGAATCAGCGAACTTAGAGCGAGTTAGTGAAGGTACGGGTCACTACGTCTTGCTGCTGTTCTTTGGTCAGCGAGTTAAAGCGCACCGCGTAACCAGACACACGAATGGTCAGCTGCGGGTACTTGTCTGGGTTTTCCATGGCATCCAACAGCATGTCACGGTTAAGCACGTTGACGTTCAGGTGCTGACCGCCCTGTTTGGCGTCGCAGCTGAAGAAGCCGTCCATCAAACCCACCAGATTCACCTGGCAGCAATCGGTGCTCTTACCCAGAGTGCTAGGCACAATGGAGAAGGTATAAGAAATACCGTCTTTGGCATGGCTGTAAGGGATCTTCGACACCGAGGTCAAAGAGGCCACTGCGCCCTTGGTGTCACGGCCGTGCATTGGGTTCGCACCAGGTGCGAACGGCATACCGGCTTTACGGCCATCAGGGGTGGTGCCTGTTTTCTTACCATAAACCACGTTAGAGGTAATGGTCAGTACCGACTGAGTGGGCACTGCATCACGATAGGTCTTGTGACGCTTGATTTTGTTCATGAAGCTTTCAACCAGCTGCACGGCAATGTCGTCCACCCGAGGGTCGTTGTTACCAAAGGCTGGGTATTCGCCTTCGATTTCAAAATCCACGGCAATGCCTTGCTCGTTACGCACTGGCTTAACCTTGGCGTATTTGATGGCCGACAGCGAGTCAGCGGTTACCGACAGACCGGCAATACCACAGGCCATGGTACGCACGATGTGCGCATCGTGCAGTGCCATTTGAATGGCTTCATAGGCGTACTTGTCGTGCATGTAGTGAATGCTGTTCAGAGCAGTCACGTACTGAGTGGCCAACCAATCCATTAACTTGTCTAGGCTGTTCCATACCTTGTCGAAGTCTAGGTATTCGTCGGTCATGGGTTCGGCTTTTGGCCCAACCTGGATGCCCAGCTTCTCATCAACACCACCGTTAATGGCGTACAGCATGGTTTTAGCTAGGTTAGAGCGAGCACCGAAGAACTGCATCTGCTTGCCAACCACCATCGGGCTCACGCAGCAAGCAATGGCGTAGTCATCGCTCTGGAAGTCGTTGCGCATCAGGTCGTCGTTTTCGTACTGCATGGCGCTGGTGTCGATCGATACCTGGGCACAGAACTTCTTGAAGTTCTCTGGCAGGCTCTCGCTCCACAGAATGGTGATGTTTGGCTCTGGGCTTGGACCCATGTTGTACAGGGTGTGCAAGAAACGGAAGCTGGTTTTGGTGACCAGCGGACGGCCATCAAGACCCATACCCGCCACTGACTCAGTTGCCCAGATAGGGTCGCCAGAGAACAGATCATCGTACTCAGGGGTACGCAGGAAGCGCACCATACGTAATTTCATTACAAAATGGTCGATCATCTCTTGCGCTTGCGATTCGGTGATCAGACCCTTTTGCAGGTCGCGCTCGATGAAGATGTCCAAGAAGGTAGAGGTACGGCCCAAAGACATGGCGGCGCCGTTTTGCGACTTCACCGCGCCCAGGTAGCCGAAGTACAGCCACTGGATGGCTTCTTGGGCAGTGCTGGCTGGTTTGCTGATGTCAAAGCCATAGCCGGCCGCCATCTTGGCCAGGTCTTGCAGCGCACGGTATTGCTCTTGCATTTCTTCACGCAGGCGAATCATGGCTTCCAGGTTGTTGCCCTGCTCAAAATCGGCCTGAGTGGCATGGAACTGCTCAACACGGTCTTGCAACAGACGGTCGATACCATACAGAGCCACACGACGGTAATCGCCAATGATACGGCCACGGCCATAGGCATCTGGCAAGCCCGTGATGATGCCCGACTTACGGCACTTCATGATGTCTGGGGTATAGACATCAAACACACCCTGGTTGTGTGTTTTGCGGTACTTAGTGAAAATTTCGTTGATTTGTGGGTCCAGCTCACGGCCATAGGCCTTGCATGAAGACTCCACCATGCGGATACCGCCCTGAGGAATGATCGCACGCTTCAGAGGAGCTTCGGTTTGCAGACCAACGATGGTTTCCAGATCTTTGTTGATGTAGCCTGGCTCATGGCTGGTGATGGTGGAAGGCTTGTCGGTGTCAAAATCGACAGGGGCGTGGGTGGCGTTTTCTTGCTTAATGCCTTCCATCACCTTGTTCCATAAGGCAGTAGTAGCATCGGTCGGGCCGGCCAAAAAGCTGCCATCGCCTAGGTAAGGGCTGTAGTTCTTTTGGATGAAGTCGCGCACATCGACTTTCAACTGCCAGTCACCAGGGGCAAAGCCTGCCCAAGCCTTAGAAAAACCTTCACTTAAATTGGTCATACGAACCTCCAGTTAGAGTAAGGAGCCAGTGCTGTGCAGCGTTGTTGCCCATTCAGTTGGCACCCAAAAGCCTACCACAGATGGAATATTTATTTTTACCACCTGTTTTACATGCCCTAATACTAGCCCCTGTACTCTAAGGTCACACTGACCCAGATCAAGTTGTTGCTTAATTACCATTTTTTTGCCGTAACGCCAGTATTACAGGCAAACAACGCACTAAATAGCAATATTATCTGATCAATTTTTAGGCAAATGGTAATTAAGCAACGCATAAGTATCCATAAAGACAGTCCTTTGTCAGTCGGATTACCAATTAAATAGGTCGCGCAGCCAATTGTTGGATCTAGGGGGCGTTGGCCGAGGTTGATCTGGCGCAACAGGCTCATTAATACTTGGCCGCCAACCACAGCCGCGATGCTGCATAGGCATGGCCGAGGCCTTAAAGGGGAACTGCACTGCACCTGCACACTGGCTGTCGGTGGTGGCATTTTGCCCCGGCAAAACCCAATGATACTCAATGCCATGGGGCGGCAAGCTGTCTTCGGTTTGCACCAGCATGGCCTCCATAAAGTGCGTCCACAGCTGCAAAGCACCTGTCGCCCCGGTCAGAGGAGTGTTGCGATTGTTGTCATAGCCAATCCAGGTGACGGCCAGAGTGGTGCCCGCCCAACCGCTGAACCAACTATCACGACGACCATCAGTGGTGCCGGTTTTACCCAGCAACCGAACTGATTGCGGAATGCTTTGGTAAGCACTGCGGCCCGTGCCTTCGGTCATGGCCAAATGCAGGGCATGATTGAGCAAATACACATCATTGGTAGCAATGCGTTGGCGATGATCACGGCGATACTGCACCAACAGTTCACCATCTGAGGTCATTACCCCACGAATGGCGCTGAGGTCGGTGCGATAACCATTATTAGCCAAGGTCTGGTACAGGGTGGCAATCTGCATTGGGCTCAGCTCAGCTGCACCCAGCATCACCGAGGGCACCTTGGGGTAGGCCGCAGGGTCCAGACCAAGATCCGTGAGGCTATCAAAAAAGGCTGGCAAGCCGACATCCATGCCTAGGCGCGCCGCTGACTGGTTATAGGACAGCGCCAGAGCACGGTACAGCGGCACAATGCCATTGTTTTGGTTATTGAAGTTGGTCGGCTGCCATTCACCGCCTTCGGGCAATGGCACACTTATGGGACCATCGTCTATCGGGGTTAATAAATGATATTGGTTGGATCTCAAGGCTGCCAAGAATATGGCTGGTTTGAGCAGAGAGCCCGACTGTCGCCTCATGTCCAGCGCACGGTTAAAGCCACCGGCCAGTGGCCTCCTACCACCTAAGACGGCCAAGACTTCACCGGTAAAGGGCTGCACCACCACCATGGACGCTTCCAACTCTCCGTCTGGCAGGTTATGGCGTTGCTCCATGGCGGCCAAACTTTCGCTCACGCTTTGCTGTGCCTGAGCATGCACCCAAGGACGCAAGCTGGTGTAAATACGCAAACCTTCACGAAACAGAACCTCGTCTGGGTAATCGGCGCGTAATTGCTGACGAACCAGATCCATATAGGCGGGGTACTGGCCGGAACGACGGCTGATGTTCAGGCCCAAAGGCCGGGCCTGAGCCTGAGCCAGATTTTGCGGCGCACCCAGTTGCTCGTGCATTACTTGCAGCACCAGGTTACGGCGATTAGTGGCGCGCTCAGGGAAGCGCACTGGGTTATAAAGCGAAGGCCCCTTAATTAACCCAATTAACAAAGCTTGCTCATCTAGACTCAGCTCAGACAAGGGTTTAGCAAAGTAGTATTGGCTAGCCAAACCAAAGCCATGAATAGCACGGTTACCGTCTTGACCAACAAAGACCTCGTTTAAATATGTTTCTAGAATCTCATCCTTGCTAAAACGCATTTCCAGGCTCACGGCCATGATGGCTTCATTGATTTTGCGCCAATAGGAACGCTCATTACTAAGGTAGAGGTTCTTGACCAGCTGCTGAGTAAGAGTACTGCCCCCTTGTACCGAGCGTCCGGACTGGAAGTTAACCAAGGCCGCTCGGGCAATGCCCTGTGGGTTGATGCCAAAATGCTGATAAAAGGCACGGTCTTCCACCGCCAGCAAGGCCTCGATGAAGTTTTCTGGCACCTGATCCAAACGAATGGGTAGGCGATCCTGCACCTCGCCATAATAGAGCACACCGATTTCAATGGGTTCAATGCGGGCATAGCCACCGCCATCCGGCGTGCGTACGCCACGGATGCGCTGACCAATAAAGTCCAAACGCACTTCCTGCGCTGGGCTGTTGCCTGCCACATCGTTAAAGGCGCGGGTAATGAGATGCAAATGATTGTCGGCAAAGCGATACTGGCCGGGAGCCGAAGGCTGGCTAACCGACTGATAACCGTAGTCTCGCAACAGTTGCAGTAACTGGTCTCGGCCAATATCGGCCCCCACATAGAGGTCAATGGGTGCGGAGAATACCCGAGCAGGCAGATCCCAACGACGCTGTTCAAATTGCTGCACCACCTGATTATGCAATCGCCAAGCATAGAGTCCCGCTGGGATACTGGCCAATACCAAGATCAGTGTCATGCCCCAAAATAATCTGGCCAACCACGAGCGTTTTTCTTTGCTACGCACCCGCTTTTTGCTGCGGCCACGGGCACGCTGATTGGTGCGACTTGATCGAGTTCGGCTTGGGGTTTTGCTGGCAACGGTGGTTCGGCTGCGGGTGGTTTTTGCTCTGGGCATGGACAGTCCTCCTAGACCGCCCAGTGTACCCAGTCGCTTGCTAGAAGCCAGCCTTTTAAAGAGCTTAGTACTAAGTTTGCAAACTCTGCCATACATCCATGTTCAAACCGCTGAACAGGGTGTCCAATGCCTCCTCTGGCAAAGCACGCACACCCAAGCTTTGCAGCACCGGCTTGCTGCTGCTCGGAATACGATCAACAAACCAGATCAGCGCCATCTTGGGCCATCGCCGATGAATCAAGGCCAAGCCTTGCAAATTTTGCGGATGCCAGCCTTGAATGCTGATCAAACCATCCAACTGGTGTTCACTGGCCAGCAGCTCTGCTGCTTCCCAGTTACTGGCACGGTAGAGCGGTAACTGCGGCTGTTCATGCTGCAACAACATGGACAACCGTTGCGATGCGCTGGCTACATCACTGACAATTAAAAAGCCTGCCATAACGCCTCCTATGAATACTCCTTTTAACAGATAGACCCTAGCTAGGAATTTCGCCATAAGAATGTCAAAAATTTAACCAAAGGTTACAACAAAATTTTGGCACTGCAGTATTCGTCGCCTTGAACTAAGCTTTAAGACAGATTCACCGAGGATAGTCTATGCGCAATAACGGCCCGGTTACCCAGCGAGAGATACCGCTTAGCAAAACAGACTGCATCATTTCCAGTACCAACCTCAAAGGGGTGATCACTGAGGTTAATACGGATTTCTGCCGAATCGCTAAATTTGAGCGTGAACAACTCATTGGCCAAGCGCACAACCTTGTGCGTCACAGTGACATGCCTCAGGCGGCCTTTGCCCTGATGTGGCAGTACCTCAAGCAAGAGCGCCCCTTTCGTGCCATTGTTAAAAATCGCTGCCAAGACGGCGATCACTACTGGGTCGACGCCTACATTACCCCTATTTATCAACAAGGACAGGCAGTGGGCTTTGAATCGGTGCGCATCAAGGCCGAACCCGAACAAATTCAGCGTGCTGAACAGCTGTATCAACGCTTGCAACAGGGGTTACCCGCCTTTAGGCCTTGGCAACGCTGGGTGGCCATGCATGCCGAGTATTGGCAGATTCTGGGCATCACGGTTCTGGGCCTGATAACAAGCTGGCTACTGCTTGGCATGGGTTCAGCATTGGCACTGAGTGGCGTATTGCTGTTGCTGCTGTTGGCCGCCAAGCACCTCTGGCTACACCAACCCAAGAGTCAAGGCTACTTTCAGCAAGACGCCATTAGCCAATACATTTTTACCGGTGATCTCAGTTGGCGCGGGCAATTCAAATTACAGCAAGGTTTACAGCAGCGCCATGCCCATACCATTGTCCGGCGCCTAGGTGCCCAGGCCACCAGCCTGTTGGACAGCAGCCAACAAAGCCTGAAGCAAACCCAGTTGGATTTGGTTCAGCAAGGGGAACAAGCGCAGCTGTTGCAGCTTCTGCATCAGGAGCTTAGAGTGCAACAGCAAGCCAGTTTAAGCATGGGGCAGCTGGCGAATCAGGGGCAGCACACCAGCGAGCTGGCAATGCGCGACCTGAGGCAAAGCCAGCAGTTCTTGATCTCGACCACGGAACAACTGCAAAAATTACAACAGCAAATGCAAGACAGCGACGCAAAAACTTTGCAGCTGCAGCAATCTGGCCATGACATTGGCAGCATTCTCGATTTGATTGGCCAAATTGCCGAGCAAACCAATCTTTTGGCTTTGAATGCCGCCATTGAGGCGGCGCGGGCCGGCGACCAAGGACGCGGTTTTGCCGTAGTAGCCGATGAGGTGCGCCTACTGGCCACCCGTAGCCACAAAAGCACGGAGGACATTCGGCAACTGATTGGCCGCCTGACCCTTGGCGTAACGGCCACCAGTGGCAGCATTCAGGCCGCCGTTGGCCTAACGGCAGAAAGCCAAACCGCGCTGCATGAGCTGGCCCAGCAAAGCAATAGCCTGCAGGAACAGGTGCTGCAATTGCACCAGCAAGCAGAAGACATTGAGCGCCACAGCCAGCAACAACTGCAATTGGCTGCCAGCATCGAGCAGCACGACCAAGGCATTCAACAGCTGCTGCAGGACCAGCAGCAGCGCTCCGAGAACCGTTTAGCTCAGGCTAAGCAATTACAGAGCTTGGCACTGCAACTGCAACAGCTGTCGGCCAGTTTTAAGCTGTAATTCTGAGGGTCATCCTGCGCACCCTCTATCATCTTGCAAGCCGCGTGCTTCGTCATCCTGCGCGCAGTCGCAGGATCTCCTCTCTGACTCCACGGGCTGCGCCTACCCTGCTGCGGTTGCTGCCTTATGGCCTCTGGCGAGCATTCGCGGCGCGCTGCTTTTATTGTGGACCCTGCGACTGCGCGCAGGATGACAACAGCCACAACTCCAGCCCAAGGA
>SKIB01000004.1 GCA_007116635.1 Saccharospirillaceae bacterium
CACGAGTATTGATGAGGTGCTAAAAGATGCGTTTTAAACCCATTCAAAAACTCATGGTAACTCGCACCTTAAGTTCAGGTGAGCAGGTCGCGATTATATTGACTTGATCAAAGCCAGCCGTCAGTTGTGTAAATCACCAGCCGCCGGACAGCTGCAATTTCGCCGTGCCATGTTTAACCTGCTGTCGTCTAACCAAGACGACCACAGTAAAAACTGGGCGTTTTTGCAAGCGGACGACGGTCAATGGCAGCCAGCGCCTTTTTATGACGTCACTTACAGCCCACATCCATTCAACGAACACGCCACTGCGTTCGGAGGTTATGGCAAAGCGCCGCCGCTTAAGGTGATGCAAAAACTGGCTACCAGTGCTGGCTTTTCGAATTGGAATGATGCAAAGCAAGTCATTGCAGAAGTGGCAGAAGCCATCAGCCAATTTACGTATCTGGCACAGCAGCAAGGGATCAGTAAAACAACAGTGTCTGCAATTGCTAAGACATTGGATCAGCGCAAACAGGAAAATGCCGCGCTTTATTATCGCTAAGGCTCATCCTAATGCTCAGTTAAACGGTGTTTGTGGCAGGGGCGTTTTTACGCTCCTTTGCGTAGCACAAACATGTGGTACCCAAACTCGCCTAGGTAACGTTCATAAATCGCAATTTCTCGCTCGATATCTGCGATGGCGTTTGAATTTGGCATGCTTGCCTTTACTTCTGCCACTCGCGCTTTGAGTGGTTGATAGTAATCGTGCCATGCTTGTTCCCTTAAGGTGAAATGATCAATCACTTCAAAGCCTGCTTGGCGCATTTGGCTTAAGCGTTTTTCGATGGTTTGCATATCTGGGTATTCAGCTTCCCAGAATGCAACCGCCTCTTGGCTTGGGTTTTCGGTTAACCAGATCAAATCACTGACGACCATATAGCCGCGATTAGTCAGTAGTTTACGCCACTGGGTTAACGCTTGCTCGACACCCATTATGTAAGCCGCGGCTTCAGACCAGATGCAATCAAAGCTTTCAGGTGCAAAAGGCAGGTCCGTCATACTGGCGCAGCTTAAGGTAACGCGGGTATCTAACCCCTGCTCAGTGAGGCGTTCACCGAGTTCATCCAGCGCACTTTGCTCGTTATCCACTGCCACAATCTCGGCTTGGGTGTGCTTTGCCAATAACTGGGTTGAAAAGCCTTTGCCGCAGCCAATATCAATGATCTTGGTGGGTATTGTTGGCAGTCTGGACAATGCTTTTAGTGTATCGGCATCAGAACTCGGCCCCCAGCGTTCTAAGCGTTGGAATACCGTCATAAAGTCAGCCATGTATTGCTCGTGTGCGTTCATATCTTTTGATAACCATTTCAAATGCAGGGCTTGTTGTTCATTAAAGCCTTGCTGCTTTAACCACTCCAGATGGGCATCTGGTGCTAATTTATCGGTCTGTTGGTGCCAAAGACGCAGCGAACCTTCACCAAGCATGGCGGCAAGTAACGCGCGAGCTTGTTGCTTTCTAGCGATGTCTTCATCCAGCTGCTGCAAGCGCTTTTCAAGTACAGAGCGCTGCACCTTGCTGTCCAAAAAGGATTTGCATTCCTTAAGTGTTAAACCGCCCACTTGCAGTTGTTGCAACAAGCGCAACTGCTGAACATCTTTATCTGAATACAGTCGATAGCCGTTGGTTTTGCGAACACCCTGCAACAAACCTAGCTTCTCGTAGTAGAGCAAGGTTGACCGTGACAGCCCGACTTTTTCAGCTAACTCAGAAATGCGATACACAGATAAAACGTCCTTTCCGTTCTTTTTAATAATGGCGCGGCTGGCTCAAACAGACCAGAACACGAATGACGATAAACTATGAAGTTATAGACAGGTCAAATGTTGTTAGCAAAAAATATCGTTCAGTTTTGAATGGTTGAAAGCTTGAATGCCGCATTCAGGTCTACAAATTGTCACCTATGAAGTGCAAACTGATTTGGACGGGAAAAAAAAAGCCCTGTATTTACAAGCAAATAACAGGGCTTCTAAGACATTCTTGAACGGGTAAAAAAACTATTCGATGTTTTGCACCTGTTCGCGCATTTGCTCGATCAGTACCTTGATCTCCACCGCGATGGCGGTTACATCATCACTCAGTGCCTTGCTGGCCAGGGTATTGGCCTCACGGTTGAACTCTTGCATGTAAAAGTCCAGCTTGCGACCGCAAGCGCCCCCTGCTTTGAGGATGCGGCGGCATTCTTTGATGTGGGTGTCGAGCCTGTCCAGCTCTTCGGCGATGTCGGCCTTTTGTGCCAGCACCGCCACTTCTTGCTGCAGTCGCTGCTCATCCAGTTGTTGGCTAAGGTCTTGGATACGCTGGCGCAAGCGTTGTTGCCAAGCAGCTAAGAGTTCTGGCTGTCTGGCGCGCACTTGCTGCGCCAGTTGTTCTATCTGTTGCAGGCGCTCGCTGAGCATCTCGGCCAGGGCTTGGCCTTCTTGCTGCCTGGCTTGCACCAGTTGCGCAAGGCCCTTGGCCACATAATCAAGAATGTCATGTTCCGACCAGTCGTTTTTCTGCTGGCTAAGCACCCCAGGCAGGCTTAGTAGCTCCAGTGGGCTGATGGCGCGACTGCTTAGGCCTTGCAACTGCATTTGCTGCTCCAGTTGCTGCACCAGAGCGAGGTTGTGCTGCAGAGCCTCAGAGTTAAGGCTGGCTTGTTGGCCCTGGCCTTTATTGGGCAGCAGGCTGATCTCCACCTTGCCGCGCTGCAATGCTTGCTTGGCCAGTTGGCGGATGTTGACTTCTAGCCCCGACAGGTCGTCGGGCAGGCGGCAATACAGGTCTAGGTAGCGGCTGTTAACGGCTTTGATTTCCAGGCTGATGCCCGGTTGGCATGGAATCTCAAGGCGGGCAAAGCCGGTCATGCTTTGGATCATGGTCTGCTCCTGTTCGTTTGTCGCTGGCCTCTGAGTTATACTGGCGACAAATCAGAGGAGCTAGTTATGAATCGTTCGTATGGCCGAGAGCCACATCAGATGCGCCCCCTTAGCATTAAGCGCCATGTTAACAAGCATGCCGAGGGTTCGGTAGAGATTTGTTATGGCGATACCAAGGTTTTGTGTACCGCCAGTGTGACTGAGGGTGTGCCGCGTTTTCTCAAGGGTACTGGTAAGGGTTGGATCACCGCAGAGTATGGCATGTTGCCGCGCTCTACCGGCAGTCGCATGAAGCGCGAGGCCGCTGCGGGTAAGCAATCCGGTCGTACGGTAGAGATTTCTCGCCTAATCGGCCGCTCGCTGCGTGCAGCAGTGGACCTGAGTCGCTTGGGGGAGTACACCATCACCCTGGATTGCGATGTATTGCAGGCCGACGGCGGCACCCGTACTGCAGCCATTACTGGCGCCATGGTGGCCCTGGTGGATGCACTGAATCATTTGCAACGCCAGCAAACACTGCAGCATGACCCGCTCATTTCCATGGTGGCGGCCATTTCGGTGGGCATCACTGAGCTGGGGCCGGTGGTGGATCTGGATTATCATGAAGACAGCCAAGCCCAGACCGACATGAACCTGATCATGGACGAGCATGGGCAAATGATCGAGTTGCAGGGCACGGCAGAGCAGGGGCGCTTTTCACGGGCGCAACTAAATCAGATGCTGGATTTTGGCGAGCAGACCTTGCTTGAGTTAGTGGCGGCTCAGCGCCGAGCGCTGGCAGAATAGTCGCTAACTGTCACCCCTGCGGTCGAAATGTCATCCTGCGCGTTTCAGGTTAACCTGTGCGTTTAAGGTTAATCTGCGCGCAGTCGCAGGATCTCCAAACAGGCAACTGCAAGCAGAAAACAGTCTAAAAAAAGTCGCGTTGGAACTCGTAACGCACCGTCACTGGGCGATGCGGTGATAGTTGGATGTCACCGGCAATCTGTGCACTTAGTACTGAGTCTCGCAGCTTGGGTGTGATTAGTTGATAGTCAAAGCGGCAACCCAGTTCACGGGTTTCGTCCAGCGGCCAGTAGCTGTATTGGCCGTCCTTTTTATTAACCATGCGGAAAGCATCGCTAAAGCCAGCAGGGCCGAGCAGCATGTCCATGAAGTTGCGTTCTTCAGGGCGGCAGCCTGGCTCATGTTGTCTTTCTTGCCAGCGACCAATGTCGGTGCTTTGGTGCGCCATCATAAGGCTGGCGCAATAAATATAATCACGGCGCTTAGCGCTGGTCTTTTTGCAATGCTGTAAAAAGTTGCGCTGCAGGTCAAAGCGGGCGGCAAGGCTGGCTTCGGTTGGCGCTTTAGGAAATAGTAGGCTGGCAACACTGACGTCTTCAAAATCAGCTTGAACAAAAGCCCCTTGTTCATCCAGTTCGTTAATGCCAATACCCCGGATCACGGCCTTAGGCATTTCACGGCTTAGAATAGCCGTTCCCCCTTGGTTGGGTTGCTGAGCATCAAATACAAAGGCATTGAAGCCAAGCTTCTCTAGGGCGGTGAATGGGAACTGAGCCTCACTTATGCGGATATCTTGCCAGCAGATGACATCGGCTTGTTGGTTTTTTAACCAGTTTAGAATGCCTCTGGGAGCGGCATTCGCAAGTCCATTCAAATTAAGGCTGGTGATGATCATGTTCCTGTGGTTCTCCTCGGTGCTCAATGCGGCACATTACCTAGAGCTGTCGTGAAACAAGGTTAGAATAGTCTTTGATAAAAGTCAGCATGTTAACACTAGCGCCCCGGCTTTGCAGTACACTGTGGTAAGGCTGTTGTGACCACCTGTATACTTATAACTGTAATGCCTAAAACGCAAAAACCAAGTTTTGGAATAAAATTTCATCAATTGGCCGCTCAAAAGCAGGTTCTGCCGTCTTTTGTTATTGCTGGTGAAATTTTACAACATTTTCTCTAGACTAACAGCCCTAGTCTAGGTCATTTATTGCATCTTTAATTGAGGTACATCATGCAAGAGTTTCAGCGTCAGTTCATTGAGTTTGCCTTGGCCACCGGAGTGCTGAAATTCGGTCAATTTACGCTCAAATCAGGACGAATTAGCCCCTATTTCTTCAACGCTGGCTTATTTCAAGACGGTCAGGCCTTGATGAAGCTGGGTCAGTTCTATGCCGACGCCATGGCTCACTACCAGTTACAGCCGGAATTGCTCTTTGGTCCTGCCTACAAAGGCATTCCTTTGGTCAGCACCTTGGCTGTGGCCTTGGCCAATCGTGGTCTAAACTTGCCTTGGGCTTTTAACCGCAAAGAAGCCAAAGCTCACGGTGAGGGCGGCACCTTGGTCGGTGCACCAGTTAAGGGTGAGGTGTTGGTGGTGGATGATGTGATCACCGCAGGCACCGCCATTGCCGAAGTCATGGCCTTGATGGTCAACCAGCCAGAGGCCAGAGTGTCTCAGGTATTGGTGGCCTTGGATCGCCAAGAGCGTGGTAAAGGCGAGCTGTCGGCCATTCAAGAAGTCAATGAGCGCTTTGGCATTCAGGTGCATGCCATTATTACCCTCAAAGACTTGCTCAGCTACCTGCAAGGCCAGCCGGAGATGGCTGAGCATGCTCAGGCGGTACTGGCTTATCAGCAGCAGTACGGTGTGTGACTGCTAGAGTGAAAACAACAGCCCTAGCGCCGTGGCTAGGGTCACCAGCTCAAACAGTCGTTTGAGCAGTTTATTGCTGGCACGGTGTCCGAGTTTGGCGCCCAGCCAGCCGCCCATAAAAGAGGCTACCACCAATATCGGCAGCCATTGCCAATTGATGTTGCCTGCCAAGCCAAGAGTTAATCCGCCCAGTCCATTCCACAACAAACCGACCATGACCAGGGTGTGAGCAATGGCCTGTTTGTAACTCAGGCCATAAAAACGCACCAGCCACAGGGTTACCATTAGCCCAGTGCCAGAAGACAGTGAGCCATTAAGCAGGGCAATGAACCAAAGCATGCCAAGGCCAAGGAATGCCATGTGCTTGCGGCGCGGCGCAATGCTGCGGCTCTCAAGGCCAAGGTCTTTTTGACTCATGGAGTAGATTGCCAAGCCAAGGGTTAACAAGCCTAACGCTAGGGTGGCTAGCCGTTCGGGGACGAAGGTGATGAATAGAGCGCCGGGAATCACGCCAAGTAAGCCGCATAACGCCAGTTGCCAGCAGAGTTTGGCTTGCAATAAGCCGGATTTTAAGTGCTTGCTGGTGGCGCCAAGGCCGAGAAAAATGGTCGCCACCTTATGGGTGGCCAAGGCCTGGGCGAAGGGTTGGCCAAGGAATAAAAGGATTGGCAGCTGAACCAGACCTGCACCACCGCCCGCCAAACTGGACAAAAGATTGGCAAAAAGTGAGACTATGAATAAGACTATAAGATCCATGCGTGCGACAATTACCTAGCTATTGATTGGTCACTTGGGTGTTCCTCGGCTAAAGGCTTGCCCAACGGTGGGTCCAAATTGTAACAGTAGTTTTCTCCATTAGAGGTTTTGAATGCGATTTTTGTTAGTGTTTGCCTTGCTGCTGTCGACTTGGCTCTTCGCCAGTACCACCTATCGTTACATTGACTCCAGAGGCAATGTGGTTTTGGGCACCAGCATCAGTGATGAAGCCCTAAGTCGTGGTTATCAGGTGCTGGACAGCCGTGGCCGAGTTATCGCAGAGGTCCCACCTAGGTTGTCGAATGAACAGCAGCGTCAGCTAGCTAATCAAGAAAGGGACCATGCCCTTGCTCGCCAGCGCGATCAAGAGTTAATGCGCCTGTATGGTGAGCCCAGTGATGTGGATCGTGCCATGCGTAATGTTACTGGTCGAGCTGAACTAAATATCAGTAACCTTCAAGCACGTATTAACGAGCGCCTATCTCGCTTGGCCTTGCATCAGCAAGAAGCAGCAAGACAAGAGCGGGCTAGGTCAGAGATTGACCCAGAGCTACTGCAAGAAATTCAGCAGGTTGAGCGAGATATTGAGGAGTTTGAAGCAGAAATTCAGGACATTCGTAATCAGATTGCCATTACTGAGCAACAATTTCGTGCAGATCGCGATCGTTTGCAATACTTGCTGAATTTAGAGCAGCGTCGATTACAAGAAGCCCTTGAGGCTGCTGGACATGGGCAGTAATCTGTTAGTCTGCTATGTACGTAAATTAAACCGCAATTTAATCTGGAGAAAAGGCCATGGCCATTGTGACCCTTAAAGGAAATGAAGTTCAAACCGTCGGTGATTTACCGCAGGTTGGATCTTTTTGTCCTGATTTTCGTTTGGTTAAAGTTGACCTAACTGAAACCACCCTTGCAGATTATCAAGGCAAACGCCTGGTGCTAAACATCTTTCCAAGTGTGGATACCGGTGTTTGCGCTCAATCCGTGCGTCAGTTTAATCAAGTATTAAGTGAGCTGGACAACACTGTGGTGCTCTGTGTGGCTGCTGATTTGCCCTTCGCCATGTCACGCTTCTGCGGCGCTGAAGGTCTGGATCGCGTGGTTATGGCCTCTAGCTTCCGTGCCAGCTTTGGCCAAGACTTTGGCGTAACCTTCTCAACAGGCCCGCTGGCAGAGCTGCTGTCTCGCGCGGTAGTAGTGGTCGACACCAATGGTAAGGTGCTGCATGCCGAGCAAGTCAGTGAGATCACTACTGAGCCTAACTATGAGGCCGCCTTGGCTGTGCTTAAGTAACAGTTATTATGGTTAACAAAAAAAGGCGCCTCGGCGCCTTTTTTAATTGAGCCAACCCTGGCGGGTGCGGACAAAGATGCGTTCAATCAAGTCCGGCGTTAGCTCTGGGTGATGGCCATTGCCTAGCATGCCCTGTCGTCTCAGTACCGCCAAACCATGAATGAGGGCATGGCCCTGAAGGATGGACACCTGCAGATCTTGATCTGCAAGTTTGGGGTTAAGAGCAAGGGCGGCCTGGGTAAAG
This sequence comes from Saccharospirillaceae bacterium, assembly GCA_007116635.1. Lineage (GTDB taxonomy): Bacteria > Pseudomonadota > Gammaproteobacteria > Pseudomonadales > Natronospirillaceae > SKIB01. The sequence goes on from SKIB01000004.1 coordinate 7,845, forward strand.
AGCTGAGTGGCTGCGTCGTCCTGTGAGTTAGGTGCTGGTGCGCTGAAGATAAGGTCAAACCAATTGGCATGTTGTTCGGCAAAGTCTAGGTAAGCCATGCCCATGGCGATCATGCTTTGTTCTGCCACGGGTGACGACTCAGCGGCTTGGCGAATGGTGCTGACAAAGGCCATGAATGCAGCTTCGCGCACGGCTGCCACCAGATCTTCTTTGCTGGCAAAATGTTTGTAGGCAGCAGTGGCCGTGACCCCCACCTGCCTAGCAATGCCGCGCAAGGACAGCTTGTCGAGGCTGTGTTTATCCAGTTCTTCAAGCGCAGTGCCAATCAGTGCTTCTGCCAATTGACCATGGTGGTATTTGCCTCTGGGTTTGGTCAGCATGAGTCTCCTTATGGACTGGGGTTGGGCTGTTGGCGATGGATTTCTTGGATGCCAGTCAGAACTTCGTCAGACAGGCTAAGCTCAACCGATGCAATATTTTCTTGCAATTGCTCAAGGCTGGTGGCGCCAATGATGTTACTGGTGACAAAGGCTTGCTGATTAATGAAGGCCAATGCCATTTGCGCTGGGCTTAGGCCATGAGCCTCGGCCAGTTGGCAGTATTGCTCGGCGGCTGCTCTGGCTTGCTCGTTGTTGTAACGGGTGAAGCGGGAAAACAGGCTTAGGCGAGCATTGGCTGGCTGTTGGCCGTGGCGGTATTTGCCACTCAGTACGCCAAAGGCCAAAGGAGAGTAGGCCAACAGGCCACACTTTTCACGCCAAGCCATTTCCGCCAGGCCGACTTCAAAGGTGCGATTCAGCAGGTTGTAGGGGTTTTGGATGCTCACTGGCCTTGGTAAATCGAATTCTTTGGCCAGTTCAAGGTAGCGCATCAGGCCCCAGGGCGTTTCATTGGACAAGCCAATGTGACGGATCTTGCCCTGTTGCTTCAGCAGGGCTAGGGCTTCAAGTGTTTCTAAAATGGGAGTGCTGAGCTCGTCGCTCGGCTCATAGCCCAGCTTGCCAAAGAAGTTGGTCGATCGCGCTGGCCAGTGTACCTGATACAGGTCGATGTAATCCGTCTGCATGCGCTCCAGGCTGCCTTGGCAGGCAACCAAAACACGCTCTTTGGTCAGGGATGGCCCTTGGCTGATATGTGCCATGCCTGGGCCAGTCACCTTGGTGGCTACTATCAGTTGCTCGCGTTTTTGGCCAGCAAGCCATTGGCCAAAGTACTGTTCGGTGCGGCCTTGTGTTTCGGGCTTGGGAGGTACTGGATACATTTCGGCCAAATCAAAGAAATTGATTCCAGCCTCAAGGCTGAAGTCCAATTGCTCGGCGGCCTCCTGGTAGGAGTTTTGTTCGCCCCAGGTCATGGTGCCAAGGCATATCAGGCTAACATTTAGGTCGGTGTGACCCAGTGGTCGGTATTGCATCAATACACTCCAAAAGCTAAAAAGTGAGCCAAAAAGGTCGTTAAGGCGGCCAAAAACGCTAACTGCCCCTGTTGGGCCAAGCAGGCATTTAGTGCTCGCCCTTGGCTGTGGTGAAACGCGCGCCAAACAAAGGGCAGGCGCAACAGCCAGAGCAATGCTAACCATGTTAACACCCAAGGCAGTACGATGATGGCATAACTAATGGATGTTAACGCGGCAAGAAAAAACAACAGGTCTTGATAGCGTCTGGCACCTTGCTCGCCCAAGCGCAGCGCCAGTGTGCGTTTGCCCGAAAGCGCATCACTGTTAAGGTCGCGCACATTATTGGTGTTGAGCACTGCCATGGCGAGCAGAGCTTGGCAACTGGCAACCAACCAGCTGCTGGCAGTTAATTGCCCTGTTTGCAGCCAAAGGCTGCCAAGGCAGGCTAGGTAGCCAAAGAAAATCGCCACCATCAGATCACCCAGACCCAAATAGCCATAGGGTTTTTTGCCCAGGGTATAGGCCAGAGCTGCCCAAACCGAAGCCAACCCCATTAGCCAAAGCCCCCAGTTATTGTAGGGGCTGAGCCTGAGTGTCAGTACACCGCTGGCGGCACTGAGTAGAATGAGCAGCAGAATGGCCAGAATCAGAGGTTTCTGGCCCACCAAGCCAGCTTGAAACATCCGTTGCGGGCCAAGGCGGTCCGGGCGGTCACTGCCCTTGAGGCCATCGCCTAAATCATTGGCCAGATTGGCTAGAATTTGTAACAGCAGCGCGGTTAGCAGGCTGGTGCCGGCCAAAGGCCAATTCACTGGGCCTTGGATCATGGCCAGAGCCAAACCAGAAATCACGCCTGCGCCAGCCAGAGGTAGGGTTTTGGGGCGGCTCAAAGCCAGCCAGAGTTGCCAAGTCATGTTCGCTTCTCGAAGTGGGTCGGGTGCATTCTAATGCAGCGCCCAGAAAAAAGGCACCCAATTGGGTGCCAAAGCTTTACTACAAAGCAAGGAGGAGAACAACACTGCGTTGAACAATTCCAATAAGTGAAAGGGTTCTCAGCAACCATGTGGTTCATTACTCATTGTAGTTGGCCTGTGTCAGGCTGCCAGTAAGAATTGTAGTAAAATGTATAGGACTGTTAACTTTTACATGCTGTGCCGGTTTTACAGTCTCTGTACCTACCGCATTGGCTTGACCTGTATCAAGGCAGTGCCAGTGCATCTTTGCCATGCTAGGAGTTTCATCAGCGAGAAACGCACCATGCCTGGTTCCTACAATCCTTTTCCTATTAATGCCTTGCCTCCCGATCTTGCGCACCTGATCAGCAAATACGATGGTCGTGCACCCAGATACACCAGTTACCCCACCGCGCTGCAGTTCCAGCCCATGGCAGCCGATCAATGGCTGTCGGGTTGGTCGGATTCAGAGACCGACCTCAGCCTTTACTTGCACATTCCCTATTGCCAGCACCTTTGCTACTACTGCGGTTGTTTTAAAGAGCATGCCAAACCGGGCGCCTTGGGGCAGGGCATTGTGGATTCCCTGTTGCAAGAGGCCAGGGTCTATGCCGCGCAAATGCCCAACAGACGCATTACCCAGCTGCATTTAGGCGGTGGTACGCCCAGCTTTTTAACCCTGGAGCAAATGCGAACCTTGATTGATGGCCTGGCCGCTCTTTGGCAGCTGGCTGCGGATCAGGGTGATTTCAGCATTGAGCTGGATCCAAGGGTGGTGAATGCAGACTACCTGCAGGGTTTGCGCGAGCTTGGTTTTAATCGTCTGAGTCTTGGGGTGCAGGACTTTAATTTGGCGACGCAAAAGGCCATTCATCGTGAGCAGTCCCTAATTGAGGTGGCGGAGATCAGTCTGGCGGCCAAAAGCCTGGGCTTTCATGGCCTGAGCTTTGATCTGATCTACGGCTTGCCTAAACAGTCGGTGGAGAGCTTTGCGCAAACCATTGCCCAGGTGAAGTTGCTCAACCCTGACCGAGTGGCCATGTACAGCTATGCCCATTTGCCTGCGCGCTTCAGCGCCCAGCAACGGATCAGTGAGCAGGATTTGCCCTCGGCCAGTGAAAAATTACAGATGCTGGTCATGGCGTCGGCCAGTCTACAGCAAGCGGGCTATCAGCAAATTGGCATGGATCACTTTGCCAAGGGCAAAGACCCCTTGCTGCTGGCGCAACAGCAGGGCCGTTTGCAGCGCAATTTTCAGGGCTATTCCACTCAAGCAGGGCTGGACATCTTGGCTTTGGGGCCTTCGGCCATTAGTCGCAGGGCAGGGCAATTCGCGCAAAATGTTAAGGACACCAAGGTCTATCAAGAGTCCTTAGCCAATGATCAGTTGCCCATTGTTGCGGGCTATTTGAGCACTGCTGAGGATTTGCGCCGCAGCTGGGTGATTCAACAGTTGTCTTGCGCTCAGCCGGTGCTTTTTGATCACTATTGGCAACGCTTTGCTCGCCATTTTGAACAAGACTTTGCCGAGCTTTGGCCAAGGCTGGAGACGCTGCAGCAAGATGGCTTAATTGTGATGCAGCCCGAGCGCATCAGCGTAACTCCTGTTGGTCGTTACCTGTTGCGCGCTATCTGTGTGCTCTTTGATGCCTACTTTGAGCCCCAGACTTCTCATGCTCATTCCCGTATTCTGTAACCGCTAAAACTAAGGGTTAGAGCCAAAGGATGCTGATGGCCATGCCAACCAGGCTGAGCATGGCCAGCAGCCAACTGAGCGAACGCCAAGGGCCGACGCCAATGGCGTATAGGGGCAAATAAAGGATGCGACTGGCTAGGTACAGCCAAGCGAAGAGCGCACCATAGTCGCTGGCATCGGGTAGCCAAAGCAACACCAGGGCCAGAGCAATGAAAAAGGCATAGGTTTCAAAAAAGTTGCGCTGAGCTCTTTCCAGTCGGGCAGCCACGCCGGTCAGGGGCGGGCGCTCTTGGTCGCGGCTGCCAGCCGCCCAGCGGAAGCCGCGCTGGCATTGAGCAAAGTAAGCAACCACTAATAATTGACCGATGCCAAACAGCACGGAAATGACAATTACATAAATCAAAGACGGCATAACCCTACCTCAGTAATAGATAGCCATGATTACGCGCTCTTTAGGCTGGAAGTTCAGTCCAGCATTAAAAAGTCAACACTGTTAGCTTTGCGCTTGCTTGACGGCCTGCTGCCAAGCCTCTCTTAGCTGCCCGGCTTTGGCTTTTGGCTTCTCGGCTTGGCTAATGGCACTCACTAGGGCCACCGAGCTCAGTCCTATCTGAGCCAGTTGGTTAAAGTGCTGCTCTTTGATGCCGCCAATGGCGAGGCAGGATACCCCTGACTGTTTGGCTAACCAAAGATACTGTTGTAGCCGCTCTAAGCCCTGTGGTGTGGATGGCATGTCCTTGGTTTGGGTGGCAAAGACATGGCCTAGGGCAACATAGCTGGGCGTTAATCGGATTGCCCTTAATAATTCGGCAAAGCCGTGGGTGGACAGGCCCAGCCGTAAACCTCGTTGAGCAATGGCCGGCAGATCAGCAGTGAAACAGTCTTCCTGACCAAGATGCAGGCCAAATACCTGGGCTTCAAGGCCCTGCTGCCAACTGTCATTGACAAAGACCTGTGCCTGATACTGCTTGGCTAAGCGCTGGCACTGACTCAAATCGGCTTCTAGGTCAGGGCTTAGGCCTTTGTGTCTGAGTTGCACCGTTGTCAGCCCTGCGTCAAGGCAGGCATGCACCAGTTCGATGCTAGGCATGACTGCGTACAGGCCCATGTCCTGAACCCCTTGGCAATGCAGCGGCAAAGGGTCTCGACTGTCCTGTACCTGTGTCGCCAGTAAGTCGGCTAGACCATGATGGATCTGCTCATCATCAACAGTGTCCCAGGGCTGAATGGCCATCAGCAGAGCATCCTCAAGGGCCAGATTGAGTGCAAGGCCTTGCTTGATCCGGGCCTGCAGGTCATTGCTAGAGAGCTGGGTGTTGCAGCTGATTTGCCAGTGGAAGTCGCGCAGCAGTAGCTGGACCTGATCCTGCTGTTGCCAGACGATGCCTTGATCGTGCCAGGGTTGTTTAATGGCTTGTTGCCACTGGGCTTGGCTGGCCAATCTAAAATTAGGGGATACCACTGTCACTCTCCATTATTGCCAATCATGTTTTGTCATGACTCTGTCTTTTTCATGAATTTGTCTATACTCATAAATGATACAAGAGGAGGGGGCATGCGACCATTGCAATTGGTGTTGTTGCTGGTGCTGGTGTTTGGCTTGGTAAAAGCAGAGCCGCAGACTCGATATTATGCCGCTCATCAAGGGGGAGAAGACCCTCACTTGCCGTACTTACTGGCTTTGTTAAACGCTGTCGCCCGAGATCAGGGCTGGCAGTACGACTGGCAGCCCTATCCTGTGCCCATGAACCAAGCCCGCATCCAGCGCAGTATGGCATCGAGCGAGTCGGATTTGCATCTGGCCTGGATGATGACCAATGATGAGCGCGAGCAAGACATGCTGGCGGTGCCCGTGCCCTTGTTTATGGGTCTTATCGGCTGGCGCATTCCCTTGCTGGCACAGGCAGATCAAGAGTTGGAGCGCCGCTGGCAGCCAGAAGATTGGCCGCAGCTTTTTGCCGGTCAGATGGCTGATTGGCCGGATACTGACATTTTGCAGGCCAATGACTTTTCAGTGGTGACCACCAGTTCTTATGTGCCCTTGTTTCATATGCTGGCAGCCAGACGGTTTGATTACTTTCCACGCTCGGTGATTGAGGTTGAGCAAGAGCTTGAGACTCATCGGCACCTTGGTATTCAGATGTCTGAGCGCTGGTTGCTGCATTATCCTGCGGCCATGTATTTTTTTGTTTCGCCTCAAGCACCTGAGTTAGCTCAAGAGCTGCATCAAGGTTTGCTGGCATTGCATGACTCAGGTGAGTTTTTGCAGATTTTCACTCATCACTATGGCAACCTGATCGAACGGTTAAGTTTAAGTCAGCGGCAGGTGATTAGGCTGGACAATCCCTTGCTGCCCAGCAGTGCGCCCCTTGATCAAGAGCATTTATGGTGGTCGTTATCTGCCGAATAGTTCGATCAGGTGGACTGTTGCCAGGCCGATGCAAACTTAGCCGCTAGCGCAGCCCCGGTTTCTTTGCCCTGCAGCTCGATCTGCGACCAGTCTCTGGGAGCACAGTCTGGTATAGGGTGGGGTTCCAATTTGCCGCCTTGGCGATCCACTTGGTAATGCAATAACTCTAACCATGAACTGAGTGGTTCTGATGTCTGGCTGTGATACTGAGCAAGAAAATCAATAAAGGCACAGAGAGTGGATTCGCTGTCCTGACTGGAGAACTGCAATCGCTTAAGGGTGGCAAACTCATCAAGTACCCAGAGTTCTAGGCTGTTAGCTGGTAACTGCAGCACCATCAATCTGACTTGTCCAGCTTGGTGCTGAGTAAAAAGGGCAGCGATCTGAGGCCATTTTTGCTGGGCGTGCTTAGCAAAAAACAGGGGCTGCCAGTCATCTGAATTCTTGGCCAATAGTTGCAACAGATGCTGCTGGTCCTCGACAAAGTCTTGTTTGATGCCCCTTTGTTGTAAATCCAGTAACCGCAGTTGGCTGCCTGTGCCCAGCAACCATCTGCCGTGCTTTGCGGGTTGGGCCTGATAGGTTCTTTGATACAGGGGCCACCACTGGCAACGCTCTGACTGACCCACCACCACTAAGGGGCTTGGGCAAGCTAGCACCAAACGCAAACCCTGATCATCCAGCTGGCCTGCAGAATAGACCCTGGGTTCTTGGTTGGGTCTTAGCTCGATGAGACCTTGAAGGTCTTGATGGTCGAAGAGGCAATAACATGGCTTGGGTTGTTTACGCCACAGCCAGATGATTTCCACCAACTGCTGCCAGTGCTGCTGGCTGATGGGAGCCTTAGGCGTACAGGTTGGCATTTCTTTACCCACCCTGTCGCTCAACACCCCTGAGGCCAACAATTCAAGAAAGGGCTTGGATGGGCCACTGTGGCCCTCTGGTGTCATCCATCGCCAGCCTTGATCGTATTCTAGTAGCTGTACATCGGGTTGTTGGATGCGCCCTTGAAAGCCTGGCAATAAGCGGTCATGGGCGCGGCAGGCACAGACCATGCTCAACAGGTCATGAATTGCTGGTAGCATTAGCCGTTGCTGTTGGCAAAAAATCAGTAACTGGTCGGCACACTCCTGCCAAAGGCTGAGTAAGGATTGTTGCCAATGCAAGTAGTCACTCAACAGCCACTGTTCGGGACTGTCGAGAAACATGCGATGTTTGTGACTGAACTGTTGCTGATTGGCCCATTGCCTGGCCATGAGTGTGCGCCAATCGGTGTTGGCGGCGGGCCTGCTGGTGTTGATGCCAATGCCAAGGTAGCAGGCGTCATTGATCAATTGTCGATAGTCAACCAGATCCTGTGCCAGGCGTTTGGCAAAATGGAAGCCAATGTCCAGCAGCTTTTCGGCCGGCTGAGTTTGAATTTCTTGCCGTCTTTTGTGGGCGTCTAGGTAATCTTTGGGGTAATGACGCAGCAGCAACAGAGCTTCAGCCAGCCAGGGTGGACTTTTCAATGGGTGCTCAAGGCTGGCTCTAAGTTGCTTGGCGACCCAGTTGGCGAGTTGAAGGTCCTTTGGTCCTTCGACAACAGGTAACAACTGAGGATGGGCTTCTTCGCCATACTCCAGATAAAACCAGTTGGGCACTCTACCAGCAAGAAAAATGCCATCCAGCAGTTGTTTGCGGTTATCGGGCCAATAGCGAGGCAGTAAAAAGCAGTCCTGTTCGTCTTGCTGGATAATGTCAAAATGCCAAGCCATGCCTTGCTCATGCGCTAGTTCGCTCAGCATCTGGCAATAGGCTTTCAGCTCTTGTTCTTCTTCCGGGCTTAGGGCAGAGCTAAATAACCAGAACTTAAAAATGGCCTTTGGGTTGAGCCAGCCACTTGGGCTTTGTGCCAGCCACAGACCATGCAGCCTCTGGTTTTGGCTTTGGCAAGGCTTTTCATCCTGATGCAGTGCGGAAAATAAACGACACTGCTCACTGTCCGGTTGCCAATGACTAAAACCATGAGCTTGGGGTACCTGGCCGTCCTGGTTGCTTGGGCTATGTAGATAGAGCGCAGCTAAACGCAGTAAAAAGAATTGCTTGGGCTGCAACAGACTTTGTAGTCTTGCCATACGCAGTTGCCATAATTTCAGTAGTTTTCGCTGCATGAAGCTGGCATTTGGCCCAAGCGTGGTTTTCATCATTGACCTCGAGTGCTAAGCCTTTGTTGTGCGGCAATGCAGGCCTTGGCAACCTGACTTGGCGCTGTGCCTCCCAGATGGTCACGAGCTTTGACCGAACCCTCCAGGGTTAGCACATCAAATACCTCGGCACCAATCTCTGGGTAGAACTGCTGCAGTTCAGCAAGGCTTAGCTCTGATAGGTCTTTCTGTTGCTCAATGCCATAGGCCACCGATTTACCAACCACCTCATGGGCATCGCGGAAGGGCAGGCCAAGGCGAACCAGATAGTCGGCCAGATCCGTTGCTGTGCTGTAGCCTTTGAAGGCGGCTGCTCTCATATTGTCGATCTTGGGCTCAATGGCGGGAATCATGGAGGCAAAAGCGGTTAAGCAGCCATGCAGGGTATCAATCAGGTCAAAGAGTGGCTCTTTGTCCTCTTGGTTGTCCTTATTGTAGGCCAAGGGCTGTGACTTCATTAGGGTTAACAGGCTAAACAGATGGCCATACACCCGGCCAGATTTACCTCGTACCAGCTCAGGCACATCGGGGTTCTTTTTTTGTGGCATGATGCTGGATCCAGTGCAGAAGCGATCGGGCAGATCAATGAAATCAAATTGGCTCGAAGTCCAAAGAATCAGCTCTTCACTCATGCGTGATAGATGCATCATGATCAGACTGGCGCAGGCGCTCAGTTCAATGGCGAAGTCACGGTCGGAAACCGAATCCAGAGAGTTGAGGCTTGGGCTAGCAAAGCCAAGTAGTTCTGCTGTGCGCTGCCTGTTAATGGCAAAGGTGGTGCCTGCTAGGGCTGCAGAGCCCAAAGGCATGATGTTGACCCGTTTGCGGCAATCCTGCAGGCGCTCATGGTCGCGCTCCATCATCTCATTCCAAGCCAAAAGATGGTGACCAAAGGTGATGGGCTGAGCCGTTTGCAGGTGAGTAAAGCCAGGCATAATGGTGTTGCTGTGCTGGCTGGCGAGGCTGACCATGCCCTGCTGCAGTTCGGTAATTTTGCGGCTTAAGGCATCGATCTCGTCACGCACATAGAGGCGAATGTCCGTGGCGACCTGGTCGTTTCGCGAACGGCCAGTGTGTAATTTTTTACCCACAGCACCAATTTTGGCCACTAAGGCCGACTCCACATTCATGTGCACGTCTTCCAGTGCCACTGACCAGCTGAATTGATTGGTTTCGATGTCGGCTAACACCTGATCCAGACCAGAGATGATGAGTTTGGCTTCTTCGCTGCTGATGATACCCTCTTCACCCAGCATTTGGGCGTGGGCTTTGGAACCCTGAATGTCTTGGCGATACAGACGCTGATCAAAGTTGACCGAGGCAGTGAACTCTTGAACAAATTCATCGGTGGCTTGGGTAAAGCGGCCACCCCATTGGCTATTGGTGCTGGACATGGAATTTCCTCGAGACGCAAAATGATCCCGCCATTATAGGCAAGCTGTTGATTATAACCACCCCCTGGGCTCAGGAAAAACTGACTGGACTTGGTGACCATTTGGCGCTAGTTTGCAGTGAGTCTTTGAGCATTTTGCTTCACCTTATCATCAAAATCCTTGAGTCGCTATGTCACCAGAATCACGGACGCCAACCCCGCCCTCGACCACAGCACAGTCCTTGGAATTACCGCAATGGCACCGACCGCTTTTATTTTTGATGTTGCTGTTACTAGCGCAGTTGCTGGTGTTTTTTTACGCCCTACTACAGCCTGAATTCAGTTGGTCACAGATAGGTCTTTGGTCACTGCGGCTTTACTTGCATCTGTCCATGGCTTTGGTGTTGCTGAGCCTGGTTCGTGTATGGCTGTTAGCCCTGCCTCTTGGTCGTGCTTATTTATGTTCCTGGTTGCTGGCGATACTGGCTGCAGGGCTATTGGAGTGGTTGTGGCAGAGTTGGATGGTGGCTGACTGGCCTAGCTGGTTTTGGCAGGCTCCTTTGGCCAGTGCCATTTTGTGGTTGGTGATACTGCGCATGTTCTATTTGCAGCAACTCTATCGCTGGCAGCAACATGTGCAGGCGCGTATGCAGCTGGAGATCATTAATGCCCGATTGCAGCCCCATTTTCTGTTTAATACCCTAAACTCCATTGCCGCCCTAATTGCTGATCAGCCAGCCCAGGCTGAACGAGGCATCGAACAACTGTCTTCGTTGTTGCGTGCCAGTTTGAAGGCTGAGCTGGACTTACACAGCCTGGCCAAAGAATTGGCTTTGGTCGAGGACTATTTAGCCTTAGAAAAGTTAAGGCTAGGTGCGCGTTTGGCTTGGCATTTGGATTGTCCTGACAGCCTGCGTGAGCTGCGCATTCCTGCCATGCTGTTGCAGCCTTTGGTGGAGAATGCCATCAAATATGGCATCGCCAGCTCTGCCAAGGGCGGAAAATTGTTGCTTCTGGTTGAGCCCTCAGATGGTGGCTATCATTTGCGATTGCGCAATCCAAAACCGGAAGTGCAAGCCCAGCAAGGCTTTGGTCTTGCCCTGAAGTTGTTGCAGCAGCGCTTGGATCTGCATTATCAGGCTAGGTCAAGCATGAGTTGGCAAGAGCATGCCGATCAGATAGAGCTGTGTTTATGGATACCGGAGGGTAAATGAATCTTGTACTACTGGACGATGAGCCCTTGGCCAATGCGCGTTTGAAGCGTTTGCTGATGTTACAAGGCTTTGCTGCGGAGCAGATTCAGTGCTTTGAGGCCTTTGAGCCTGCTTGGCAGTTCATGTCCACTCATCCGGTTATGCTGCTGTTGCTCGACATTGACATGCCGGTGCTCTCGGGCATGGAGGTCGCAAAACGCATCAGACAGCAAAGCTGGGGGCAGCAGATGCCCATCATTTTTATTACCGCTCACCCTGAACATGCACTCAGTGCGTTTCGCGTTCGGGCCATGGATTATTTGCTCAAGCCAGTGGTAGCTCATGAGTTTGCCCAAACCCTGAGTCAGTTGTTTCACCATCGCTGGTTGCTGGTACAGCAAGCCGGTGTACAGTGGCGTTTACCCTGGCAACAAATACTGTATTTGCAAGCTCAGGATAAATTAACTCGGGTACAGTATCAGCAGCGGGAGTTTTGGCTGCCTGAGAGCTTAAAGCAAATGGAAGACCAGTTGCCTTCAGGCTGGCTTAGGGTGCATCGTGCTTATCTGGTGAATATGATGTGGGTTGATGCCTTGATCACAGCTGACAATGAGCATCATTTATTGCTTGGCGAGCAAATCAAAATACCAGTTAGCCGTAGGCTACTGGCAGCAGTAAGGGAGTATTGGGAGCTGTTTAAGCAAAAAAATGCCAGGCCGTTTCCGGACGCAGAGAGCTAATTTTCCAAAAGGTATAGTGAGATCGCTGTATGACGCGCTCTGTCGCTGGCATATAAAATCAAATACCATTTGATTCTAAAGGCTTGACGGGTGTTTTACCAATCTTTTTCTTGATTGTAATGTGAGTCAATTCATGATCTACGCTTTTAGCTAGGCTTTGCTGGCGCCCTTTAGCCTGAGGGTCGCCTAACTTGAAGTATTTCAAGCTGCTGTTCAAGTTTGTTGGCTAACTCACTGCTGGGTTTGGCCATATTGCGTAGCCCCTGATGATAAAGTTGTTCATTAGTTTTGCGCTTTAACCAAAAACCTAGCATGGCAAATACCTTAGCCATGGGGATGGCATCAAGCTCGAGATCGCTCAGGGCGCGTTCTTGTTGATAGGCTATTAGCATCTGTTGTTCCAATTCAGCCTCACCTTGACACCAATCGTCCAAACAGATCGCCAAGTCCATGATAAAGGGCTGATGACAGGCAAAAAACCAATCCAGAACACCTGAAAGCTGCTTGCCATTAAAGAGTGCGTTGTCACGAAACAGGTCGGCGTGAGTCAAGCCACTGGGTAAGTCCAGCTGACAAAACTGCTCACTGATCTGAATGGCTTGTTGATAAAGAGGGATGTTCTGGGCCCAGTTCTGTTTTTGGCACCAAGCCAGGTGGTACTGTGGTTTGCGCTTGCTAATTAGCGGTCCCTGTCGGTGCAGCTGACCTAAAAAGGTGCCGATGGCCTGAGCATGAGCGGGCTTGACCTCGGTAAGATGTCGGCCGTTGACTCGGCTCATGATCGTGGCCGGTTTGCCTGCAACCTGTTGACAGAGTCGTCCTTGTTGGCAGGCCCAAACCTGGGGCACGGCGAAGCCAGCGGCAAACAAGCGCTGGTATAGGGTCAGATACCATTCCAGTTCTCGGCTATTTAGAGTCTCAAACAGGGTAAGTACTAAGGAATGCTTGGCGGTCTGAACAAAAAAGTTAGAATTTTCTGCGCCGCCTTCGATACCTTGATGGCTAAAGGGAGGCTTAAAGCCATAGCTTTGCAATAGGCCGTTCAAACTTTCATTATCAATAGGGGTGAACACTGCCATGGGTAACTCTTGTTGAGGTTTTAAGGCATCTTTCCTGTTGTTGTCACAGTGCTTGAGTATAATGCCGTACCCTGCATGGTAACGAGAGAGGTGAATCAATGGCAACACTGACTGGCACAAATTGGCAAGAAAAAATAACAGCCTTGGTGGAGTCCGACATTTTTAGCCGGTCAATCACAATCTTGATCATTGTTAATGCCTTAATTCTTGGTTTGGAAACCTCAAGCAGGCTACGTGAGATAGCAGGCCCAGTGTTCTCCTTGGTTAATCAGGTCATCATTGCGGTATTTGTGTTGGAGCTCCTGTTAAAGTTGCTTTGTTATCGGCTGCGTTTTTTTGTTAATGGTTGGAATTGGTTTGACTTTGCCATTGTCGTCATTTCTGTCGTTCCTAGCCAGGGAGGTCTGGCCATTCTGCGCTCCTTGCGTTTATTGCGAGTATTACGTTTGCTGTCCACCGTGCGCCAGCTGAGGATGCTGGTAGACTCTTTGCTAGAAGCATTACCAGGTATTGGTTGGTCAGCTGTCTTGCTTCTGATCTTTTTTTACATTTTTGGCGTGATGGGAGTGAGCCTCTTTGGTAATAGCTTTCCTGAGTGGTTCGGTACTCTAGGCGCCAGCCTATATACCCTATTTCAAATCATGACTCTGGAGAGCTGGTCCATGGGCATTGCTCGCCCAGTCATGCAGGCCTATCCCTATGCTTGGTTGTATTTCACCCCCTTTATTTTGGTCGCTAGTTTTATGGTACTTAACCTATTTATTGCCATCATTGTCAGCGCAACTCAAGAAATCGGTTGGAAAGATGGTCCCCAGGCTCAGGAAGCTGAACGAGCTCATCAGGAACGAGAAGAGATGTTAGAACTGATGCGCCAATTGGTGGCCAAGATTGACCATCTAGAACAGGGAAATAATAAATCCAATAAGTAATAAGGGCTTTGTAGGCCCCTGGGTTAAAATTTTGGAGGTAACATGCAGCAAAAATCTTTGGCATTAAGAACTAGGGTGCAGCACTGGGTTGAATCCTTATGGTTTGTACGTTTCATAACTGTGCTGATTGTGGTCAACGCCATTATTCTCGGGCTTGAAACCTCGGTTACGCTTAAAGCCATGGCTGGTAGTTGGTTCTTTTGGATCAATAAAACCATCATCGCGGTCTTTGTCATTGAAGTTGTATTAAAGTTGTTCTGTTATCGCCTGAGTTTCTTCCGCGCCGGTTGGAACTGGTTTGACCTGATCATCGTTATCCTTTCTTTGTTACCCACTCAGGGCGCCATACTAAGGTCCTTGCGGTTGTTGCGGGTGCTGCGTTTACTCTCTACCGTGCGTCAATTGCGCATGCTAGTGGATTCCTTACTTGAGGCCTTGCCGGGTATAGGCTGGTCAGCAGTCTTGTTGCTGATTTTCTTTTACATTTTTGGCGTGATGGGCGTGGAGCTCTTTGGCAGCAGTTTTCCCGAGTGGTTTGGCACTCTGGGAGCCAGTCTCTACACTCTGTTCCAAATTATGACCTTGGAAAGCTGGTCCATGGGCATTGCCCGACCGGTAATGGAAGTCTATCCCTATGCCTGGTTGTTCTTTACGCCCTTTATTTTAGTAGCCAGCTTTATGGTATTGAATTTGTTCATTGCTATCATAGTCAGTGCTACTCAGGAGATTGGCTGGAAAGAAGGGCCGCAAGCCGCCGAGGCTAAGCTTGCACACCAAGAGAGGGAAGAAATGCTGCAATTGATGCGTCAGATGGCTCAGCAAATAAATGACCTAGAGCGTCAGCTACGAGAGCGCTAATGTGCCTGTTGTTCCAGTTAGGATAAAGGCCATTGATGCTCGCCGGCGCTGACGCAAGGTTTGCTAGAGTGCAATATCTGGACTGATTTGCAATGCAATCTGAGGTGCTAGCCATTTCTGTTCTTGGTGTAAATCGGCCGCAAGTAAGGGGTGTTGTTGCAAATACCCTTCACTAAAAATAAGTTGTAAATGATCCTCATGGGCAACCAATAGGGGGCGATGTCGATCTTCTGGTTTGCGGGCACGATTGAGAAGGATGGCCAGTCTCAACAGCACGGTTAAGCGCATTAATCCTAGAGCGTTATCTACCTTGAAGTATTTACTACTGAAACTCTTACGGCTAGCAAGTAGGATGCTAGACATTTGGCCTTGCTCAGCACTTGAAAAGCCGGCCAAATCACTATTAGCCACAATGTATGCGCTGTGTTTGTGAAATTGATGATGGCTAATGTCGAGGCCAATTTCGAATAGTTGACAGGCCCAGTCAAGCCACTGTTCAGCCTCTCCTTGGAGCTGCCAGTTTTCTGCAACCTGGGCCAGCAGGAACTGGCTGCATTGTTGTACTCGGGTTGCCTGTTCCTGATCTACATGGAAGCGCTGACAAAGCCGACTAACACTTTGCTGGCGGATGTCTTGGCCGCTTAAGCGGCCAATAAAATCGTATATTAAGCCTTCTCTTAATGCATAAGGAGAGGGGTACAGTCGCTCTATCTTTAGGGCATCAAAGATGGCTTTAACCACCATTACGCCACCAAAGAAGACTGGTAAGCGGTCGCTGCTCAGTGATTTAAGGCTGAGCTTTTCAAATTGTCCCTTTTCCAAGCCATGTTCAATGATGCGTTCAAGTCCAAGGGGAGTAATGCACTCTTCGTCTGCCCAGCCATTCTCCGCTATCACTTTGGCTACAGATTTCATGGTACCACTGGCACCAAGACTGTGATCCCAGCCTTGGTTGATTAGCTCTGGAATCAGGGGTTCTAGCTGCTGGCGGCAGTAGGTCAGTGCGGCACGAATATTTTTATTGTTAATACTGCCAAGAGCGAAAAACTTTTTGCTGATACTCACGCAGCCCATGGATAAGGATTCTTTAAAGCCATCTTCCAGTTCGTTGCCAAGAATAAGCTCGGTTGAGCCGCCACCGATGTCGATGACTAAGCGCTGGCCGGCAAAGCCAGCCAGACCATGGGTAACACCAAGGTATACTAGGCGTGCTTCTTCTGTTCCTGAAATAATCTCGATATTAAAGCCGAGGCTTTGCTCTGCTAGGCTAAGAAAAGCGCCTTGATCCTCAATGGCTCTTAGGGTTTTTGTTCCCACGGCCCGCACTGCGGTGGCAGGAAAGCCTTTTAAACGTTCACCGAAGCGCGCTAAGCAAGTCAGGGCTCGTTCTTGAGCTTCTGTACTTAGTTGGCCATCCTCCTGTAAGCCAAAACCGAGGCGGACGGGTTCTTTTAGGCGGTCAACAATACGCAGCCCTTCATTATCTAGCTGGGCAATGATCATGTGAAAACTATTTGATCCTAGATCAAGGGCAGCAATTCGGTCTGGTGTCTTGCTAAACAGCTCAGATAAAAGGAACATGCTCTTCTCCAACTTTTAATCACATACTTTCAGGGGCAAGATGAAAGCACTGATTCAACGAGTTCGTTATGCCAGGGTTGAGGTCGACCAACACTTGATTGGCCAAATCGACCAGGGCATTCTGGTTTTCTTGGGTGTTGAGCAACAGGATAGCAAAGAAACGGTGACAAAAATGTCACAGAAGTTGCTTAATTATCGAATTTTTTCCGATAGTCAGGGCAAGATGAATCTTTCACTGACTGATATTGGCGGTGGTCTGCTGCTGGTCAGCCAATTCACTCTGGCAGCTGACACCCAATCGGGGTTGCGCCCTAGCTTCAGCAAGGCTGCTGCACCCGCTCTGGCTGAGGAACTGTATGAGCTGATGTTGCATGAGTTGCGGCGTAGCCATCAGGGGCAACTGGCCAGTGGTCAATTTGCCGCTGACATGCAAATCAGCTTGCAGAACGATGGTCCTGTGACCTTTTTGTTACAATGCTAATCAGTTGCCTGTACAGCCTAAAGCTATAACTACCAGTCTATGGTTATGCGTTCTGGCTGCCACTTCTAGTAAAGTATGAAATCTGGCTAGTTAACTTACTGGTTTGCCGCTGATAGGCGAGCCTCCTAGATGGCGCAAATGTACGTCCAACTGGCGGAAAGCGATTTCGATGCCAAAGCGTTTGAACTGCTGATCGATGTATCTGTTGATTTCATCGATCGCAGGGTTCCGATCGCCAAGTCCCTTAACATGAATTCTTAGTTCATGGTCTAGTGTGCTGTCACCAAAGTTTAAAAACAATACCTGGGGTTCGGGGTCTTTAAGGACTCTGTCGTTTAGCTCGGCAGCTCGTAGTAAGATTTCTTTCACTTTACGAAGGTCTGAACCATAGGCCACACCAACCTTAACCACGACCCTGGTGACTGTATCGGATAGAGACCAGTTTATTAGCTCGCCGGTAACAAAGGTTTTGTTAGGTACAATGATTTCTTTGCGATCAAAATCGGTGATGGTTGTTGCTCGAATGCTAATTTGGCTAATTCGGCCAGAGAGGTTGCCAACGGTTACCACATCACCAATACGGATGGGTCTTTCGAATAGTAAAATAATGCCTGAAACAAAGTTGGCAAAAATTTCTTGTAAGCCAAAACCCAGTCCCACGGTTAGAGCTGCGACAAGCCATTGTAACTTTTCCCAGCTGACGCCAAGGGCTGACAGTGTGGCCACCAAGCCTATACTGATGATACCGTAATTGAATAAGCTAGTAATGGCATAGCTACTGCCAGCTTGTAGCTGTAAACGAGATAAAAGTGTGGCTTCCAAAAGACCAGGAAGATTAGCAGCCAAGAAGAAGGTTAAGACAAGAATCACCAAGGCGCGAAATAGACTGCCCAAGCTAATGGCACTCTCATTATTGCCAACAAAAAGTAGCCATTGATTAACCTGACCCAAAGCACTGAAAAGATCACCCCAGACAATAAAAAGAAGACTGGAAAAAAAGGCTAGAATGGCGAAATTGGCTAACCGCTTAGATTGAGAGGTGATTTGGGCAACTGCGAGCTTAGGCATAGGGGGTAAGGCTGATGGCATCTCGCTGTCTTGATTGACTAAGGCGGCCAATCGCTCGGCATGCTCTGCTTCTAGTAATGCTCGCTCGTGCTCTAATCTTTGGTTGGTAAGTGCAAGACTATGGTCAACTAGGCTCTGAATCAAAACCCAGCCAGCCAAAACATAGAGTGTGGCTAAAAGACGACCGGTTAGTTGCAGGCTGCTGTAGTAATAGCCTTGCAGCGTTAAAATCACTAGCAGCATGGGTAGCATGATCAGCAGTATGCCTAGTAACCACTGTAGGATTTGGCTGCCATAGACCTTTGGCAGTTTTCTTAATAAGCGAGCAAATAACCAAGCGATCCATGAACAACTCAGTAATAGCACCAAGGGTCCTAAGACATCCAGATGAACGTTCTGTTGTTGCTCTGCAAGGGCAAGTATGGGGCTGGATAGCACCAAAACCCAGCCAAAAGGCAGTAAAAAACGACGCATCTGATCCTGCATCTCGGTAGACCAATTAAGGTGCAGCTGTGCTATATCGCTTTTGTTAACAATATATAGGAACCACTGCCATACAAATAGGCTAAATGCCAATGCTCGAATGCTGGTGTCAATACTTAAGCCAAGGCTAGGTGCCAGCCAGAAACCAATAGCAATCAATGTGAGGCTAGCGGGGCTGATAATCAATGCGGCGACAAACAGGGCGCTGACGCTTAAGCGGCTTACCTGGGTTGTTCTTTCGGTTGCCTGCTCGAGTTGTTTGCGAGTTTTGTCATTAATGTAATGCAGTTGCTGCTCAAGCCAGGGCTGCCTGAGTTTAATGCTGATCGCAGCACTTATAATGATGATCAAAAATAAAGCTTGCCAGGTCGAGGGCCATTTCCAATGTAGGTCTGTGTTATCAAACTGGATGCTGACTTGATTTATCACTGCTTCAGGCCAAGCAAGAAACCAGCTGAGATTGATCCTGGCATTTGAGGGTAGCCAAAATAAACGATCTTCTAGTTGTTGGTTGAGCAGGGCGCTGTTAGACAGTAGAACCTGTTGCTCGGTTAGCAGTTGTAACTGTAGTTCCAGCAGCTCCTGTAACTGGTCTTGCAAGGCTTCCCAAGCTTGTCGCTCAGTTCGACTAAGCTCTTGGTTCAGCAGTAATTGATTCAGCTGAAACTGTAATAGTCGAGTATCAGCAACCTCATTGGCTAAGCCAAATTGGATGTCTGGCCGCGGTAGTTGTTGCTGTTGTTGTCTGAGCAGGCGAAATATTTGTTCGCTTCCGGATAGGGCGTCTAAGTGTTGCTGGAGGGATTCAAGATTGCGGTGAATGCGTTGGCTCTGGCGTTGAGTTTGATTGAGCTGTTCTTGCCAGTGTTGCTTTTGGTTGAGTCGATCCTGAATGCTGCCCTTTAAACCCACTTGGCCTAGGGGGAAGGTTTGGCCATGAACTAAATTTAGAGTAATAAAAACCAAGCAAATAAGATAGCGCATGTTAGGCCTCTGATTAAGTATTCACAGCTTACTGTATCTGGGTTAAAAAAACAGCATTATAAGTGGAGTGATGCGCAGCATGGCTTGGCTGGGGTTTTACCGGATTATGCACAGAGTTATGCACGGATGTTGTTGATAACAAAAAACGGCTAAGCTATTGAATTAGTTGATTTTTTAGGTTAGATAAAAAGCAAAAAACATCAGGGTTGATGGCCCTGATGTTTTTATTAGTGGAAAACTATTGCGATCTTTGGCTAGTTTTTACACATTAAAGCGGAAGTGCATAACATCGCCATCTTTAACAATGTAGTCCTTGCCCTCTAGGCGCCATTTGCCAGCTTCTTTGGCGCCTGCTTCACCCTTGTACTGTACAAAGTCATCATAAGAAATGGTTTCAGCGCGGATAAAGCCTTTCTCAAAGTCAGTATGAATCACGCCCGCGGCCTGCGGCGCAGTGCTGTTTTGGCGAAGGGTCCAAGCCCGAACTTCTTTCACGCCAGCGGTGAAGTAGGTATGTAGATCAAGCAGGGCATAGCCAGCACGAATCACACGATTCAGGCCTGGCTCTTCCCAACCAAGGCTGTCAAGGAACTCTTGGCGCTCATCTTCTTCTAGCTCAGAGATCTCGGCTTCAAGCTTGTTGCATATCACCACGATCTCAGCCTTTTCTGATTCGGCAATGGCTTTAACCTGATCTAATAGAGGGTTGTTGTCAAAGCCATCTTCATCAACATTAGCGATGTACAGAGTGGGCTTGATCGTAAGCAGATGCAGTTCTTTGTCCAAGGCTTGAAATTCTTCAGGGCTGAGATCCAAGGAGCGTAGAGGCTTTACTTCTTCAAGAGCAGGTCGAACCTTCTCCATTAGCTCAACCAATACCTTGGCATCCTTGTCTTGGCCCTTGGCACGCTTGCGCAGACGGTCCAGTTGCTTGTCGATGGATTCAAGATCGGCCAATGCCAGCTCGGTGTTGATCACTGCGATGTCGTCGGCTGGGTCGACTCGGTTAGCGACATGGATAACATTGTCATTATTGAAGCAGCGCACCACGTGTGCGATGGCATCCGTTTCACGAATGTTAGCCAAAAACTTGTTACCAAGACCTTCACCCTTGGAGGCGCCAGCAACCAAACCAGCAATGTCCACAAACTCCATGCTGGTAGGTATGACTCGTTCGGGTTTAACCAATTCAGCCAGTTTATTTAATCTTGGATCTGGCACAGGCACCACGCCAGTATTGGGCTCGATGGTGCAAAAAGGGAAGTTCTCTGCATCAATGCCAGCCTTGGTTAGGGCGTTAAACAATGTTGATTTGCCGACATTAGGCAGGCCGACGATGCCGCATTTGAAACCCATGACAATAACTCCAAAATTTATGGTTTGGCTTGATAGCCGTTGATTTGATTCATGGCCTGAGATGGGGCCGTCAGTAATTTGGGTAGATGAGTCAAGGCATGAGCAATGGCATCATCTATAAGAGTTTGCTCGCTGGTGGGAGCCTTGCCTAAAACAAAGTTGCTAACCTCAGATGCCGCTCCAGGGTGGCCGATGCCAATTCTTAAGCGTAAGAAATCATTCTGGTTGCCTAGGCAGCTGATAATGCTTTTTAGGCCATTATGACCATTATGGCCACCTCCTTGTTTTAGCTTTACTGTACCTGGAGGGAGGGCAAGTTCATCTTGAGCCACTGCCAGGGCTTGGCATGGGATCTTAAAAAAATGACAGAAACCAGCAACACTTTTGCCCGACAGATTCATGAAGGTCTGAGGTTTCATTAACCAAAGCTTGTGACCATGAACACGTAACTCGCACAGTTGAGCTTGATATTTACTATTTAATTGCCAGCGTCCAGCAAACTGCTCTGCCAATTGATCCACTAGATCAAAGCCAACATTGTGCCTAGTTCGGAGGTATTGATTGCCTGGATTACCAAGACCGACCAATAGTTTGATGTTCATAAGCTAACCAAAGGCAAGAATAAAGGAAAAAAAAGGGCACAAGGCCCTTTTTTGACTAAAAAGCCTTATTCAGCTTCTTCTTCAGAATCAGAAGAGACACCCTTAGGTGCTACGACTAGCGCCACGGCAGCATCATGGTCAGCGCCCTTGGCCAGTTCGGTAAGCTGAGCGCCTGTAGGGATTTTCAGGTCAGACAGGTGAATTACCTGGCCTGTTTCAGCATCAGCCAAGTCCACTTCGATGAACTCAGGCAGCACACCAGCAGGGCATTTGATCTCGACTTCGGCGGTTACGTGCTGAATGCTTGCGCCCTGGTTTTTAACAGCCTTGCTTGTGGCTTCATTAATGAAGTGCAAAGGAACCAGTTTGGTTACGATGGTGTCAGCGGTAACGCGCTCAAAATCAACGTGAATCAGCGATGGCTTGAATGGATGGCGTTGCAGATCCATGATCATTGCCTGCTCTTGCTTGCCGTCAACATCTAGGGTGACAACGGCAGTGAAGAAGCTTTCGTCTTTAAGCATTTTGATCAGGTCTTTGCCAATAACAGTGATGCTTTCTGGGGCTTGAGTGCCACCATAAACCACACCAGGTACCAGACCAGCGCGGCGCAGGCGGCGGCTCGCACTACTACCTGTTTCACTACGCTTGTTTGCAATTACGGTAAAGTTGCTCATGTAAGAGTCCTCAAAAAAATAAAAACCAGAGATGCTCGCGACCAAGCACATCTGGTTGTTGGCATGATTGCCGATCGATTAGCGGAACATGGCGCTAATGGATTCTTCGTTGCTGATGCGGCGAATGGCCTCAGCCAATACACCTGCCATCGAAAGCTGGCGGATGTTAGCACACTTAGCAGCACTTGGCGATAGGGCTATGGTGTCAGTGACTACCAGTTCGAGGTTGGAATTACTGATGCGCTCAATGGCCGGTCCAGACAACACAGGGTGGGTTGCATAGGCAACCACCTTTTTCGCACCAAAGCGAATGAGAGCTTCTGCGGCCAAGCAAAGTGTGCCGGCGGTATCAACCATGTCATCGACCAAGATGCAGGTGCGGTCTTTAACATCACCAATGATGTGCATGACTTCGGCGGTGTTGGCTTTTGGTCTGCGCTTATCAATAATGGCTAGATCGGCATCATTAAGTTGCTTGGCAATGGCACGGGCACGAACTACGCCACCAACGTCAGGAGAAACCACCACCAGGTCGTCAGTGTTTTGATGCTTGGTGATGTCGTCCAAAAGCACAGGTGAGCCATAGATGTTGTCAACTGGAATTGAGAAAAAGCCTTGAATTTGGTCAGCATGCAGATCAACAGTCAGAATGCGGTCAATGCCTACTACCGTCATCATGTCAGCCACAGCTTTGGCTGAGATGGGAACCCTTGCGGATCGAGGGCGACGGTCTTGGCGAGCATAGCCAAAATATGGCACTACTGCGGTAATACGGCTGGCAGAAGCCCTGCCTAAAGCATCGGCCATTAACAGCAATTCCATCAGGTGGTTATTGGTGGGCGCATTGGTGGGTTGAATAATAAAAACATCTTCACCACGAACGTTTTCATTGATTTCAATGGCAATTTCGCCGTCACTGAATTTATTTACACTGGCTTTGCCAAGTGGAATGCACAGGCGGTCGACCACCTGTTGTGCCAATTCAGGGTTGGCGGTCCCAGTAAATACCATCATGATGCTGCACCTGTGTTGTCAAGAGGTTGTGGTTTGACTGTAGTTTGCTCAAAGGAAGCCTGCAAATTGTTGGTGACAAATGGACCTATCCGTTCCATTAGCAACAAAGAACTTATAGAGGCTGGGCAATTGCCGGCCTATATCTTCAGCCTGTTGCAAGTTGGAGCAGGGCAAAAATACGCAGCCACCCGTACCAGTTAGTCTGGCTTTAGGGCCTAAAAGGCTGAGAAGTTTTGCAATATTGGGATAGAGTCTTGCGACTAACGCTTGGCAGTCATTATGCCCCTGTTCGATTGCGGCGGCTATTGTCCGTGCAAGGCCTTGGTGTGTCAAATCTGGATGTTGAAAAATGTGCGCTGTGCTTACTTGATCAGGACCCCAGGCGACTAAGAATGCCTTGGGCGGTAGGCTCATTGGTTTCAGTTGCTCACCTATGCCATGAGCTAGACTGCTGTGGCCATGAATGAATATGGGCAAGTCGGCTCCCAGTCTTAAGCCCAGTTGGCATAGTTCGTCAGTAGTTAGCCGCAACTGCCAAAGATGATTGAGTGCTAGTAGAGTTGTTGCCGCATCACTGGAGCCACCACCGATACCTCCACCCATGGGTAATTTCTTTTCAACATGGATTTCGGCACCCAGTTTGCCGTTGCTATGCTTTTGTAGTGCGCGTGCTGCTCGCCAGACTAGATTTTCTTCAGTCGCAACTCCAGGGCAGCCACTAAGGCTTAACGAATCGCTCAAACTAAAGCTAAGTTGATCCCCATAATCCAGTAGTTGAAAATAGGTTTGTAAGTCATGATAGCCGTCTGATCGTTTGCCTAGGATGTGCAGAAATAAGTTAAGCTTGGCTGGGGCGCTCAGGGTTAGTGTTGCCATTGAGTGATTACGATCCTCGCTCTATTATTTCCGGTGCTTGTTGAATCAAGCTGCTTTAGGTCGATTCGGTTAGGCAGGGGTAGCTCTTGGCCTTGGTACCTGGGGTAGTGTATTTGCCAGCCTGCTTGGGTGATTTCTCCAGCTAACCCCAAATCATTAAAGCTGATGCTATAGGCCAGATTTGGATCTGGCATGCCTAAGAGCCACCACCTTAGGCTGTCTAGGGGCAGATCAGTGCCCAACAGTTGCCAAGAAAAGTCATTTAAGTTGGCTGCATAGAACTCACCCTGCGGGCCTAGTAACTGGTATTGTCCGGGTGAGCCTGATAACTGGCCGTTACCTTGGCCCAAAGGGCCAGTCATGGAAACCTGTAGTTGGTCGCCTTGCTGCTGCCATTCTACCGTGAGCGTGAGGCTTTGCTGATCGTTGGTGACAGAAGCTTTGCCGTTGGCTTGCCATTGCTTCAGATCAGCCAACTGACTAAGGTGCTGGTTGCTGTCAACCTGGTCACTGGGTTGAGCTGGTTGAATGGCACAGGCTGAGGTAAGGCTAATAGCCAAGAGTGCGTAAATGCTGGTCCAAGGTCTGTAATTCAAATTCATTAAAAAGATCCAAATAATGGTTTAAGTAGCGTCGTGCTTGAGTTGGTCGGTCAAGCGCCAATAAAATGCGAATGTGGTGGCTTGCCGTTTCGGCATTGGTGAGTTGCTGTAAGGCCTGTTCTATCCAAATTATGGCTTGCTGAGGTTGATCTAAACGATACAGAACCCAAGCTTTTGAATCCTGATAGGCTGGGTTGTTGGGTTGATCTTTTAGGGCAAGACTAATTAGCTCATGGGCTCTTTTTAGTTCAAGGTTAAGCTCTGCCAGGCTGTAACCAAGGGCGTTTTGCCATTTGCTACTGCCTGGGTGTTGGCTTAGGCCGATCTCCATCTGTTCTAATGCTTGCTGTTGTTGCTCATTTTGCCACAGCCAAAGAGCAAAGGCATAGCGTAAAGTTGAGCTTTCGGGGTGATGGCGCAGAGCATTGTTAAAACTTTGCTTACTGTTGTCTGGGCTCTGTGCCTGTTGGGTAAGCTCAATCTGTAATTGCCAGAGTTCAAGGCTATAATCTGGGTGTCGATGGCGAACGAGAGCCAGTTGAGTCAGGGCTTGCTCTAGTCCGTGCTGTTCAAGCCTGGCTAATGCTAGGCGTTGTTGGGCGCTCATAAACCAAGAGCTTGGTTGTACTTGCTGCCAGGCTAGGATGGCTTGTTGTGGTTGCCCTAACTCATGGTGTACCTTGCCTTTTAGATACCAAGCTGGGTCCCGGTGCTCATTGAGTTGTAATAAAGGCTCGGCCAAACTAAGGCTTTGTTGCCATAGCTGAGCTTGCTGAGCCAGTTGCACCGCTAGTAGCCGAAACTCATGGTCATCAGGGTGGCGAAGTAGCCAGTCTTGACTGACACTCAAGGCTGCTAGATAGAATTCCTGCTGATAAAGCAGCCTTAAGGCATGTAGCCTGAGTGGCCGGTCATCATTGAAGGCGGCTAGGGCATCATCGGTTAGGTCTACGAGTTCGCTGCCTTGTTGTAAACTTAGTAAGAGCTGCCAAGCTGTGCTGCTGGGTGAGCGTGCTAGGCTTTGTTGCGTTAAACGCTTAACTGTTACCAAGTCAGGCTGGTTGAGGTCGTATAGTAGCAGTGCTTGAGTAAGGTCGCGTTCAGCGTCAAAGGGAGTGTTTTTGTCGTCGATATCGCCAAGGTGTTGAGCAAGGGTTGTTTTTTTGGGGTCAGATAATGAGCCACTCTGGTGATATAGGCTAATTAAGTCAGGGTAGGGGTCCAAAGCAAGCCAGCGATCCAATAGATCTAATGCTTGCTTTAACTGGCCCTGCTGTAAAGCAAAGAGAGTATTCAGTCTTAGGGCTTCAGGGTGCTGGTCATCAATGGATAGTAGTAACTGGGCGGCAAGCTGTGCAGTATGCTGATCTCCAGCTCGCTCGGCGCGAATTAGAGCAAGAGTGGCTAATTCTAAATCCAGAGTTTTTTCTGCCAGTTGCAAGCTAAGCTGGGCACTGAGCCAGTCCTCGCTTCTCTGGTCGGCGATCTCAGCCAAGAAGAGAGAAAAAAAACTTTGAGCGTCTAATTGTGGCGCTGGACTTTGGCTCGAATGCGGTGCTGGTTGTTGCCGTGCATTTGGTTCTGGCTGCGGGTCTGCTGCTTGAATCTTAGGCTCGGGAGTATCCTGCTCCAAGGCGATGTTTTTTTGGCTGCAACCAGAAACTAAAGCAAATACAAAGAGCATTAGGCTTAAGCTCAATTTGGGTAAAGAATCGTAAGAACGCTGCATGAGCTCTAAAATTTGCATTTTTTACCACACCTTTGCTTGCATTAAGGGGCAAAGCCATACCCTTGGCTTGCTTGCATCATGTACAATAGCACCCCTTGTGAAAAACGTCATTGAGGGCTGTTAATTTTTCATGGCCATCCTTGCCCTAGGCATTAACCATAAAACGGCATCCATTGCCCTGCGTGAAAAGTTGGCCTTTGCTCCTGAGCAATTGCCAAACTTGCATCGTCAACTTTGTCAGTTGCCAGGTGTTGACGAAGCAGTGATGTTGTCGACTTGCAATCGTAGCGAGCTGTATTTAGCAGGCACTCCCAGTCAGCAGGAAGTACTGTCCTGGCTTGCCAAGCAGCATCAGCTATCACTGACTGAATTGCAAGCCTGTGCATACTTTTACGATGATGAGCAGAGCTTGGCGCACCTTGCTAAGGTGGCCTCAGGCTTGGATTCCTTGGTTCTTGGCGAACCGCAGATCTTTGGTCAGTTAAAATCAGCCTTTGCTATGGCCCTGCAAACCGGAACGGTGCAGCAGGAGTTACACCCCTTGTTTCAAAGCGGCTTTGCTTTGGCCAAGCAGGTGCGTTCGCAAACCGCCATTGGTAAACATCCGGTATCGGTGGCATACGCCGCTGTTAGTATCGCAACTCATATTTTTTCTAATCTCGGGGCCTGTCGAGCCTTGCTGGTGGGCGCAGGAGAAACCATTGAGTTGGTGGCCAAGCATCTGGTGGAAAAGGGCGTTACTGACCTGACCATCGCTAATCGTACTCTTGCTAGGGCCGAGCATCTGGCGCAGCAGTTTTCTGCTAAACCTATCTTGCTGGGAGAGTTGCCTGACCAGCTGCATTTGGCTGACATCGTGATCAGTTCGACCGCCAGTCAGCTACCCCTCATTGGTAAGGGCATGGTCGAAACCGCTTTGTCTCGGCGTCGTCGTAGACCCGTCTTTATGGTTGATATCGCTGTGCCACGTGACATCGAGCCTGAGGTAGCAGAACTTAATGACGTGTTTCTCTACACCGTGGACGACCTGCAGCAGGTCATTGAACGTAACCAGCAAACCCGAGTCGAAGCCGCGGATCAGGCCGTCGACATCATTGATCAGGGCGTACATCATTTTCGTGCCAAGCGGGCTGAGCGCCAAGCCGCGGAACAACTCTTGGAGCTGCAGCAGGAGTTGCAAATGCGGGCTAAAGCTCAGGCCAAACGCCATTTGAAGTATTTACAGCGGGGGCAGGATGCAGACCAGGTGTTGCCCAAGTTGGCTCAAGCGGTGTTGCAGGAAATGTTACACCCAGCCTTTGTTGCTTTGCGCCAAGGTGATGACCAGCAGCGGCAACAGATTTATCAACAGTTACAACAGCTTTTGGGGTTAAACCTAGAGCAGAAGGGCGAATAGATGGATTCCCATTTACAACAGCGCATTGAGCAACGGGTCGAAAGGCATCAAGAATTGCAGCATTTGCTGGGCGATGCCAGCATCATTGCTGATCAAAAACAGTTTCGTGAGCTATCACGTGAATATTCTCAGTTGGAAGACTTGGTGGCTCATTACCAGGGCTATCAACAAGCTAAGCAGGATCTGGTCGAGGCTGAATTGATGGCGGCCGACAAAGACCCCGATTTGAGTGCTATGGGTCGTGAAGAAATGCCGCTGTTGAGCGCCAAAATGGCTGAGCATCAGCAAGCCATGGTCGAAGCCATGTTGCCTGTTGACCCGGATGACCATAAAGATGTGCTGTTAGAGGTTCGCGCCGGCACCGGTGGTGACGAAGCGGCGCTCTTTGCTGGGGTGTTGTTGCGTATGTACAGCCGCTACAGTGAAGAGCGCGGTTGGAAGCTGAGCATTCTATCCGCCAATGAAGGCGATGTCGGGGGCTTTAAAGAGGTGATCTGCAGCGTCAGTGGTGAGCAGGTCTATGGTCATTTAAAGTTTGAATCCGGTGCCCATCGGGTGCAGCGGGTGCCTGCCACCGAATCTCAGGGTCGTATTCACACCTCAGCCTGCACCGTGGCGGTGATGCCTCAGGCCGATGAATTGGAAGAGATCGACATTAACCCTGCTGATTTGCGGGTTGATACCTACCGCGCCTCGGGTGCCGGTGGTCAGCACGTTAACCGTACCGACTCGGCCATCCGTATTACTCACCTGCCGACCGGTATGGTGGTTGAATGTCAGGAAGAACGCTCGCAGCACAAAAACCGTGCCAAGGCCATGAGTGTGCTGGCGGCGCGTTTGGCCGATCAGCAGCGCTCGCAAGCCGATGCCGCCATTTCCAGCCAGCGTAAAGCCTTGGTTGGTTCGGGTGACCGCTCGGAGCGCATTCGCACCTATAACTATCCTCAGGGGCGGGTGACCGATCACCGTATTAACCTGACGCTCTACAAGCTGGATGAAGTGGTGATGGGCGATTTGGATGACCTGATAAAGCCACTTAAGGGCCAGTATCAAGCCTTGCTGGCCGAAGAAGAGGGCGAATTTTGATCCTTGCCGAGGCGCGCCGCATACTCAAAGAGCGTGCCTTGCGCTCCAGCGGTGCTGAACATCATTCGCCCAATGCCGAGCAGATCGAGCCAGCTGAGGTGGACTACCTGCTGGCGCATGAGCTGCAGTGCTCAACTGCCCAGCCGTATTTGCGCGAACAGCAAACCCTGAGCGACCAGCAATGGCAGCATTGGCAGCGGCAATGGGCCAGACGCTTGCAGGGTGAACCCATGGCGCACATTCTGGGCGAGCGTGGCTTTTGGACTCTGGATCTGTACTGCGATGCCAGCACCCTGATCCCGAGGCCAGACACTGAGGCCTTGGTTGAAGCCGCACTGCGTTTGCTGCCGCAAGGCCCCTTGTTGGGCTTGGATGCCGGCACGGGCACGGGTGCGCTGGCTTTGGCGCTGCGAGCCGAGCGCCCAGACTGGACCCTGCTGGCCATGGATTTCAGTGAGCCAGCACTGCGCTTGGCCAAACGTAACGCGGCTCGTCACGACTTGCCCTTGCTGCTGTTTCGTGGTGACTGGCTGCAGGCCGTGGCCAATGGCAGCCTGGATTTCATCATCAGCAATCCGCCCTACATTGATCCGCAGGACCCGCACTTGCAGCAAGGCGATCTGCGCTTTGAGCCCCTTTCGGCCTTGGTGGCCGAGCAGCAGGGGTTGGCCTGTTACCAGTTGCTGCTAGAGCAGGGCAGGCGGGTGCTTAGGCCGCATGGCTATTTATTGCTTGAGCATGGTTATGATCAAGCGGCCAGTTTGGCGGCCATGGCGCAGGCCATGGGTTGGACGGTGCTGGAGCAGGGGCAGGATTATGGTGGCAATGACCGTTTTAGCCTGTTGCAGTGCTAGGCCTTAATAGTGCAAGGCCATAACAGTGCTGGCTCGTTGAGTGTTGGCCTGTAGTCAGCCCTGAAAACTTGGCTGGTGCGTAAACACCTCGGATTGAATTGTTAGCTGCTAGGGGGACCCATGCTCAGTGATCAGCAATTGGAGCGCTATCAGGCGCAACTTTTTTTGCCCGAAGTGGACATTGAGGGCCAACTGCAACTGCTGGCTAAGAAGGTTCTGGTGGTTGGCGCAGGTGGCCTGGGTAATCACCTATTACCCACTTTGGCTGGTGCGGGAGTGGGGCAAATCCTGCTGTATGACCCGGATGTGATCAGCCTGAGCAATTTACCCCGTCAATGGCTGTATCGCCCTGCCGATCTCGGCCTGCCAAAGGTGGAAGTCTGCGCTCGATTCATTGGTGAGCGTTTCAGCGATTGCCGGCTCTGGGCACGGCAGGAGCGTTTTGACGAACAGTCCTTGGCGCAGTTGCCTTGGCAGCCGGATCTGTTGCTCGATTGCTCGGATCATTTGCCTACTCGTTTGCTGCTCAACGATTGGGCGCTCAAGCAAGGTCTGCCCTTGGTTACCGCCTCGGCCATTGGCTTGCAGGGCCAGATTTTATTGCATGACCCTCGTCAGCAGGCTGGCTGTTGGCGCTGCTTGTTTTCCGACGTGGCCGATCAGCCCTTGGCCTGTTCTCAGGCCGGTGTGTTGGCCTCGGTGGTGCAGCAGGTAGCGGCCATGCAGGCTCAGTTGGCGCTGCATCAGTTGCTGGCTTGGCCGCAGTTGCCGGTTAATCTGTGGCGTTATCAGGGCCAGCTTAATCAATGGCGCTCGCTCAGGGTGCCCCTTGATCCGGCTTGCTCGGCAGAGCATTGACCTGAGTCGCAGGCTTTAGGCAAAATGGCGACTCTGCTTGAAAAGGAATGACTCATGGTGCATGAATTTTTTGTGGCTGCCGACCGTTGGCGAGTTGCCAATTACCTGTCTTGGGCTGCTGGCGCGATGCAAGTTGTAGTTTGTTTGTTGTTGATTCTGCTCTTTAATCTGGTGTGGGACTTTAACTCAGGTTATCTATTGGCTGGCCTTTTGGTGCTGGTGCAATGGATGTTTGGCACTGAGGTGGTCGGCGGCCTGGATGGCAAGTACAAAACCAAGTCCTTGGTTAGCATTAATCCGGTTAAAATCATGCAAGGGGACCAGTACATGTTGGTCGCTAACCTGCTGCATGTTGAAGCCTACAGCACTTCCTTTGGTTGGCTGGATGCTCTGTATCGTTATTTTCTTGGGCCAAATTGCAGCCTAAGATTGCATTCACGCTTGGGCATCACTATCGATCTGGATCTGACCCTAATGAGCGCAGACGACCGCATTGAGCTCTACCATCTGCTAGAGGGTTTGGCGCAAAACAACCAAGCACCCTCAGAGGCCAAAGTCAGTGACAAGCTCTAATGAGCCAGACCAGTCGGCCTGACTAGCCAGGCTGACTTCCTCTGGCTAACTAGCCCCTTGGGCCACATGGATCCACAACCTAGCTTCTTGCCCCTTGTTTCCTAGCCACCTAGCAGTCGCAGCACCTGCCCAGAATTGGCGTTGGCCTGGGCTTGCAGCAGGATCTGGGCTTGTTCTTGGGTTTGGCTCTGCCTCAGTTGGCTGATGGTTTTGGCAAAGTCAGTGTCCTGAATGCTGCTCAGGCTGCGCTGCTGGTTAAGGCTATTGGACTCCAGAGTTTTGCTGGCTTGGGCAATGCCATTAAGGCTGGCACCGTCTTGTGCGCGTGAGGCATTGGCGAGCTCCAGAGCCTGGTCAATTTTATTCAGAGCCTCGGGGTCATTGAGGCTCAGGCCTTGCAACACCCCCTGACCCAGCTGTTCGGCCAGCTGGTTGCCGTTAAGGCTGAAGTTTTGACCTGAGTTGCCCAAATTTACCTGACCTGCTTGGCTGTTGAATAAGGATTGGCCATTGAATTGACTGTTTTGAAGCAGTTCAGCGTTCTGCTGATTCAGGGCCTGAAACTCTTTATTTAGCGCATCTCTGTCTTGTTGGCTGTTGATGCCGTTGCCAGCGGCCAGGCTCAGCTCGCGCATCCGTTGAAGGTTGTCCACCAAAGTACCACTGATGGCTTCTCGACTTTGAACCAGACTGGTGGCATCGGTCAGGTTGCGCAGCCCTTGGTTAAGGCCGCGCACCTGACTGTTCATGCCCTGGGCAATCTGCAGCCCGGCGGCATCGTCTGCTGCCGATTGAATGCGCAGGCCACTGCTCAGTTGTGCGCTGCTTTTCTGGTTGGCTTGGCTAGGACCAGGGCTGATGAGACTTGGGCTATTAATTTGCATGGGGTCACCTCGGTGCGGCCAGTTGGAGCCAGTGGTTTGGTGTTGGCCCTTGGCACTGGGGTTAAAACAACAAAAAGACGACCATTAAATAATAGTCGCCTCTGATGTTTTTGTCTAATAAATGATCAGCTTGTTAGAAGCTCATGTGCACGCCAAACTGAATTTGCTGCTGATTGGTGATGCTGGTTTTCAAATCATACTCTACGCTATCTTCAGTTCGTATGACTGAATCCTTG
Organism: Saccharospirillaceae bacterium; assembly: GCA_007116635.1. GTDB lineage: Bacteria > Pseudomonadota > Gammaproteobacteria > Pseudomonadales > Natronospirillaceae > SKIB01. The sequence goes on from SKIB01000004.1 coordinate 39,997, forward strand.
GTTAGATAGCTGCTCTCACCGCCAATGATGCTGCGCCAAGGCATAAAGGGGTGCCAGGAAACAAATAACCACCATTAAGAACAATGCCAGGTAGCCAGTCGTTAGTCTGTTCTTTAAAGTCGTCTTGTGGCAAGCCTATTTGCCCGCCACTGTGAGAGCCAGTTTTTTCATAATCAGTATCTCATTGAGGGTGTGTTAACCATTATAGACTAACTAATGGTTAACCTAGGCTGACCGAGGAGATTTTTGATGGCGAGTTTTGTCATGTTCAAGCAGCTAGCGCTAAGCCAAATAAAAAAAATCCGACCACAGTCAATTGGTGTCGGATTTTGTCTCAGCATTCAACCCTCTGCTGCCGAGTTAAGCCAAAAGACTGATGCTCAGCCTTGCAACTTGGCTTTGAGCAGGTCGTTAACCACTGCGGGGTTGGCTTGGCCCTTGGAGGCCTTCATTACCTGGCCAACAAAGAAGCCAAACAGTTTGTCTTTGCCGCCTCGGTAATCGGCGACCTGGGCTGGATTTTTGCTCATGATCTCGTCAATCATGGCTTCCAGCGCGCCGGTGTCGCTCACCTGCTTCAAGCCCTTAGCTTCGATGATGGCATCTGGGCTGCCTTCGCCTTGGTACATGGCTTCAAATACCTGCTTAGCTTGGCGGCCAGAGATGGTGCCGTCTTGAATGCGCTGAATCAACTGGCCCAGTTGCTCGGCACTGATGGGGTTGTCGCTCAATTCGGTGCTGCTGCGATTCAGTTGGCCTAATAGCTCAACCAGCACCCAGTTGGCCGCCAGCTTGGCTTGACCACAGGCCGAGACCACCTGCTCAAAATAGTCGGCCAACAAACGGCTGGCCGCCAGTTGGGTGGCGTCGTATTTGCTTAGCTGATATTGGCTGATGAAGCGCTCGATCTTGGCGTCTGGCAGTTCTGGTAGTTGCTCGCGAATGGCCTGCACATAGGCATCGTCGATTTCCACTGGCAGCAGATCTGGCTCAGGGAAATAGCGATAATCGTTGGCCACTTCTTTGGAGCGCATGCTGCGGGTTTCGTCTTTGTCAGGGTCGTACAAACGAGTTTCTTGCACGATCTTGCCGCCGTCTTCAATGATGTCGATCTGGCGCTGCACTTCGCAATGAATGGCCTTTTCGACAAACTTAAAGCTGTTGACGTTTTTGATCTCGCAGCGAGTGCCAAATTCGGCCTGACCCTTGGGTCTGACCGAGATGTTAACGTCGCAACGCATCGACCCTTCGGCCATGTTGCCATCGGAAATGCCAAGGTAGGTGATGATGGCGTGGATCTTTTTCAAATAGGCCACGGCTTCCTTGGCGTTGCGGATGTCCGGCTCGGAAACGATTTCCAGCAAGGGTGTGCCGGCACGGTTGAGGTCGATGCCGCTCATGCCTTCGAAATCTTCGTGCAAGGATTTGCCCGCGTCTTCTTCAAGGTGGGCGCGAGTCACGCCAATCACCTTACTGCTGCCGTCCTCAAGGGTGATTTCCAACTGGCCCTGGCCGACGATGGGGAAGTCCATCTGGGTCACCTGATAGCCCTTGGGTAGGTCAGGGTAGAAGTAGTTCTTGCGATCAAACACACTGCGCTTGCCGATCTCGGCCTCAATGGCCAGGCCAAACTGCACCGCTTTGCGCAGGGCCTCGCTGTTAAATACCGGCAGGGTGCCAGGCAAGCCAAGGTCGATGGCACAGGCCTGAGTGTTGGGCTCGGCACCAAAGGCGGTGCTGGCGCCACTGAAAATTTTGGTTTGGGTGGCCAGCTGCACATGCACTTCTAGGCCGATGACGATTTCCCACTGCATCTTAGTTGCCTCCTGAGGTGCTGAGTTCGGGTTGTTGCAGGTGCCAATCGCTCTGAAGCTGGTACTGATGGCCCAGAGTCAGCAGTTGCTGTTCTTGGAAGTAGTTGCCAATCAGTTGCAGGCCAACGGGAAGGCCGTCGACAAAGCCGCATGGCACTGACATGCCTGGCAAGCCGGCTAGGTTAACGGCAATGGTGTACAGGTCTTCTAGGTACATGGCCACCGGGTCTTGGCTCTTAGCGCCCAGTGTCCAAGGCAGGTTGGGCGTGGCAGGGCCGGCGATCACATCCACTTCTTGCAAAGCAGCGGCGAAGTCGTTTTTGATCATGCGGCGTAATTGCTGCGCTTTGCGGTAATAGGCGTCGTAATAGCCAGCCGACAGGGCATAGGTGCCAATCAGGATGCGGCGCTTGACCTCAGTGCCAAAGCCTTGTTGGCGAGTACGCAAATACAGGTCTTGCAGGTCTTTGGGGTTGTCGCAGCGATGGCCAAACTTAACCCCGTCGTAGCGTGACAGGTTGGTGCTGGCCTCGGCTGGGGCAATGATGTAATAAGCCGGAATGGCTAGGTGGGTTAGCGGCAGGCTGATTTCTTTAATGATTGCCCCCTGAGTCTCAAGCGTTTTGACCGCTGCTTGCACTTGGTCGGCAATGCGTGGATCCAAGCCTTCACCAAAGTATTCTTTGGGCAAGCCAATGCGCAGGCCCTTGATGCTCTGCGTCAGGCCTTGGCTGTAAGCTGGTACTGGCTGGTCAACACTGGTGGAATCCTTGGCGTCAAAACTGGCCATGACTTCCAGCATCAGCGCCAAATCGCTGCAACTCTTGGCCATTGGCCCGCCTTGGTCAAGCGATGAGCCGTAGGCAATCATGCCCCAGCGCGACACTCGGCCATAGGTGGGCTTGATGCCTGAAATGCCACAAAAGGCGGCGGGTTGGCGAATCGAGCCGCCAGTGTCGGTGCCGGTGGCGCCGGCGGCAAAGTTGGCAGCAATGGCGGCAGCAGCACCACCGGACGAGCCGCCAGGCACTCGGTCGAGCTGCCAGGGGTTGCGTGTTGGGCCGTAAAAGCTGCTCTCGGTTGAGCTGCCCATGGCGAATTCGTCGAGGTTGGTTTTGCCAAGGCTAACGGCGCCGACGGCGTTAAAGCGTTCAATCACCGTGGCGTTATAGGGGGCGATGAAGTTGTCGAGCATCTTCGAGCCGCAACTGGTGCGCACGCCCTGAGTGCAGAAGATGTCTTTGTGGGCCAGTGGGATGCCGGTCAGCGCATGAGCGTCGCCCTTGGCGCGGCGCTCGTCAGCAGCTTTGGCTTGGGCCAAGGCCTGTTCCGGCGTTTGACTAATAAAGGCATTTACCTGAGGCTCTAGCTGGTTAATGCGCTGGATGTAAGCCTGAGTCAGTTCAAGGCTGCTTACCTCACCCTTGGCAAGGGCTTGGCTTTGTTCGGTAAGGGTTTTATTGAGCATGCAAGCCTCTTATTCAATGACCTTGGGGACTAAAAACAGGCCTTTGGCCGTGGCGGGGGCAACGCTTTGCAGTTGTTCGCGCTGGTTAGGCTCACTGACCTGATCGGCGCGCAAGCGCTGGGTGGCGTCCAAGGGGTTGGCCAGTGGTTCGATGCCGTTGGTGTCGACTGCTTGTAATTGGTCGACCAAATCCAGGATGCTGGACAGGGATTGACTGTAGGCTTGCAACTCTTGCTCGTCGGCACCAATGCGGGCCAACATGGCAATGTGCTTAACCTGTTCAGGGGCAAGACTCATAGGCTCTCCTCACAGGCCTGGGGAGTCACCACAAGAATTAACCCCAGGCATTAAATGTTAACAGTTCAGAAGTAGGCTGCCGATCGACAGCCATTAGATTCAGTATTAATCGCTAAGGTAGCACATTTGAACCTTGCCCTAAATCCCTTGCACTGCTAGAGTGCTGCAATAAATTGTCTAGTTGTTCGCTTTTGGAACCTACCCATGTTCAAAAAATTACGCGGACTGTTCTCCAGTGATCTTTCCATCGACCTGGGAACAGCCAATACCCTTATTTATGTTCGTGATCGTGATATCGTCTTAAATGAGCCGTCTGTGGTTGCCGTACGCATCAATGGCAGCCAAAAGTCGGTTGCCGCTGTTGGTATGGAAGCAAAGCGCATGCTGGGCCGAACCCCTGGCGACATGCAGGCCATTCGCCCTCTTAAAGATGGTGTTATCGCTGACTTCCAGGTCACAGCCAAAATGCTGCAGCACTTCATCAATCGGGTGCATGAGAAAGCCTGGTTTCCACCCTCGCCGAGAGTACTGGTCTGTGTCCCTTGCCAAGCGACCGAGGTCGAGCGTCGTGCTATTAAAGAGTCAGCCGAAGGTGCGGGTGCTCAGCAGGTGTTCTTGCTCGAAGAGCCCATGGCCGCGGCCATTGGTGCTGGCTTGCCGGTAGATGAAGCACAGGGCAGTATGGTGGTGGATATTGGTGGTGGCACCACGGAAATCGCGGTGATTTCTTTAAGCGGCATTGTTTATTCTGAATCGGTGCGTGTCGGCGGAGACCGTTTTGATGAAGCCATTGTTAACTATGTGCGTCGCCATTACGGCTCACTGATCGGTGAGGCCACGGCCGAGCGCGTGAAAATTGAAATTGGTTGTGCTTATCCATCGGCTGAAATTCGCGAAATCGATGTTCGAGGCCGTAACCTAGCCGAAGGCATTCCGCGCAGCTTTACCCTGACCTCTAACGAGGTGCTGGAAGCTCTGCAAGAAAATCTGGCCTCCATCGTCCAAGCTGTTAAAAGTGCACTGGAGAAAACGCCGCCAGAGCTTTCTGCAGACATCGCTGAGCGCGGCATGATCCTAACAGGTGGCGGTGCTTTGCTGCGCGATATCGATAAGCTGCTAAGCGAAGAAACGGGCTTGCCGGTGTTGGTGGCTGACGACCCATTAACCTGCGTGGCTCGTGGTGGTGGTCGTTATTTGGAAATGATGGATAAGAAAGCCTTTAATCACAACTGATTGAGGTAGCCCTATCAAACCCCTGTTTTCTTCACAGCAACATCATGGCTGGCACCTTTTGGTGGCGGCCATTTTAGCTATTAGCTTGATGACCCTGGATCACTATTTGCCGCAGCAAATGGAGACCGTACGCCGAACCCTGGCCTATGTGTTAACGCCAGTTCGTAGTTTGGCGAATTCGCCCATTTATCTCAGTCGTAATCTCAATAATTTGTTTGCCGATAAGGCCGAGCTGTTATCAGAAAATGAGGCCATGCGTACTCAGATTCTGATTCTTGAGCGTCAGAATCAAAAGCTGGCCAGCCTGCAGGCGGAAAATCAACGCATGCGCGATCTGCTCGGAGCCAGCCAGTTGATTGACGAGCGAGTACTGGCCGCGGAAATTTTAGCCCTGGATCCTGATCCTTTCACCCATAAGATGATCATTAATAAGGGAGCGGAAGACGGTGTGCGTATTGGCCAGCCGGTGATTGATGCTCAGGGGGTCTTTGGTCAGGTGGTCAGTGTCGAAGCCTACACCAGTCGCATCATGCTGATTGCCGATGTCAATGCGGCCCTGCCAGTGCAAATCAACCGCAACGGTGTGCGTGCCATTGCTATTGGCAGTGGTAATCTGGGGCAGATCAATCTAGTGTTTGTACCCAATACTGCCGATGTTGAGGTGGGTGATCTGGTGGTGACCTCAGGTTTGGGTGGCCGCTTCCCTGAGGGCTATCCCGTGGCGCGAGTGGTAGCGGTGGATCACCCCGACGGAGAAGACTTCGCCCGCATCATTGCCACCCCAGAGGCAGCCCTTGACCGAAGCAGGCATTTACTGATATTGCTCACCGACTATACAGGAGGTCTAGGTGGCCAAAGACTATAGCCGTGGCACTTGGTTCATTTGGATCACGCTTTTTTTAGCCTTAGCAGCCGATATGTTGCCTTATCCTGCCAGTTTCTTGCGCTTCAAGCCTGAAATTACCCTGCTGTTGCTGCTGTTTTGGATTATTTATCAGCCCAGAGTCATGGGTGTGGCCACTGCTTTCTTGTTAGGTCTGTTTTTAGATGTGTTGTACGGTGCTCAGCTAGGTCAGCATGCCTTTACTTTGTCGGTGGTTGCTTGGTTTAGCCTAAGTTCTGCGCAGCGGATTCGCATGTGGAAGCCAGCTCAGCAGTCAGTGTTTATTTTCATCATTGTCGGCATCTACCAAAGTTTGAATTATTGGTTGGCAGGTGTGGGCAACTGGGCGCAGCTAGGGCTGAATTATTTACTGCCAGCCTTGATAGCGGCTGTGCTGTGGCCAATGCTAAGCTTGACACTTGGTCAGTTTGCGCGAGGAGTAGGGGTTGAAAATCAATAAATTATTACTGGCATCGGCGTCACCAAGACGAGCGCAATTATTAGCTCAGCTAACCAGCGATTTTAGCTGCTATGCACCAGAAGTGGATGAAACCCCTCTTGTTAATGAAGAAGTAAAGGACTATGTGTTGCGCATGGCGCAAAGCAAAGCCATTGCGGGCTATCATTGGTCATTGACTCAGAGCACGCCCGCATCCTTGGTGTTAGGCAGTGATACTTGCGGCTGGTTTGAGGGTCAAATTTTGGGTAAACCTGAGAATGCAGTTCAGGCCAAGCAGATGTTGCAATCCCTTTCTGGCAAGTGGCATGAGATTCACACCGCCATTGCGCTCTTTGATGGTCATGAGCTTAGGTCCAAGATCGTTAGCTCAAGGGTTTTATTTGCTGAGCTTTGCGAGCAATTAATTAATTCCTATGTGGCCTCGAAAGAGCCTTTAGATAAGGCTGGTAGTTATGGGATCCAGGGCAAGGGCGCCGCTCTGGTACAACGCCTAGAAGGCAGCTACAGTGCAGTGGTTGGTCTGCCTCTGAGTGAGCTAAGACAGATGCTAATAGAACAAGGCTTTGACATTTGGCAGGAGGCATTATGAGTTGTGAACTATTAATAAATGTCACACCCATGGAAACTCGGGTGGCGGCCGTTGAAAACGGCGTGGTACAGGATGTCTATCTAGAGCGCACACAGAATCGTGGCTTGGTGGGTAATATTTATCTCGGCAAGGTGGTGCGTGTATTGCCAGGTATGCAGGCTGCCTTTGTTGACATTGGTTTAGAGCGTGCCGCCTTCATTCATGCGTCTGATTTAAGTCCCAGCCGTGATGCAGATAAAAACCTACCCAGTATTCAGCAGTTGGTGCATGAGGGCAAGCAGCTGTTGGTTCAGGTAGTTAAAGAGCCCATTAGTACTAAGGGTGCTCGTTTGACTACTCATTTGGCCATTCCTTCACGCTACCTGGTGTTCATGCCCAAGAACGAGCACTTGGGGGTGTCACAGCGTATCGAACTAGAGGCTGAGCGTGATCGGCTCAAAGCAATGGTCAACGCCATCAAGGTTGAACTCGACATTAGCGGTCATGGTTACATAGTGCGCACCGCTGCCGAGAACTGCAGCGAAACCGAGCTTCGAGCTGATATGAATTATCTCAAACGCCTGTGGCGCGCTTTGCAAGAAAAGATGACTAGCTTCAAGGCCCCAGCCTTGGTCTATGACGATTTGCCACTTTACACCAGAGCCACGCGTGATCTGATCCGTGCTGATGTCGAGCGCATTCGTATTGACTCCAAAGAAACCTTTGATAAAACCCTGGAGTTTGTACGCAAGTACACCCCTGAGGTGGAGCACTTGCTGGAATATTACCCAGGCGAACGCCCCATCTTTGAGTTATTTGCTGTTGAAGACGAAATCCAAAAAGCGCTGCAAAAACGAGTCGATCTCAAATCCGGGGGTTATTTGATCATTGAGCAAACCGAAGCCATGACCACGGTGGATGTTAACACTGGTGCCTTTGTCGGTCATCGCAATCTCGAAGAGACCATTTTCAAAACCAATCTGGAGGCGGTAACTGCCTTGGCTCGGCAATTGCGTCTGCGTAATCTGGGCGGCATCATCATCATTGACTTCATTGACATGGTGGACTTGGAGCATCAGCGGCAAGTAATTCGCATGCTGGAAAAAATGCTTGAACGCGACTACGCCAAAACCAAGGTGACAGGGGTGTCTGAGCTGGGTTTGGTGGAAATGACCCGCAAGCGAACCCGCGAGAGCCTTGGGCAAATGCTGACTGAGCCCTGCTCTGCTTGTCAGGGCCGTGGTCGGTTGAAGACCGCACAAACCGCCTGCTATGAGATTTTCCGCGAGATTATTCGCCTGTCTCGTGCCTACGATTGCCAAGGCTTTTTGGTTACCGTGGCGCAATCGGTGGTTGACCGACTGCTGGACGAGGATTCCGCTGCGCTGGCCGATCTAGAAAGCTTCTTGCAAAAAAGCATTAAGTTTCAGGTGGATAATCTTTACATCAGTGAACAGTATGACATCGTTCTAACCTAAAGCCTCATGCCAGCAACACTAAACATAGCCCTTGCCCAGCTCTGTGCCAGCCCTGATATGGATGCCAACCTGGCTGCGGTGGAGTCCATCATTAGGCAGGCCAAAACCCAAGGAGCTGACTACCTGCAGTTACCAGAAAGCTGGCTAGCCATGGGCTTGCCAGTTGCCGAACAATTGGTCAGAGTGCCAGAGGCCTTGGCTCTGGTTCAGCGCATAGCAAAAGAACTTCAGCTCTATGTTCATGCTGGTACCCTGCCCATGGCCGACAGCAGGGATCATCGCCCCTATGCCAGCAGTTTGCTGGTCGATCCTCAAGGGCAGCTGGTGGGGCGCTATGATAAGATACACCTGTTTGACGCTCTGGTGGGCGATCGCTTAGGACGCTACCAAGAGTCGGACAGCTACCATCCTGGCCAGCTTGATCAGGGCTTGCAGTCTTGGAGCATTAATGACTGGTGCTTTGCACCTGCGGTTTGCTATGACCTAAGGTTCCCAGAGCTGGCTCGAGCCTATCGTGCTCTGGGCGCTCAAGTACTCTGTTACCCATCAGCCTTTACTTATCGCACGGGCGAGGCACACTGGTTAGCCCTGTTGCAGGCACGGGCCATTGAGAATGGCTGCTTTGTCATTGCTGCCAATCAAACCGGTTGGCATGACCAGCAGCGGCGTACCTGGGGGCATTCAGTGGTGTTGGATCCCTGGGGTCGAGTACTGGCTATGGCCGATGAGCAGCCACAGCTGGTCTTGGCACAGTTGCAAGCATTGGTGTTGGAGGAGGTTCGAGAGCAAATCCCGAGCTGGCAACATCGACGGCTGTGAATTATGCCACCATGCCTTGCGGTTTGAGCTAGACTTAAAGCAAAAGTCAGCTAGCAGCCTAATGAAAGACCTTGCCCAATTTTATCTTACAGAGCTGAAACGCGATCTGGCCGATAATCGCTTGCAGTTGCCTTCTTTGCCCGAGGTGGCCTTGCGGGTGCGCGACCTGGCGGCTGATCCTAATTGCGATCTGGCTCGCCTGGCTAAAGTGGTGGCACAGGACGCGGCCATCGCCGCACGCTTGTTAAAGGTCGCCAATAGTTCACTGCTGCGTCGTGCCAAAACACTGGAGAGTATTCATCAGGCCGTCTGTGCCCTAGGTGTGCAGCAGGTTCGCTTTTTGGTTACTCAATTGGCTATTTTACAAGCCATGAAGCCTCAATCCAATCCACAACGCTTGCGTGATTTCATCGCTTTGGGCTATTGCATCAGCAGTTATTGTCGTGAGCTGGCGTCAAGGCACCCACATCTAGACCCTGAGCTGGCTGCCTTGATTGGCTTGTTGCATGACATTGGCAAGCTGCCGTTGCGTGATTATTTGCGCCAACGCCCTGAGCTCACCGAGCCTTTGCGTTTGCAGCTTGAGTTGGTGTTGCATCCGGCATTGGGTGCCATGATGCTGCGCGATTGGCAGCTGCCAGAACCAGTGGTACAGGCCGTCCGTCAGCACGAGCTGATCTTGCGTTCTGGAGCCATTCAACCGGACTATGCCGATCTATTGGTCTGTGCCAATCTACTGTATTTTGGTACGGAAAAGGGTCGCTATCAACAGTACCATCAACAAGCCCTAGAAAGACAGATTCCTGCCATGGTGCGAGTATTGCCCGAACAAGACTGGCAGGAGCAAGCCGAGCTGTTAAAACCCCTGTTGTCACAGGCCGAAGAACTCTGTCAGTTAACCTGCTAGACAGGCTAGAATTGCGACATGCTGCCATCCAGGCGGCAGCCCAATCGTTCGCCACTCTCTAGGCACATCAAGGTTAGGTCACCACCCCAGACACAGCCGGTGTCGAGGCCAATGATGTCGGTGCGCTGGGTCTGGCCTTGCAGTGCCGCCCAGTGGCCAAAAATCAGAGTTTTACTGAGGCTGTTGCTGGGCCACCAATCAAACCAGGGCTTCATGCCCGCTGGTGGCTGATCAAAACTTTCTTTCTGGCTGAAATCCAGCAAGCCATCTGGCCCACAGTAACGCATCCGGGTGAAATAGTTGGTGATACACCTCAGCCTAGCCATGCCCTGGAGCTGGTTGTGCCAAGGGTTGGGCTCATTGCCATACATCTGGGCTAAGAATTCACGCCTTAGGCTGGGCAGTTTGAGTACCTGGCTGACTTCGGCCGCCAGCGAACTGGCTTGCTCAAGGCTCCAGCAGGGAGGCAAGCCAGCATGGCTGACAAAGAATTGTTGGTTTTGTTGCACCAAGGGCTGATCGGCCAGCCATTGGCGAAACTGATAGGCCTTGGGGTGATCCAGGATCTCAGTCAGGGTGTCTTTGCTTTTGGGCTTGGCCGTGCCTTCTAATAAAGCCAAAAGATGCAGATCGTGATTGCCTAGGCAAAGCCTGGCGGCGTTACCCAAGCCAATCACCAGCTCCAGGCAACCCAGTGAATCCGGCCCACGATTGACCAGATCGCCCACCAGCCATAATTGATCCTGACTGGGATTAAAGGCCACTTCGGCCAGTAAGTGTTGCAAGGGTGCCAGGCAGCCTTGCAGGTCACCAACCGCATAGTTCATGAATTGCTGGCCGCCACAAAGGCGTTGCTCAGGCGCACATAGTCTTGCACACTGAGGGTTTCTGGTCGCAGGCCAGGGTCGATGCCTTGGGCTTCTAGTTGCTCAGCGCTGAGCATGGACTTAAGGTTGTTGCGAATGGTTTTGCGTCTGGTGCTGAAGGCCTGTTTCACCAGCTGCGCAAACAAGCCAAGGTCTTGCGCTTGCAGTTCAGGTGCTCTGGGCGTTAGGCGAATGATGGCCGAATCCACCTTAGGGGCAGGGTGAAAGCAACCCGGTTTGACATTGAATAGGTGCTCTGCTTTGCAATGGTACTGCACCATAATGCTTAAGCGACCATAGTCGCCATTGCCAGGGGCAGCGCAGATGCGCTCCACCACTTCCTTTTGCAGCATAAAATGCATGTCTTTCACTTGCTGGCTAAAGCTGATCAGGTGAAAGATCAGCGGGCTGGAAATGTTGTACGGCAGGTTGCCCACGATGCGCAGCGGGCCAAGAGCTGCTAACTGACCAAAGTCATAATCCAATGCATCGCCCTGATGGATGCTAAGGCCAGGGTAATCAAAGAATTTGGTGCGTAAAATTGGGATCAGATCACGATCCAGTTCCACGACCTGAAGCTGTCCACAGCGCTCCAACAAACCATGAGTGATGGCGCCCTGACCAGGGCCGATTTCCACTAGGTTGTCACCGGGTTTAGCGGCAATGGCTTGGTGAATTCGCTCGATGATGCCTTGATCATGGAGGAAGTTTTGGCCAAAACGCTTACGCGCCTGATGCTGCATGAGAATTCCTATGCTGAGCGATGTCTTGAGCCATTTGTATGGCTACCTGATAACTGCCAAGGTCGATCTGGCCACTGCCGGCTAAGTCCAGGGCAGTGCCGTGATCGACCGAGGTGCGAACGATGGGCAGGCCGAGGCTAATGTTGGCGGCAGCGCCAAAGCCCTTGTATTTAAGTACTGGTAAGCCCTGATCATGGTACATGGCCAGCACGGCATCGGCCTGATCCAGGTATTTGGGGGTAAACAGGGTATCGGCCGGTAAGGGGCCAATCAGATCCAAACCCTGAGCCCGTAATTCGGCCAAGCAGGGCTCTATCACCTCGATTTCTTCCCGGCCAAGGTGGCCTGCTTCACCGGCGTGCGGGTTCAATCCTGCGACCAAAATACGAGGCCGCGAACAGGCGAAATCTTGCTTAAGGCCTTGGTCGAGCTGGCGTAAAATGCGGTTCAATAGCGGCGCGGTGATGGCATCACTGACCTGGCGTAGGGGTAAATGGGTGGTGGCCAAGGCTACCTTAAGACCTTCAGTGGCCAGCAGCATCACCACCTGATCGGCCTCTGTTTTGGCTTCAAGGTATTCGGTGTGACCACTAAAGGCAATACCAGCCTGATTGATGATGCCCTTGTGTACAGGGCAGGTCATCATGGCGCTGAATTCGCCACTCAAGCAGCCGTCAATGGCGCGGTCCAGCAGGGCCAGTACATAGCCAGCATTACTGACATCTAATTGGCCTGATTGAACCTGCTGTTGGCAGGCATGGTGTTCCACCAATAGTTCATTGGCAGCCAACTGGCTAGGGTGATTGCCTGCTTGATAAGGGATCAGCCGGATTGGAATCTTGAGCTGTTGAGCACGCTCAAGCAGCATCTGACTATCAGCCAGCACCAACTGGGCAGGCCGAGGCTGCTGGGCTGCCAAGATCACCAAATCAGGGCCGATGCCAGCGGGTTCACCGCTGGTGATGACGACAAGGCTCATCTATTTCACATCGATAAAGGCATTGGCACGCAGTTCCATTAACCACTGCTCCAATGCTTGCTGTGATTTTTGCTCGCCTAACATCTGCCGTACTTGATCTCGTAGCAGTTCGTCAGTATTGCTGGCGGCTCTGGTGTCTTGTACCAGGGCAATGTGCCAGCCAAAACGGGTTTCAAAGGGCTGACTTATCTGCCCAGGGCGAAGCACACGAACGGGGTCGGCGAACTCAGGTACCCAGCCAGCCAGCTGGGCCCAGGGTAGTAAACCACCTTGCTCGGCACTGCGGTCTTCTGAGTATTCTGCCGCTATTTCAGCGAAGTCGGCTCCTTGCTCTAGCTGACGGTATAGTTGCAAACTTATGGCGCGAGCTTCCTCATTGGCCCTAATGTCACTACGTAACAAGATGTGCCGTACTTGGTATTCTTGGTTTTGGCTGGCCAGTAAGTCTTCGACATCCATAACCTGAATTAAATGAAAGGCACCACCCTGTGCCACTACAGGGGTAACATCTAAGGCATCAGAGCCGGGGATCAAATCAGCAAACAGGCTGGGTACCTGTTCGGGCTCACGCCAGCCAAGGTCGCGCACATCATCCAGACCCAGGTCAGTAATCTTGGCTCCGGACAGAATCTGCTCACGGGCTTGTTCAGCCTGCTGTTCATTGGTAAAACGGCTGTAAAACAACAAGTAGCGCTTAGGAAGGGCAGCCTGGCCAGCCAGACTGCTTAGGTATTGGTCAATTTCGCGTTCGCCAACAGTCACCTCCTGACTGATGATTTGCTGATGCAAGCGCTGAATGGTCAGTTGGCGGCGAATTTCTTCACGCACTAGCACAAAGTCGTTCCCCAGTGCCTGAACAAACTGATTAAGGCTCATGTTGTTGCGACGAGCCAGGTTGGTTAAGGCTTCTTCTAGTTGTGCCTGCTCAATACGAATGCCCAGTTCTTGCGCCCGCTGCATTTGCAGGGACTCGGTAATGAGTTGCTCCAATACCTGATCATTGATGTCAGCCGGAAGGCTACCGCCTAGCTGTTGCTGCCTAAGATTGTTTAATCTGTTTTCTAACTCACTCTGCAGTACTACTTCTTGATTGACAATGGCCAAAACTCGATCGAGGCTTTGGGCACTTAGCAATCCGCTGAGTAAAAAAAGGCTAGTTAACAAGTATTTTTTTGCAATAGACATCGAATCTCCCAGAGCCGTTATTCAGTTTGAAACAAGGGGCCGCGATAGCCTGGTATGGTTGTTAACAGGGTATCAATACCATCATTGCGCCCAGCCAATCCTTTTAAATTAAATTCAAAACGTAGGCCGTTGCCAAGGTTAGTTTTTGATTTTACCACTTCGGGCTCATCGTCATAAAGAGGTTGATGGAAGGCTATGATACGACTGTGCCAGCAGCAGTCGTCCCACTCAATGCCGACCAGTGTTTGACGTAAGCGCCAGTCCAGCTCGGGTAGCTGGTTAAACTGACTGCTGACATAAAGACCATAACGCCTTTGAATAGGTAATACCAGATCAATGCGGGCGGATTCTTCTTCTGTAGTGAGATTTTGCTGCCACTGTAGATTGAACAGCCCCCTGTTGCTGCCTCGCCATCGTAAGCTGTAGCTTTGATTACTAAGCTCGTGTGGTGTAGGCCATAGCTGTTCTGGCATGCTAGGTTGCCAGCGTTGTTGAGCTTGCACCTGCCAGCCAGACGCCAGCTGCAGGTTGTTAGTCAATTGCAAGTCTTGTAGCTGTGGGTACTGTTCATTGTTGGGCTCGTCTAGACTGTTTAATTTTAGTCGTTGTTGTTGAAGCAATAGGCCTTGAGACAGTTGAGTGCGTAAAGCGTAAGGGCCAGGTCGGCGCTGCCACTGACTACCCAGGCTAAGATTTAGTCTAAGGGTATCGCCAAAGCGGTCAGCACCAGAAAATCTTAATGCTTGGTTGTAGTTTTGGTCCAATGCTGAGCTGTACTGACTGTCAAACACTGGGTTGTCCAGTTGTTGCTCAATCAGTGGCACATAGTTTAAGCGAATAGCAGGCTGCAGGCTGTGCAGCCAGGACTGACCAGCAATTTGCCAGTCGCGATCGAAAATCAATTGTTGTTCCAGCGAAAGGATGGGTACTAGCCAGGCATTGTTGCTAGGGTGCACTGGGTCTAATCCTTGCTGATAGAGCTGGTATTGATTGGCAACCAAATCCAGCCTCACTCTGGATAAGCCATAGCTGGGCTGCCAGCGCCATTCATTGTTAAGCTGTAAATGATGGCGTAAGGCTGCAAGACTTTGGCCCATATCAATGTCTGGTTCAAGCCTTGCGTCCTCGGCGTAACTGAAATGGGTCAACTGACTCTGTTGCCAGGTTCTAAATTGCCCCCATTGCTGCTGCTGGCCCAGGGTTAGTCTTGGCCAGAGGCGATAACGACGATCGCTGAGTCTGGGCTCAAGCTTGACTAGGGCTTGTTGTTGCCAAATCAGGCTGGCGCTGCGGTTGTTATCAGCCCAGCCGAGACGCAAAAACTGGTTCTGATGATTTTGTACCTGACTGGCACCAGCAAAATCCAAGGCCCAGAATTCATCACTGGTAGAGGCCAGGTCCAATTCCATGGACCACGGCCGAACACTCTGTCTGACCTGAGTTCGTGCATACCAGCGAGCGTAGCTTTGATCGTCGAGCGTTCTTGGATTAATGGCTCTTGCAAGCCAATCCAGGTCTAGTTGGGCACGGCCATATCGGTTGAGATAGCGAGCTTCGCCACCAAGCAGGTGACCAGCTTGGGCGTAGTAGCCATAGCCCAGAGTGGCGTCGTAATTGGCTGCTAAATTAAGATACAGCTCTTGGTTAAAACGTGTAATGCCTGTGCTGTCTAGACTGAAGCTAGGGGTCAGCAGGCCGCTTTTACGCCTATCGTCTAGGGGTACGCTTAAATAAGGCGTCCAGAACACAGGCACACCCTGAATATAGAGCGTGGCTGAGCTAAAATTGGCCGTGCCCTGTTCGGGATCGACCTTTAGCTCTCGAGCTTGGACATGCCAGCTTCTTTGTTCTGGCAAGCAGCGGCTGAAGCTCAGCCCCTTTAGGTTGAGTTGCCCTGAGGGCAAAAGCTCGGCTTGCTGTGCAAAACCACTAAACTGGCTGTCAAAATGAACAAATTCAGTCTGCTGGGTCTGGGTTTGCTGTTGCTGATGGGTGAACTGTCCAGTATTTAAATAATATTCAGCAGTGTAGAGTTGGCTGGTTTCTTCACTGGACCAACGTTCGGTTTCTAAATCGAGATTCACCGACTCGCCGGTTAAGCGGTAATTAGGCCATTCCAATAATACCTGACCGCTGGCCGTTGCATTGCGATCAAGAAGAAAGTCAAGAGTTTCTGCTTCAAGGCGTAGCTGCCCTTGTCTAAGTTGGTTGTCGGAGAAGCTATTAACCCAGACGCCCTGACAGCTAGGGGAAACACCTAAACGTACGCTTTGAGGTAAATGTTCTAAGGGCACCAAGTCCGCTGCTTTGAGTTGGGCGCCAAAAGCAGCAGTGGTGCAAATAATTAAACTAGAAAATCCTAGAGTGCGCATGGGTCTGGTATGAAATGTATATGGGCGCACTTTAACATCCTTTAATCGAGTTTGGGTTACAGAATCACTAGGTTATCACGGTGCATTAGCTCACTATCCAATACATAGCCAAGGATTTGCTGAAACTTTTCTGTCGAGATGCCGGCAATTTTATGGCATTCCAGCGAGCTGTAATTGCTTAAACCAATGGCGATTAGTTTGCCCTCCGGGTCCATCAGGCTGACGGCTTCGCCACGCTCAAAAGTACCCTGAACCTGCTTAACGCCTACCGCAAGCAAGCTTTTGCCCTGATCTTTGATGGCGCTTACGGCACCGGCATCAATGCAGAGTTGACCCTTGGTGCGCAAATGCCCAGCCAGCCATTGCTTGCGAGCGGCAACCGGGGCAGTGTCCGGCTCAAGCCAGGTTCCCAGATGCTCTTGCGCGGCTAGGCGAGTTAACACCTGCTCGATGCGACCACCGACAATGCAGGTGGCGGCACCACTGCGTGCCGCTAAGAGGGCGGCGCGAATTTTGGTGATCATGCCGCCACGCCCGAGTTCACCACCATCACCTGCCACCTGTAGCAACATGGGGTCGGTTGCCTTGGTGCGATGAATCAGCTTGGCATTTGGGTTACCGCGCGGGTCGGCATCGAAGACGCCATCCTGATCGGTAAGGATGATCAGGGCATCGGCTTCAACTAGATTGGCCACCAAGGCTCCCAGAGTGTCGTTATCACCAAAACGAATTTCGTCGGTCACCACAGTGTCGTTTTCGTTGATGATGGGCACAATGCTGTGCTCAATTAGAGCGCGCAGCGTGGCCCTTGCATTGAGGTAACGAGTGCGGTTGGACAGATCGTCATGGGTGAGCAGAATTTGCGCGCTGTGCAGCTGGTGTTGGTTGAAAAACTGTTGGTATTGTTGCACTAGGCTGGCCTGGCCTACCGCTGCTGCGGCTTGCAGCAGTGGCATTTCCGTAGGGCGTTTGCTCCAGCCCAGTGCTTTAATACCGGCCGCCACGGCACCGCTGGACACCAGAATGATCTCGATGCCGCTCTGTTGCAATTTGGCCATCTGTGCCACCCAGTCTTGGATGCGCGGGAGATCCACACCCTGACCATCATTGGTTAACAGGGCGCTACCAATCTTAATTACCCAGCGTTGTTGTGCCATAGCTTACCTTACATATTCAAATTCTAAGCCGTCTTCATAATCGTCATCGTCGTCATCATCAAGGCCTGCCTCGCGATCCAGTCGCTGCTGGCGACGCAGTTGGCGTAATTGCTCGATACGAGTGCGACCTTCTTGTTCTGCCTGTAAGAACTCCTCTCGCGTGGCAGCGGCCAACTCGGGGTCACTGTCCATGGCGGTTTTCCAATCTTCCAGCCATTGCATTAGGTCAAAGGCCAGTTGCTGAGTGCCGGTTTTATTGATGGCGCAGATCTCATACACTGGGCCTTCCCATTCTAGGGCCTCAATAATGGCGGCTTTGCGCTCAGCCAGCAGTTCAGGTTCGATGAGGTCGGTTTTGTTGAGTATCAGCCAGCGTTCACGCTCGGCCAGGGTGGGGCTGAACTGTTCTAGTTCGCTGGCAATGGCCAGAGCTTGTTCGGCTGGGTCGCTCTCATCTAAGGGGGCTAGGTCTACCACATGTAACAGCACTCGAGTACGAATCAAATGCTTCAAGAAGCGAATGCCAAGGCCAGCACCCATGGCGGCACCTTCGATTAGGCCGGGGATGTCGGCCATCACAAAGCTGCGATTGGTGTCCACGCGCACTACGCCCAGATTAGGGGTTAGGGTGGTGAAGGGGTAATCAGCCACCTTGGGCTTGGCGGCGCTGACCGCCCGAATTAGGGTTGATTTGCCAGCATTGGGCATGCCCAACAAGCCAACATCGGCCAACACTCGCAGCTCTAGAATTAGGTTAAAGGCTTCGCCTTCGCCACCTGGAGTGGTTTGCCTTGGAGCGCGGTTAGTGCTGGATTTGAAACGGGCATTGCCAATGCCACGCTTGCCACCTTGGGCAACTATTAGTCTCTGCCCATGGCTGGTCAGATCACCAATGCTTTCTTCGGTGTCGGCGTCAAACACTGCTGTGCCCACGGGAACGCGTAATTCTAAGTCTGGGCCATTACCGCCAGACATGTTCTTGCCCATGCCGGGACGGCCGTTTTCGGCGCGATAATGGCGTTTGTAACGATAGTCGATCAGGGTGTTGATATTTTCATCGGCCAGCAAAATGATGCTGCCACCATGACCGCCGTCGCCACCATCTGGGCCACCATCTGGGCGATATTTTTCACGCAAAAAACTTAGGCAGCCAGCGCCACCCTTGCCAGCGGTGACGCTGATGCGAGCTTCGTCTACAAATTTCATCATTCACCTCGACTAAGCCACTGCCTAAAGGCTGTCGTAACAGGGTTTAGGCAGTCGCTTAATGATAATCTAAATGGCCATGCACGGAATCTAAAAGTGCTGAGGCATTATATAAAAAAAGCCTTGGCGCGAGGCACCAAGGCTTATCAACCAACCTGAAGGCGATTAAGCGGCTTCGATGGTTACGTATTTGCGGTTGTCGCCTTTGGTCAAGAACTTAACTTTGCCGTCTTTCAGAGCGAACAAAGTGTGGTCACGACCGATGCCAACATTGGTACCTGCTTTGAACTTGGTGCCGCGCTGACGAACAAGAATGTTACCAGCTAGCACGGATTCACCGCCAAAGCGCTTTACGCCTAAGCGTTTACTTTCGGAATCACGGCCGTTCTTAGAACTACCTACGCCTTTTTTGTGTGCCATGGAATTAACTCCTCAACTTAGGCAGAGATGCCAGTAATTTTAACTTCAGTGAACCATTGACGGTGGCCAGCACGCTTCATGTGGTGCTTACGGCGACGGAATTTGATAATGGTTACTTTCTTGTGACGACCTTGAGCAACAACTTCAGCTGTTACTTTGGCGCCAGCAACCGTAGGTTGACCGATTTGAACCTGCTCGCCATCAGCGATCAACAGTACGGAATCGAATTCAATGGTTGCGCCGGTTTCGGCTTCAATTTTTTCCAACTTAATGGTCTGGTCTTTAGCAACGCGGTATTGCTTGCCACCAGTTTTAATCACAGCGTACATAGTGTTCACCTATTACTTTTAATAAAAACCTGTTGCTTCATTCCTGCTTCAAGAGGCATGGCCACGCTGCGGACACCCTTTGGCAGAGAACAGGGGCGCGTATTCTAACCCTTGTTGCCCTTGGCTCGCAAGTGAATCCAGAGCTTGGGGTGAAAAAGTTTGCCGCCAGAGCCGACTTTTTGCTCTGAGCTTGTCCTGTTCATTGTTTGGGCTGCAATCAGCCATGGCGCTGGTGAGTAGGGGCGTTTTTTAATTGCAGGGTTTGATTATACAGCGTGGGCAAGTTTGGTTATCATAGCCGCCATGTTTTTTCGCGGACAAACTAATGCAAGCACAACAGGCGCAAGCTCTGATCATGTCAGCGGTCTCGGCTGATCTTGAGGCTCTGGATAACGAAATTCGCCAGCAGTTGGGAACTCAGATTCCCTTGGTAGAGCAGGTAGCACAATACATCATAGCCAGTGGTGGTAAGCGTATGCGGCCGATCATGGCGCTGCTGGCGGCTCAGGCTTTGGGTCAGCAAGGCTTGCCATTTCAGCGTTTGGCGGTGGTGGTGGAGTTCATACATACCGCGACCCTGCTGCATGACGATGTGGTTGATCAGTCAGCGCAGCGTCGTGGACGGCAGACCGCTAACCTGCGCTGGGGTAATGCGCCAGCTATCCTAGTGGGCGACTTCCTTTATTCTCGTGCATTCCAGATCATGGTTGGTCTTTGCAGTATGCCGGTTATGGATGTTTTTGCTCAGGCCACCAACCGCATTGCCGAGGGCGAGGTTTGGCAGCTGATGTACGTTGGCGATCTGGACTTAAGCCAAGAAACCTACCTCGAGATCGTGCAGGCCAAAACTGCTGAGTTGTTCAGTGCCGCCATTCAGGGTGCCGCCGCACTGGCCGGCGAATCCGCTGAGCAGCTTGGTCGCTGGCGTGACTATGGCATCGCCATGGGTATAGCCTTTCAAATCATGGACGATGTACTGGATTACCAAGGCGAGGCCGCGAATCTGGGTAAGAATGTCGGTGATGACCTAGCCGAGGGTAAGATGACCCTGCCCATGATTTTACTGCGCCAATTGGGCTCTGAATCCGAGCAGCAGTTGCTGGCTCAGGCCATCACCGAGCGCGACATCAGTAAAATGCCCGAGCTGATCGCAGCCGTTCAGCGCAGCGGTGCGCTGGCGCAAACCAAATCCTTGGCCATGGACTATGTGGCCAGGGCCAAGGCTGCCATTGCTGAGGTGCCGCAAAGTGCTGCCAAACAGGCCTTATTGGCCTTGGCTGACTTGGCTGTGTTGAGGGAGTCATGATGTCGGGTTTGCGTTCTTGGGTTCAGCGCCAACGTGAGCAATATCGAGCTTGGCGCGCCACCTGGCCCAATACCCCTAATGATTGGCGTAAGCAGCTCTGTGCCTACTATGAGCTCTATTGGCAAGATCATGGCTGGATGCGGCCTTTTTATAATCGGCCTCATGAGATTGCTCCTGGAGTGTTCAGGGGAAATCAACCTTCGCCTCGGCAGATTGCCAAGTTGGCCAAACAAGGGTTCAAGACAATTGTCAATTTAAGAGGTCCATCAGAGTGCGGCTTTTATTATTTAGAAAAAAAGGCCTGTGATCGCTACGGCATCTTGCTGAAAGATGCAAAATTGTATTCCAGGCAAATGCCGCCTTTTTCGGATTTGCAGCACCTATTCTTAATCTATGAAGATATCGAGTTGCCTGCTTTTTTTCATTGTAAGTCAGGGGCCGATAGGGCCGGTTTGGCCTCGGCACTTTATTTAATGGTTCAGAAGAGTTCGTCGGTCGGGGAAGCTAAAAGGCAGTTGTCACTAAAATTTCTGCACTTCAAAGCATCAAAGACAGGCAGGCTTGATTATTTTTTGGAGTGCTACCAGCAGCAGGAGCAAAAAGGAATACTATTTAAAGATTGGCTTGCAAATAGTTATGAGCCAAAAGAGCTGCAAAAGAAATTTCAACATAAAGGGTTGATCTCTTGGTTCGTTGATGTGGTACTGCGTCGTGAATAATTCGCCTGCGCCCAGTATCCAGCGTTTTGTTGTTCAGTATGTAAAGCCACACTGGCCCTGGCTGTTGCTGGCCGTTTTTTTTATGGTCATCGAAGGTGGCAGCATTGCATTGGTGGTGTATTTGTTGCAGCCACTGTTTGATGAGGTGTTTTTGGCACCTGAATCAGGGCTCCTCTATTGGTTGGCCACAGCCTTGGTTGGCATCATGCTGCTCAGGGCGGGGGCGGGCTACATTCAACGAGTCATGGTCATGCGCATTGGCCTGACCATCGTTGGCCAAATTCAACAGGATGCCGTGCGGCATTTATTGCGCTTGGACTTGCACTATTTTTCAGTCAATAGCCCAGGTCATCTGATCGAGCGTGTCCGGGGTGATGCCCAGGCCCTACAATCCATGGCCAGTAATTTGCTGATTAGTCTTGGGCGCGACAGTGTGAGCTTTGTGGCCCTGGTGCTGGTTGCCATGATCATGGATTGGCGCTGGACGCTCCTGGCTTTTCTTGGTGTCCCCTTGATTATGCTGCCGCTGGTTGCCATGCAGCGATTGATTCTTAAGAAAAGTCGTCAGGCCCGGCAACAGTCTGCCAAATTGACGGCGGCACTGGATGAAATTTTTCACGGCATCAAGTCCATTAAGCTGTTCTCCCTGGCAGGCAAAGAGCAGGACGAGTTTAGCGGTAAAATGACTGAGTTCATTGCCAGCCAAACCAAGGCAGAGCAGGGTAAGGCGGCCATGCCAGCCATGATTGATCTGGTGGCGGGCCTAGGGTTGGCCATGGTCATCATTGTGGGTGGTCTGCAGATCCAAGGCGGCGATAAATCTTTAGGCCAATTCATGAGTTTTTTTGCCGCTATGTTGGCCATTTTTGATCCGCTGCGCAGGTTGAGTAATTTGGGTGGTGCGGTTGCTATGGCTAAGGCCAGTATTGAGCGCCTGTATCAGATTTTTGACCAGCCCATTGCTAGGGTTAACACTGGCA
Source organism: Saccharospirillaceae bacterium (assembly GCA_007116635.1). GTDB lineage: Bacteria > Pseudomonadota > Gammaproteobacteria > Pseudomonadales > Natronospirillaceae > SKIB01. The sequence continues at coordinate 62,186 of SKIB01000004.1, forward strand.
CTAAGCGTCTTGATCCGAAAGCCGCAGACCTTGTGTTACAGCAGTTGGATTTTGCCTATGATGAGCAGTTGGTTCTGCAGCAGTTGAGCCTCACAGCCAAAGCTGGTCAGGTGACGGCCTTGGTGGGCGCTTCTGGCTCTGGAAAATCCACCGTTTTCAATCTGTTAACCAATCTGTATGCCCCACAGTCGGGCCGAGTGTTAATTGGCGGCATCGATCTTGCGGAGCTGGATGCCAGTTGGTGGCTGGATCAGATGGCGGTGGTGAGTCAGGAATCGGCCTTGTTTGACCTGAGCATAGCCGAGAACATTGCATTGGGTCGTGCTGACGTCAGTCCTGAGCAATTGCAGCAAGCGGCGCAAACGGCACTGGTGACGGATTTTGCGCAGCTATTACCCCAAGGCATGCAAACCGCGGTTGGCCCTCGAGGCTCAAACCTGTCAGGCGGGCAACGCCAGCGAGTGGTCATTGCTCGGGCCTTGCTGCGCGATGCCCCCATTTTACTGATGGATGAGGC
>SKIB01000123.1 GCA_007116635.1 Saccharospirillaceae bacterium
GCAATGCTCTGGCTGCTCACCGGGCAAACCCAGTATCAGATGGCAGCACACCTTTAGACCATGGTCATGGGCGCGGCGCATGGCATCGGCAAAGCAGGCATAGTCATGACCGCGATTGATGCGTTTTAAGGTAGCGTTCTGCGCCGACTGCAAGCCCAACTCCAACCAGACTTCCTTGCCCTGCTGCTGGTAACTGGCCAGCAATGCCAAAACCTCATTGGGCACCAGATCTGGCCGAGTGCCAATGCACAGGCCCACCACCTGTGGATCGGCCAAGGCGGCATCGTACAGGGTTTTAAGAGCGCTGATTTCTGCTTGGGTGTTGGAATAGGCCTGAAAGTAAGCCAGATAGCAGCTGACCTGCTGTTTGATCTCTGCCTTACGCGCCGCCAATTGCTGGCTCAGGCTCTGCTGCTGCGCGCTAGGATCCACAAAGGAATCCAGATGGCAAAAGGTGCAGCCGCCTCGGCCTTGAGTATCGCGATTGGGGCAACTGAAACCCAGATTCAGGGTTAATTTGCGTACCGGCTGAGCAAATCGCTGTTTGAGGTAATGCCCTAGGCTATGGTAGAGCAGAGCCATCAGCGTCTAAAGGGAGATTTCAGGCTGCGCACATAGAGTTGCTCGACCTTCTCCCGCGCCCAGGGCGTGCGGCGCAGGAACACCAGGCAAGACTTGATGGAGGGTTGATGGGCAAAGCAGCGGATGGGCACCAGCTCGGCCAATGTGGCCCAACCGTAGCGCTCGACCAGTTCTTCCAGCATCATTTGTAGGGTAATGCCATGTAAGGGGTTGTTGGCTTGTGTCATAATCGTACCTTTAATCTAAGGCGTTATCTTACGACTTTTTCGACAAATAACCATGATACAGGTGAACAAATGCAGCCCAAGCTTACGGCCTTTCTGACTCAACTGCAGCAAAACCCAAACAGCATCGAGTTCGCGCAAAGCATTGCGTTGATTGATGAGCTTTACCATTTTAGCCCCCAGGCCTTCCGTGTGGGTGAGCAGAACAACGCTCAAGGGCAAAACCAAGGCTCATGCAAACTGCTCAGCTTCGCCAAGCTGCAGCAACTCAGCCCGGAACTCACTTTGGCACTCTTTGGCCACTTTTACCGCGACGAAGTGCTTGGCAACCCCAGCGGCCAAGACCATCAAAACATCCGTCAGTTTATGGCTCACGGCTGGCAAGGAGTCAGCTTTGACGCCGAAGCCCTACAGGCCCGCGATTGATTTTACTAAGGCATAATCATCCTGCGCGTAGCCTGCCGTCATCCTGCGCGTAGTCGCAGGATCAAGACCACTTCATCCTGCGCGTAAACTGCCGTCATCCTGCGCGCAGTCGCAGGATCTCGAATAGCAGGCCAGAACAGCACCAGAAAAACGCGCATGCCTAACTATTAGGACACGAAAAGTCAAAGCTCTCGTTACAATTCATGCACTTAGCCAAAAATAGACAGGCTAAGCCTCTAGATAGCGTGCCAGAAATTTGAGCAAGCACGGTTGTTTTTCCATGAAAAGAAGGTAGATTGGTAGGCAGTTCAAGGCTTTGCGCCCGATTTTGGCCAAATGTCTCGCCAGAAAAACGCGCATGCCTACTGATAAAATGTTATGGCGACAGAAGGTTCATCGTAGAATGAGGACACAAGAATGCCAGAAATAGCAAGATTTTATGGGATTGTAATTAAACTGTTCTTCGGGGATCATCCGCCACCGCATTTTCATGCCATATACGGTGAGTATGTTGGTTTGTTCAACATCGATACTCTTGAAATGATCGAAGGTGATCTACCTAAACGGGCCAAGAAGTTGGTTATGGAGTGGGCTACAATTAACAAGGGCGAGTTGAAGAAGATGTGGGATAGCCAAGAGTTCCACAAGCTTTCACCGCTGGAGTAAGGCATGCAATACCCAAGAGTTAAATCAGTGTCAGCAATCGATGATCACACGCTACTTGTGTGGTTTGATAATGATCGATTGAGAAAATATGATGTGACACCGCTACTGAATAAAGAAATGTTTTCACCATTGAAAAACCCTGCATTATTTAAGGCGGTAAAAGTTGAGCAGGGTGGATATGCTGTAGTTTGGAATAGTGACATTGATATCAGTGAATATGAATTGTGGGCTAATGGTCAAGAAATGCCATAACAAGGCTCTGCTGCCGGACAAATTTTCCGCTGCGCTCCAGATTTGCCGCAGGGCTTGGCGTCAATGTCCGCAATTCGCTCCTAGCTGTTATGTATTGTTACATTAACTTTTTTGAAGAACATGGTATGGTCAGATATATTCCAACTAAAGTTGGCTCAATTAATTTCCATTTTATATTGCATAGCTTTAATTGAAGCTGTGTAACATAAATAGGCACGGCGGATGTTTGAAAGTCGTAAGGATATATGATGGAACAGTCCAATGCCATTAACTTAAGCAATGGTATTTGGAGTATGGCGCATAATTATTAATTACGGCTTTGCCCCTGATACAGAGCAGTGCAGTCGTCGGTAAAAGTTATTCAGGAGAAAATTCAAATGTCATCTATTCCTGAAAAAGATTGGAAAAGACTTAGGGGTCTTAAAGAAAAATTGCTTAATTCTGCATGTGAATCAATATTCCAGCGCATTGAAAAAATATCATCTACTCGAAAGGATCGGCAGCATGAGACTTATTTGGAGCTATGGAAATTAATTAGCAAAGAAGATGATGCCATTACTGAGATGTTTAATGATCTCAAACGCAGTAATGCGGTGTTTAAAATAGCGGCCTTGAAGCATTATGGTGTTTTATCCGATGAGCAGTTGGCCCAATTTTCACAAGAAACACAAGAACAGGTTGCGCGTCTTTGCGAGTACAGACGCTAAGTAAAAAATGCGGAAAATATCGCCATTTTTTGCTGTAAGAGTTATGACTGATTAAGACTAGCGAAACTACTTGATATCAGGATAAAGATTTTCGTGTGAACCAAGAGCTATCAATTCAAGGGTAAGGGCGCCATCTTGATAACTGTAACCTAGCAGAGTCAACTGTTTTACCATCTTAAATTTATAGACTCTAAGAAAGGATAAATCGCCTTTCTTTTGTTCACCTAGAAGCGGATTCTCGGTCAATACTTTGACGGCATTATCGAGATCCACTTTTTGATTTTGGTGCAATTTTTTGACTGTTTTTTTAAAAGATGGGGTCTGAAGAACTCGTGTCACCTTAGCCAAAACTGTAAGCCTCAAGTTTGCCTGCTTCTTTTTCAGCTTGCGCAATGATGGCTTGTCTCACAAATTCATAAGGCAGATCGGGATTGTCTTCCATCATTTCGCCAATTTTTGCCCAATGTTCAATTTGTTTAGGCGTGGTACGATTGAGGGCTTTAGCCATTATGGCTGCTTTATCGACCAGCTCTTGATCAAGGCGTATGCTTGCAGTTGCCATGGTATAGTCCTCTTCTGAGCATCCTGCCATTGTAGCGTTACGCCACAATGGTGGCAATACGAGTCAGTTCAAGGCTTGATGTGAGGCAGCGCGTATTTTGGTTTACCCTAATAACTGTTAATCAATGCCATACTGCCTTGTAACCAGGCTTAACCCAAGGAGTCCCTTTGTTCATTGAACTTGCCATAGACCCTAGTGTGTTGCTGCTACTGTGTGCAGTGGCCTTTGTGGCCGGCTATATTGATGCCATTGCCGGTGGCGGTGGTCTGCTTACCATTCCAGCGCTACTTACCGCTGGTCTGCCTGCGCATCTGGCACTGGGCACCAATAAGCTGGCCGCCACCTTTGGTTCCTGTACGGCTGCCCTCACCTTTTATCGCAAAGGATTGTTCAATGCTCGTTATTGGCGCAAAAGCCTGATTTTCACTGGTCTGGGTGCCTTGCTGGGTACATTGCTGGTTGACCAATTAAGCCCGGACCTACTGGCCAAGTATTTACCCATGGTGGTGTTGCTGGCGGCGCTTTACAGCCTGTTTGGCCGTATGGTTCCAGACGACAACCGCCAACTGCCTGAGGTGACGAGGCGTTTGGCTTGGCAACAAAGTAGCCAAGGGCTGGTGCTTGGCTTCTATGATGGCGTAGCTGGGCCGGGTACGGGTGCTTTCTGGACCCTATCGACCATTACGCTGTACCGCATCAACCTGATTCTGACCTCTGGCGTGGCGCGCAGCATGAACTTCGTCAGCAATGGCGTCTCCTTGGTGATGTTTCTGCTGCTTGGCCATGTGGTCGTTCTGCTGGGTCTAGGCATGGGGCTGTGCTTGATGGCGGGCGCCTGGCTAGGCGCGCATTCGGCCATTCGTTTTGGCAGCCCCTTTATTCGCCCCGTGTTTATCACGGTTGTGATCGCCATTGCCTTGCGTCTGGCTTGGCAAGCTTGGAGTTAATGACCAAATTGCACCGCCTGAACTAGGGCTTCACCCTTGGCGGATTCTGGTGCAAGTCCAGCAGCAGTTTTTCCATCCAGCGCCAGCCGTCCGCACTGGGCTGGCCACTGATCAGCAGCACGGCCAACCAAGCTCGACCGGTATGATCATCAACGAAGCCAGCCACGCCGTTGATGCCATTCAACCGGCCTGTTTTCAACCGCCCTTGGCCTGCCACGCTGGTGTTGCGCCAGCGATTATGCACTGTGCCTTCTTGTGCCATGAGCGGCATGGAGGCCTTTAGCTCTGGGAAGTAGCGACTGTCACGCATTTGCAGCAGGGCCTGACCCAATTGCTCAGGGCTGATTCTGGACTGGCGCGACAAGCCAGAACCATTGTCGATGTACAGCCCTTCGACATTGCCCAATCGCTCGGCCAGCCATTCAAGGCTGCCTAGGCGAGCGGCACTAAGGTCATCTTCAGCCAGATCACGCCAGATGCGCGCCCCCAGATTAAGATAGAGCTGGCGAGTAACCACATTGTTACTCCACTTATTGATGTGACGAATGGTCTCAGCCAGAGTATCGGAGGTGTGGGCAGTTAACTGGCGCACGGGCACTGGGTCTTGCTCTTGGGCCAAGCGCACCTGACCTGTTAGCTCGCCGCCCAATTCAGCCCACAAATAAGCCACCAATGCCATGCTGTAGTCAGCTGGGCTTTGCCAATGGCCATAGATGCTGACTTCGCAACCCACTGGCAGGGTATTCTGCACTTGCAGGCTAAGGGCCGTGCGACTGACTCTGCTGGTGCTCCAGCTTGGCCTTGGCAAGCGATTACAGGCCGCAGTGGAGGTATTGGCCTGAGTCCAATTGATGGTTAAATCCAGGGTCGGAGGCGTGATCCAGCTGGTCATGCCCAATTGTGGGTCACGCGCCAGTTGCACCCGATGCAAGCCATAGTTGATCAAGTAGGGTGAGGGCTGCATCAAATAGGGGGCGTGCGGGTTATTACCCAAATCAGGAAAGTGCAGCGCCTCGGGCGCTGGCCAGTTAAAGAACCGGCCATCCAGTACCCAGTCGCCATCAAGGGTTTTGATGCCCTGGGCTCGCAGGTCACGCAGCATTTTCCAAATGGCTTCTTCGCTCAGGTCAAGATCACCATTAAAGGTGAGGTACAGGTCGCCCTGCCAGCGATTGCCCTGACGCTGGCCCTCCCCCATCACTCTGGTGGTCCACTGAAAGGACGGGCCAAGCAGTTCTAAGGCCATCCAGGTGGTGAGCAGCTTTTCCAAGGAAGCTGGGGTCAGCAGTTGGTCGGCGCGGTGACGCTGCTCGCCCGGCCCGCCATCCAAGGGCATGAGTAACACATGCTGACTGTTGCGCGGCAAACTGGCCGCAGGTTCTTGGCGCATCCAATTTTGCAGCCATTCATTGGCCAGCGACAAATTGCTAAACAGCAGCAGACCAAGCATGAATACTAGGCGCACAGATCCTCCATCCTTCACAGGTAAACGGCAAGAGTAATGATAATTGCCCGCGATTGTGGCACAAAAAAGGCCGCCAAGGCGACCTAAAAAATGGTTAACTTTGACTATTCGTCTTCGTTAAAGCTGCAGGCCGCATAGACCTCAAACCCTGCTTGCTTGAGCCGGTCCGAACCACCCAGCTCCGGCAGGTCAATGATGGCACCGCACTCCAGCACCTCAGCGCCCAAACGGCGTATCAAGCGCGCAGCGGCCAGCATGGTGCCACCAGTGGCGATCAGGTCGTCTAGCAGCAGCACCTTGTCGCCAGGTGCAAAGGCATCGGTGTGCATTTCCACTTCGGCATGGCCATATTCCAGCTGATAGCTTTCACAGAGGGTGTCAAAGGGTAGCTTGCCCTTTTTGCGTACCGGCACAAAGCTAGCACCCAATTCATAGGCCAGAGGCGCACCCAGAATGAAGCCACGGGCATCAATGGCGGCCACGGCAGCAATGGGCTGCTCTTGGTAACGATGCACAAAGCTGTCGATCAGCTTGCGAAAGGCTGCTTTGTTTTGCAGCAGCGGCGTGATGTCGCGAAAATTGACCCCAGGCTGGGGCCAATCCTCGACGGTGCGAATCACGGTTTTGAAGTAGTCACTGTAGGGGTTGAGCACAGGTCACACCTTAGAGGTTAAGCAAGAAAACATTAAAGAAACAAAAACTTCAGCACAAAGAGCGCTGCCAGAATATAGCAGGCTGGGCTGACCTCGCGCCACTTACCACTTAGGGTTTTGATGGCTGCGTAGGCAATAAAGGCCAAGGCAATACCATCGGCAATGGAGTAGGTAAAGGGCATGGCCAAGGCCGCAATCAGTACCGGAGCCGCTTCGGTGATGTCTTGCCAATCCACCTTGGTCAGCGCGCCGGTCATCAGTACCGCCACATAAAGCAAGGCGCCAGCGGTGGCAAAGGCAGGCACCGACAAGGCCAAAGGTGCAAAGAATAGGCTCAGCAAGAACAGCAGGCCAACCACCACAGCGGTCAGGCCGGTGCGGCCACCAGCGGCAATGCCGGAGGTGCTTTCAATGTAACTGGTGGTGGTCGAGGTACCCAGCAGCGAGCCGGCTATGGTTGCACCACTGTCGGCCATCATGGCGCGATTAATACGCGGCAGCTTGCCGTCTTTGTCCAGCAGATTGCCACGCTCGGCCACACCAACCAGGGTGCCAGAGGTATCGAACAGGTCAACAAACAAGAAGGCGAAAATCACACTGATCAGGGTAACGTCCAGTGCGCCAAAGATGTCCAATTGGAACAGCGTAGGAGAGACCGAAGGCGGCATAGAAGCCACACCACCAAAGGACTGATGACCCAGCAGCATGGACAGGACCGTCACGCCCAACACGCCAATCATCACCGCGCCCGTAACCTTCAGGTAGGCCAAGGCAGCAATGACAAAAAAGCCGATCAGGGCATAAATGGCACCCGGCTGCGACAGGTCGCCACGGGTCACCAGAGTGGCAGGGTTATCCACCACAATGCCAGCGTTTTGCAGCGCGATGATGGCCAAGAAGAAGCCAATACCCGCGGCAATACCAAAGCGCACCGAGTTAGGAATGGCGTTGATGATCCACTCACGCACGCGCATCAGGCTAAGAATGGTAAAGATCACACCGGACAAGAACACCGCACCCAGAGCGGTTTGCCATTCGTGACCCATGGTCAACACCACGGTATAGGTGAAGAAGGCATTTAGACCCATGCCCGGTGCCTGAGCGATGGGGTATTTGGCCCACAAGCCCATGATCAAACAGCCGATGGCCGCCGCCACACAGGTAGCAACAAAGACCGAGCCTTGATCCATGCCGGTTTTGGCCAGCATGTCTGGGTTTACGAAAATGATGTAAGCCATGGTCAAGAAGGTAGTGATACCGGCAATGACTTCGGTGCGTACCGAACTGCCATGAGCACTGATCTGAAAGTATTGGTCGAGTTTATTAAGCATGGGCTCCCCGCTTAAGCGGCCTTTGGTTAGTTAACAGCAGGCAATAATGCCACAGCTTAAAAGGGAAAACTAACGACTGCCACCGCCCCCTGACTCAGATCAACAAAGGCCTTGCCGCTGGCCTGCAACTTTGCTTTACACCTATACTGCAAACAATTGCTTTCAGGATTCCTTATGCCAAACTCTGGTCATTATTCTCTGCTACTGGTCGGCGGCGGCCACAGCCATGCTCTGGTACTGGCACAGTGGCGACGCCAAGGCCGACCCAAAGGCCGCATTGCGCTGGTAAACGACCACCCCTTTGCCCCCTACTCTGGCATGCTGCCGGGCTTGCTGGCTGGGCACTATCAACCCGAGCAGTGTTTTATTGATCTGGCCAAGCTGTGCGCCAGTCTGGACATAGAATTCATGGTCGACAGCTTGCAGGGCGTGCAAGCCAGCCAGCGGCAAGTGCAGCTTGGGCAAGGACAACTGAGCTTTGATTACCTCAGCCTCAACACCGGCGCTCAGCCACAGCCTAACTCTGAGCTGGGCGGTGAGGCAGCCGTGGTGGCCGTTAAGCCGGTGCATGGCTTTTTAAGGGCTTATCAGCAGGCGCTTACAGCGCAGCAGCACAACTGGCTTGTGGTAGGGGGCGGCGCTGCGGCCGTGGAGGTGGTGCTGGCCATGGCACACCGTTTGCGCAACCTTGGCAGCCACTGCCGTTTGACGCTGGGCTACTCGGGCCAGCTGCTGGCAGGCTACCCCAGAGCCTTGGTCAGCCGAGTGCAGCAGCAGTTGCAGGATTATGGCGTGCAGTGCCAAGCCGATTTCCGTTGGCTGAGCTGGCAACAGGGCCAAGCCATAGGCCGTAAAAGCTCAGGCGTTGCGGATGGCGTGCAAGGCGCGGGTATGGGTGAAGGTATGGATAAAAACGTTGCTCAACAGCAAGCACAAGAAGTGAGGCTGCCAGCCGACCGTGTGTGGCTCTGCACCCCGGTTCGCCCTGCCCATTGGCTGGCTCAGAGCGACCTAGCCCTAAGCCCTCAAGGCTTCATGGCCGTGACCCCAGAGCTGCAAAGCCTCAACCAGCCAAGAGTCTTTGCCGCTGGCGATCTGGCCGACTGCCTTGCGCAGCCGCGCCCTAAGGCAGGGGTCTTTGCCGTGCGCCAAGCACCTACCCTAGCCCACAACCTCAGCGCCATCATGGCCGGACGGCCGCTTCGCGCCCTGAGGCTACAGCAAAACTTTTTGTCATTACTGGCCCTTGGCAATCAGCAAGCCATCGGCAGCAAAGGCCAACTGCCTCTGGCCCTGCCATGGCGCTGCCCAAGGCTAGAAGCCTGGCTATGGCAGCAGAAAAACAGCATCGACAGGCGCTTTATGCGCCAGTTTGAGTAGCAGAAATAGTCCAAATAGACAGGGTCGTTGAAAGTTGCTAATGTAACAAACAGGCTGAGATGGCCATTATGAATAACTGAATTGAGGCTAATCGCAGCTTAGAGTGGGCAGAATGCTGTTGTGCATTGCGCTGTTCATTGCAAACAGCGCCACA
>SKIB01000052.1 GCA_007116635.1 Saccharospirillaceae bacterium
ACTCGGAGTAGCACTAGGGGTTGTACTCGGAGTAGCACTGGGTGTCACACTAGGGGTCACAGTTGGCGAGGCTCCAGAGTCAGAAACCAAAGTCCAAGCATCATCCTCACCAGGCTCATCTCCCTGCGTCCACCAATTGGCTTGATATATAGCACCCTTATGACTCACTTGATCACCCTTATTATAGACTGCAGCTGCAGTCCAGCTTGGTATGCCAGGAGTTGGTGAGTCAGATGGTACAGCGGTAGGCACTACAATTTCATCTGCTGACACTATGCGTATCTCTGGCCAATTTTGCAATGCACCATAGACATCAGTGATACACTTCTCATAACCCCCTGGCTCAAGCGCAGAATAAGCAGTTTGATAGCCCACCAACTTACATTCAAATGACATACCACCTGGGCGATCAGCGAAGTATTGGAATTCTGCTTCCCAATTGGTGTACAGCACACCCTCAGCACCCTCTAGATTTAATGAGCCATAGGGCGTTTGCTGGTAGCAGGTGTTTTTCTCATCTTCTGCTATGGGCAGATCATAATGCTCAGCAAGTGCTTCCCAGTAACTGATACGGTTAACAGGCTGGCCCTTATCTTTATTTTGATAGCCACACTCAATCCCGCCATTAATGATATTAATGGTAGTACCAAAGCCATAACCAATGCCGGCGTCAAGTTCAGCCTGTGACGGCACCCAGGTACGATCAAGGACATGTAGCATTGCAGGCTTTGGCGCCTGAGGCGTTAAGAAGAACCAGATAGCTGATGCCAAATTTAGCCAGGTATCAGCAACCAAGGCAGGGTCCTCCAGCAACACAGTTGCATCACCATCAAACATGGCCTCAGAAAAAGCACCATAATTAAAATGATAGCTTAGCTGCTTGGCACCACGACCAAAATAACTAGGCACACTAGAGCAAGGCCAGCGATTGTTTTGCCAATCATTCTGGCCACAGCCAATTGAATAACCCGGCTGACCCTCAGACCAGTTCATTTCACGAACGTGCACAAGAGCTTGCTGCCATGGATAAAGGCCATGAGGGTTGTCCCAACTGTTGTCAATCGCTATATGGCCACCTGTCTCTTGGGCAAAGTGGGCAAAAGCCGTGACTACGGAAAGTTTACAAATGGCATCAGAATCACGTCCATCGGTATATTCACCACAAAATGCTGGGAATTTACCCACGGCTTGCAAGAATCTTTGGTAAGTATAGGCTTCGTGCGCCATGCGGGTTAAAAAGTCCCACTCTGACTCTGGAAATACGCGCTCCAATCGCTGAACGTTTTCTGGATTATCAGGATTTCCAACAGTGATGGCCTCTACTACGCTATTAGGCCTTGTCCTCAAGGCATCTGCCCAAATGGCATACATTGGATCGGCAGTTTTGGCCGCCTCTGCTGCTTTAATCTCATCCGCACTCATGATGAACCCACCAGGATTTAGCGGGTCAGGTTGCGGGTTGACGGAATAAGCCAAGGCAGCACTACCTGCCAATAACGCCGAAGTCAGTATGGATAGTTTGTACATTTTATTGTTCTCTTTTGAATTACAGTTACCTGCGATCATGGAGGGCTTGGTATTTTGATTCTCAGCCTGGGGTCACAGTTTTCAGTAAAGGTACATTCATTTACACAATGTTTGATCAGGATCATGTCTGCGCAACTCTAACAGAGATCAGAGCGGCTTCCTGTGCTTCTGGTTAATGCGCATGCTCATGTCAGCAGACAAAAAAAAACCACCCTAGGGTGGTTTTCTGATTCAGCTCAATCAATTACTTGATCTTAGCTTCTTTGTACATAACGTGCTTACGTACAACAGGATCGTACTTTTTGAATTCCAGTTTGTCTGGAGTCGTACGCTTGTTTTTGTCTGTGGTATAGAAGTGACCAGTACCAGCAGAAGAAACCAATTTGATTTTATCGCGCATATTTTACCCCTTAGACCTTAAAGCCATTAGCACGAACATCGCTAAGAACGGCTTCGATACCCTTCTTATCAACGATGCGCATGCCTTTAGCAGACAAACGCAATTTAACAAAACGCTTCTCGCTTTCAACCCAAAAACGATGAGTTTGCAGGTTAGGCAAAAAACGACGCTTAGTTTTAATATTTGAGTGGGAAACATGGTTCCCGGTTAGCGGGCCTTTACCCGTAACTTGACAAACTCTGGACATGAGTGACTCGCCTCCAACACTTACAGTGCACTACTGCACAAACCTGTGCGGCCCCGCAACCTGCTTGATTAGTGTTAGCTAAACAAGATCAGCGAAAGGACCACCCTATATAATGAGCCGCGTTTTATACCAGATACAGCTGAACAACTCAAGCGAACTGTATAAAAAGGGGACAACTTTTTTCTTTATTGGACTGAACCAACACAGAAAAATTCAATAATCAAACTCGTCATACAGTTCCACAAGATGGGCCTGCATACGATAACCAGCCATAGCCAATTCGGATTCAAAGCTTTGGGCTGACAAAGAGCCATTAACCCAAACTGGTTCAAACATCTGCTGCAACCTGAAGGGCTGATCCAACTCCACCAAAATGATCTGGTTTGCTGGCGGCGGCGGAGTATGAATACAGGCGCCAAAATAGGGAACCAACAAAAAACTGCTGATTTCTTGTGCTTCAAAGTCTAGGGGCAACAAAAAGCCCGGAATACGCATTTTAGAACCATCGAGGTCTTCACGAACAGGCGCAGCATCGGTTAGTTCACGCAAGTAATCCAAAGCCTTGATCGCCATTGGATCCCAGTCATCCATCATTGCGAAGTCAACATCTGGAAAACGCTCTTGAACCTGATCCAATAAAGCAGAAAAGTAAAAGTCTTCTGGCACCAGATCGAGCCAGCTAAATTCCGGGTAGCTCTCTGGATTTTCATCATAGGCATCCGAGAGCGCAAGCACTGGATCAAGCTCAAGCACTGGCGGGGCGACAAGAGTAAGCTCCTGTACATTCAAACTGTTGGCCAGTTCTAACTCGCTTAGCTCTTGTTCTGCCGCTAGTAACTCTGCAGGCAATTCAGACGAGCTATAATCCGCTGAGACACTGGCCTCAGGCATAACAACTGCTTCTGGGCTAGCTTGTTCATCGGCTTGCACAGTCTCGTTTTCCGCAGACTGATCAGCACAGGCTAATAAGGACACCACCGATAGCAGAGCAATGGGACGTAACAACATGCTTCGACCTCTAAGAAATCTGTCGCAGCTTAACACAAGACCACCCTAGCAACAATTTTGTACTACTAGCCATATTGTTGGCTTTGCTTATAAGCCCTCAATGCCGGCCAGAGCGTCAAGAATAAAGCAAGCACCAACACCCAAGCCAATTGCTGCAACTGAGACAATAATGGCACATACACTGGCATCAAGATTGAAAAACGCAACAATGCCCAATCCTGCAGTAGCCAACTCAGCATACTCAACAAAGACATAGCCAAAAGCATGGCCAACAACACCAACAACAAAGTTTCGAGCATTAGTATCCAAAGCATTTGCCATGGCCTTAGCCCAAGGGTGCGCAACAGCCAAAGCTCTTGTCGCCTTGTTTCTAAACCGGTCGACAGTTGCGCCAATACAGCCAACAGCCCCAAGCCCAACACCAGGTGAGCAATAACGCTCAAGGCCTGCTCAGCAATGCTCATCATTTGCCAGAGTTCGGCAAGGGTTGCGCCAGGCAGAATGGCCATCAAGGGCTCCGGCCCCATACGATTGATTTGTCTTTGCAGCTCAAACACACGCAACCTGCTTTCCAGACCTACCATTAGGGCTGTCACCTGACGTGGCTGAAAACGTCCAAGCACGTCAGAGCCTGGTACATAGGTCCCAGTCTGCCAGTTGTGATGAATGCGATCCAAGGCTGCCATGGAAATATGCACGGACTGGTCAATGGGTGTGCCGGTACGCTCAAGAATACCCACTACTTCAAAAGGGTTCTCGTCATGCCTTGACAGACTGGTGTCGACCAATCCGTGGGTGATAATAATTCTGTCGCCCAATTGATGATTGAGTCTACGAGCCACCTCAGCACCCAACACTACCTGATCGCCATCCTCAACAAAGGGCTGCCCCTGTGCAAAGCGCAAAGACTGACGATTGGCATACTGGATGTGTTCAAAAAAACCAGTGGAGGTGCCGACCACACGAAAGCCACGATAGGAATCACCCAACTGAATGGGGACGGTCCAGCTGACGCGTGGATGATCAATAATGGGCTGCAGAGACTGCCAATGCACCTCATTGGTAGGATTACCGATGCGAAACACCGAGTAAAGCAACAGGTTCAGACCGCCGCCACGGGCCCCGACTACAAGATCCACACCAGATATGGAACGAACAAAATGCTCTCGGCTGGAGTCCTTGACATGGCTAACGGCCAGCCACAATAGTATGGTCGCCGTCAAAGCCAACAGCGTCAACCATTGCTGACGACGGCGAAAATAGAAGCTTTTAAAGGCTAATTTTGTCCAGAACATGGCACCATCCTCACCAGCTCAGCCAACTGCAGCTGGCGATCAAAGGCAAATTGCCGCATCTGTGGGTCGTGACTGACCAGAATCACCGCCGCGCCCAATTGCTTTGCATTGCTGAGCAGCAACTGCATGAAGCGATCGCGATTCTCAGGGTCCAGACTGGAGGTCGGCTCATCGGCCAGTATGACTTTGGGGTTGCCAATCAGTGCACGAGCAATGGCAACCCGTTGCTGCTGCCCAATGCTCAGTTGATGCACAGGGCGATGCAGCAGGTCTTCGGCCATGTCCAGTGCTGCCAGCAGGCTGCGGAGTTGCTGCTGGTTATTGGCACGACTACTGGCCAAGCGTTTGGCCGAGGTATATGCACCCAGTAGGATGTTATCGGCTACCGTTAAATAGGGTAGCAAGTGCAACTGCTGATGCACCATACCAACCAGCTCGGCTCGCAGCGCGTCACGCTTGGCCGCCCAAGACTTAGTTAATTCATAACCAGCCAGCTGTAGGCTGCCAGAGCAAGGCTTGAGGATGCCTGAAAACAAGGCCAGCAGAGTGGACTTGCCAGAGCCTGAAACGCCCTGAAGCAACACCCTCTCCCCTGGCTCCAGACTAAAGTGCTCTAACAGCAAGCCATGCTTGGCCTTGGGCCAAGCATAGAACAACTGCTGCGCGACGATTAGACTCATGGCAAGCGGATGAGTGGCTCAGTCTGAGTGCCTGAATCCTGACCCTTGGCGGTGCTCAGGCTGTAACGGATGCGCTCAATGCCTGGATAGGCCGCCAAGAAAGGAGAGGTGTCAATTATGAACACCATGTCTGGCATCACACAGCTAAACAACCAATCCTGACGCCAATCGGCATGATGACCATGAGGCGTTACTTCGTACTCTGAGGCAACCAGGCTGCACTGAGCGCTTGGGTTTGGCACTAGCCACTGATCCGTGGCCAGGGTCGCACCTGCGGCGGTCATGGCTTCTCGCTCGGCTTGAGTCTCGGGCACGCGCTCAAAACCAAGGATCTCATCTGCTGTCACACTGACAGAAATCAGCAGCTGATCGCCATCCTGTGCCACTTCAAGCTGCAACACCCCGTGCTCATGAGCACCTAATTGATCGTGATCGTGGCTATGACCATGATCGTGGCTATGCCCGTGATCGTGGCTGTGGTCATGATCGTGGCTATGCCCGTGATCGTGGCTGTGGTCATGATCGTGGCTGTGATCATGATCATGGCTGTGCCCGTGATCATGACTGTGACCATGATCATGACTGTGATTACTGTGTGCCGAAACCAAACCCAAGGCTAGGCCTGCAAGGACTATAGGCTTTAATACTTTCATTGTTACTCTCCTAACATACAAAGTTGAAGTTGATCTGCAATCTGACGCAGCACCAAAAGGTGCAACTGAGAATCCAAGGGCAATCCCACCCCCAAGGGGTCTAGCTCTTTGATTTGCGCACTGTCACCCACCATAGCTCGAACACGGCTTTGCTCAAACTGTGGCTCGACAAAGACACAGAGGGCTTGATGCTCGCGGATCAGGGCGCGAAGTTGAAATTGACGCTGCAAACTGGTGCCAACTCGACCAGGATCCAACACCGCAGCAATGGACTGCAAGCCGTAGCGTTTTTCAAAGTACTGGTAAGCATCGTGAAACACAATGAAAGGCGCATCGCCAATAGAAGCCAAAGAAGCTAATAAATGTGCATCCAGTTGATGCAACTCTTGCTGGGTACGCTGAAAATTAACTGCCAAGGTGGGCTGCCAAGCAGGATTGATTTGCAGCAGATCTTGATAAATCTGCGCCGCCAATAACTGCAGATTGCTGATATCAAGCCATAAATGGGCATCGTACTCGCCATGATGATGGTCATGGTCATGCCCATGACTGTGATGATCACGAGTGGGCAGTAAATTTAATTGCGCCATTGCCATAAAACTACGCTGCACTGCATCACTGGGCAATCGGTGCAAAACCCCTGGCAACATGGATTCTAAATCTGGCCCTACCCAGAGCAAATAATCAGCTTGGGTTAATTTTTGTAGATCACTGGGACGAAATTGATGGTTATGAGGACTGCGCTCTGGAGCAATCAACAAATGATTCTCCACTGGCAGCCCTTCTGTCATGGACTGCAGCAGAGAATATAAGGGTGCAATACTGGATACTAGTTGTTTAACTTCTGATTGCGAGTCAGAACCATTAAACTCTTGAGCCTTAACAAAGGACAACATCAGCATAAAACACAAGCATAAAACGCGTTTCACTGGTAAAATTCCTCAAAACTTTTCAAATGCGAAAACTTCTCTTTAACGCACAACATGTTATAACATCACACACTCACTATTCAACCCTAGATGCCTGAAATACTTAGCCTAAACAACATCGGACTGCGCAAAGGCCGCCAGCAAATACTGAGCGACATTAGCTTTAGCTTGCAAGATGAACAAATCCTAACCATCATCGGCCCCAATGGCGCTGGCAAAACCAGCCTGCTGAAAATCATTCTTGGCATTGACAAGCCCTCATCCGGCAGCCTAATAAAGGCCAAGGGCTTACGCATTGGTTACATGCCGCAAAAGATACACCTGGATCCCAGCCTGCCACTGGATGTCTTACGCTTGCTAAGGCTCAACAAGGGCAATGTCAGCCAACAGGACTGCCTTGATGCCCTGAGCAAAACCCAGGTCACTCATCTGGCCAAACAACAGGTGCAGGCCTTGTCTGGCGGCGAGATGCAACGGGTACTGCTGGCTCGCGCCCTGCTTAACAGACCACAGCTGCTGGTACTGGACGAACCGGTTCAGGGCGTTGACTTCCTTGGTGAGGCACAAATGTACGACCTGATTCAGCAAGTGAAAGAGCAACTCAAGGCCGCCGTACTGATGGTGTCGCATGACTTGCATGTGGTCATGGCTCAGAGCCACGAAGTGCTGTGCATCAATGGCCACATCTGCTGCCACGGGCACCCGCAGAGCATCAGTGCCAACCCTGAGTACCAGCGACTGTTCGGCCAACAACTGGCTCCCAATCTTGGTCTTTATGTACACGAACACGACCATGAGCACGATCTACATCATCAGGGATGCAGCCATGATTGAGCTATTCTTGACCGCCTTTCTTGCCGGTGCCTTGGTTGTATTAATGACTGCGCCCCTGGGCTGCCTGGTGGTTTGGCGGCGCATGGCCTATTTTGGCGACACCCTCGCCCATGCTGGCTTGCTAGGAGCCGCCCTGGCCATGATCAGCCAGCTGCCCCTAACCCTTGCTGCCGCCCTGGTGGGCTTAATCATCGCCCTGATCTTGCATCTGCTGAGCCGCCAGCAAAGCCTCAGTAACGACAGCCTACTCGGGGTGCTATCGCATGGCTCACTGGCCATTGGCATGCTGGCCATTTGGTTGGTGCCCACCCAGGTGGATCTGGAGGCTCTGCTCTTTGGTGATCTATTAGTAGTCTCTGGCAGTCGACTCTGGCAACTGGCCTTTGTCAGTCTCGGCTCATTGATTTGCCTGCTGATCTGCTGGAAGCCCTTTCTCGCCATCACCCTCAGCCCTGAATTAGCCATGGCCGAAGGCCTCGCGGTCAACCGCTATCAGCTGCTGTTCATCGTTTTACTGGCATTGTCGGTGGCCATGGGCATTCAAGCGGTCGGCGTCCTGCTCTTTACCGCCTTGCTGATCATTCCTGCTGCTGCAGCTCGCGCCATCAGCCGCTCGCCTGAGCAAATGGCCATCTTGGCACTGATGATTGGCCTAGGCTCGGTTGGCCTTGGCTTGTTACTGTCTTGGCAACTGGACCTGCCCACTGGCCCAGCCATTGTTTGTACTGCTCTGGCTTTTTTTGTAGCCTTACGCTTGGTGTCATCATGGTTTACTAAGGGGTCAGCATGAACCTAGTGCAAGAGGTCGAACATTACTGCCAAGTTCGAGGTTTAAGACTGACCAGTGGTCGCCTGCAATTATTACAGCTGCTGATGCACTACTCTGGCAAAGCCATGACCGCCTACGGCCTGTTGGAGCAATGGCAGCAACAGCACCCCAGCGTCAAACCGGCCACGGTGTATCGCGCGCTGGATTTCTTCCTCCAGCATGGCATCATCCACCGCCTCAACAGCGTCAATGGCTTTGTTCTTTGCCAGCACCTAGGTTGCCGCCACAGCGCTCAGCTGTTCATCTGCCAGCAGTGCTTAAAGGTTGAAGAATTCAAAGACGACGACATCGCCAAACGCTTACAGCAGGCTGCAACCGGCCACGGCTTTCGCCTGCAGAGCCAAAACATTGAGCTTAATGGCGTCTGCCACTCTTGCCAGCAAAAAACCTAGCCAGTGCAGGGCCGATTTCCTTAGAACCCAGAGCAGAGCTGTGCGCCAAACGCATGGCGTCGGCAAAGCGGCCGGTGAACAAGTACGGTTGCACCATGTTGCCTGTCCAGCGGGCGCTGGTGTGGTCGCTGTTCCAGCTGCCGTGGCCATTGGCGTCAGTGACGCCTGCGGTGCTGTTTAGACGCACGGGGTGGCCTTACACCTTTTAATAGCAGCATGGCTTGTTGGTTTTTCAGCTCTTGGCCAACACTGCCCCAAACATCGTGCTGCGGCTGCCAGGTTTGCTGACGAATCAACTGGCCATACTGCCCAGCCAGGTGCTGCGGCACATAGCTTAGGTGGCGCAGCAAGTCTTGATTGCCCGCATCGTATTGCTCACGCTCTTGGCGACCATCGTACAGCACTCGGGTTTGCCACTGACGCCAATCTTGGTA
>SKIB01000099.1 GCA_007116635.1 Saccharospirillaceae bacterium
CAAACAGCACAGCCAACGATCAAGGCAATTGGACGGTGGCCAACCCAGGCCTTGAACACGGAGACCAAATCAGTGCCATAGCCACAGACCCAGCAAACAACAGCTCCGAACCCAGCAATCAAACCGTGGATGCCACAGCACCAGACGCACCAGTCTTCGATCCGGTTTTTGACAATGGCGTTATTTCAGGTTCCGCAGAGCCAAACACAGACATCATTATCAGTCGTCTCAACGGTGATGATTTAACCACAACCACTGACTCCTCTGGACGCTGGCTTGTAAACAACCCTGGGGATCTGATTTCTGGTGAGCAACTCAGCGTCAGAGCCACCGATGCCGCTGGCAATACATCGCCCGAGGCCACCACCACTGTGCTCTCCACAGTTTTACCGGCCCCCAGTATCAGTCTTGCGCTGGACTCTGGTCGATCTGCTGAAGACCGCATCACCAACAATGGCGATTACCTGGTTACGGGATTAGTAGATGGTGCAAACTACCAATACAGCCTTGATGGCAATAACTGGACCAGCACAAAGCCAGTGGCACAGGAAGGATTGAATCAAATCTGGGTGAGACAAGTCTTGGGCACTGCAGAGTCAGGAAGTTCAGTTCTGAACTTCACTCTGATTACCAGCTCGCCACAGGCCCCTAGCCTAGTCGCAAGCGACCTATTCAGCAACGAATTGAGCGGCACGGCCCCGAGTGAAACCTGGGTTAAGGTTACTTGGCAAGGAGTAGACTACGAAACACAGGCCAATGATCAAGGTCAATGGCAACTGACCCTGCCAGTCTCGCTGCAACTCAACCAAAACATTGGCCTGAGCGCTGAAGACATCGCAGGCAATCAATCAGCGGTGAATGTGTTCAATATCAACGAGAACCCACCTACCAAACCAAGCATCAGACTGGACGAGGATACCGGCACCAGCGACAGCGATGGCATCACAAGTAATGGTGCTTACACTGTTATTGGATTGCCAGGAGCAAACTTTGAATACTGCTTAGTGAACAACTCTGGCTGCGAATGGAGCAGTGAAGCACCCAGTCTGAATGATGATGGAGATTACATCATTCAAGTCCGACAGCAGGTATTTACTCTGTGGTCTGAGCCTGCAGAGCTAAGCGTTAGCCTACTAACCAGTACCGCCGCACCCAGTATTGAATCACCTGCTGTTGGTGACTCGCTAGTGGCTGGTACTGGCCAGCCTGGGCAAAGCATTAGCCTAAGCCTAGATGGTGCTGACTTAGGGAGCACAGAGGTTGGCAATGATGACCGCTGGCAAGTACCTCTTCCAGAGGGTGTGAGCCTTAGCGCTGGGCAGAGTCTAGTGGCCAGCGCAACAGATAAAGCAGGCAACAGTGCCACTACCGCCAGTTTAGTGAGTGCAGCCACACCCCTACCCCGGCCCAGCCTCAGCTTAAAAAACGACACCGGACGCTTCGATGATGACCGGGTAACCAAAGATGCAGAATTACTGCTTTCGGGTTTAGTGGCTGGTGCACAGTATGAGTGGAGCCAAGACCGAGGCAACAACTGGACACCCATCGGATCGAACAGCTCTTTTAACCCTGATCTTACAGATGGTTTGCACGACATTTGGCTCAGGCAAAGCCTAGACGGGCAACACTCAACCATCGCCTCCCTGACCATGACTCTGGATACTCAAGCACCCGAAGCAAGCATCTATCCCTTTAATGGTTCTAGCATCATCAGAGGTCAGAGTGAGCCGGACACATGGGTTAGAGTCAGATTCCCTGATGCTAGCTTCACCGAAACCAAAGTCAGAGAGGATGGATCTTGGCAGGTTGGCAACCCAGGCTTGGTACCAGGAAATGAGCTAAGCATCATTGCATACGATCTGGCTGGTAATCAATTTACCTTTGAGTCTCAACCCATCATCCGTACGCCTGACAGCCCGACTATTAACCCTGTAAACCCTAGTGACTCGATCACAGGCAGTGCCGAACTAAACAGCCGCGTTGAACTACTGTTCCCTGATGGTTCTACCGCCGCCACAGTGGTGGACGCTGAAGGAAACTGGGTAATTGCCAACCCTGGCCTGAATCATGGCGATCCAATACAGGCAGTCGTCATCGACCCTGCCAGTAACAGATCCGAACCCAGCAGGATGCTAGTGGATGGACTTGCACCTGACCTACCAAGCATAGAGCTGCCACCTTCTGACCGCCCTCTAGGGCCCATCACCGGCACAGGGGAGCCTGGCAGCGTGATTGTGGTCAGCTTCCCTGACGGCAGCAGTCAAACCGTGACCGTTGATCCAGACGGCAGCTGGCAGGTACCTAATCCAGGCAATCTCAACAACGGCGACATCATCCTGATTGTCATTCGTGATCCAGCCAACAACAGCAGCGAAACGGAAATCATCTGGCAAGTTCGCGGTCAGATAACCAGCTCCATCGGCTCCATGAGTCTGGTGCTTTGGCTACTACTGCTTCCTTTAATTGGCTTGCGGCTGTGGCAGCGTCCAGAGACAAGCAGGACAAAACAACTGTCAACACTTGTTCCAGCGCTGGGGCTGTTGATCATGGCTAGCCATGCCTATGGTCGGGCCTCGCATTGTGACCCTACTCTGCAGCAGAGCGCCAATGAACTACGGAATAACAACTGCTGGTATCTGGGTGCGGGCTATGGACTGGCCTATTTAAGCCCGCAAGCTACCCAGGGCAACCCTTGGCAGGTAAGCAACTCCTTGGCTCATGGTGGTTTACTGTTTCTTGGCTGGCAATGGCATCCGCACCTTAGCAATGAGCTGTCGTATCATTATCTGGGTAGTGCAGAAATCAGTGATCAAAGCGACAAAGACTATTTGAACTATCATCTTGCTGGCTTAAACCTTGGTCTTGCCTTGCGACCGGCCAACAGCAGAGCCAACCTCAGACTGAAACTGGGTGGCCATTACAGCCATAACCAAACCCGAGACGACAAGGTGGATGTCATCCAACAAATGCCATTTTTGCTGTCGGCCACACTGCAGGGCAGCCTCTGGTTCAGTAATAGCACAGAGGGTTTTATTGGCCTAAGCTACGCGGCTCAGGATGTGCAACAACTCAACGCAGGTCTGCAATATTGGTTTGGTCGCAAGAGCAAAATGCCTGAGCCAGAGCCCAAAGCCGAACCCCAGACCATCATCCTTGAGACTCCGGTGCAGATAACCCAGGTAGAGCCTGAGCTTTGTCGTGAATTTACGGGCTCACTTGAGGGCGTGGTATTTGAAACCGCCTCCGCAGAGTTGACACCCGGAGCCAGACAACGCTTGCTGCGCTCGGTGGAGATTTTATTGCGCTATCCAGACCTCATGATTGAGGTTCAGGCCCACACCGACTCCCAAGGCTCCGACAGCTATAATCTGGCATTGTCACAGCGGCGAGCTGAGAGCACCATGGTCTTCTTGATGGAAAACGGCATCGACCCCTTCCGCATGATTGCAACCGGCTATGGCTCGGCCAAACCCATTGCCGATAACGATACAGCCTTGGGTCGCGCCCTAAACAGGAGAGTACAGCTCATCGCCTTGACCAGCATCAGCTGCGAGTAGGATTGCGAGGAGTAGCGTATCAATGAGCGCACAGGTCGTGACAATCGTCACCTGACAGGGGCATGAGCAAGGCCTAAGCTAGACTCATACCCTGTATCTGTCCCTACTAAGGAGGGAGACGACCATGAACAGCACCCTAGTGCGCCTCAATGACGCCTTTGGCCGCTTGCCCAATTGGGCTTTGGCTTGGCGCTGGCCGATTCTGGCCATCGGCCTGTTGGCAACCCTGGCTGCCCTGTATGGCAGCAGCAAAATTTATTTCGACAACACCTACGAAAGCTGGTTCGACCAAGACGACCCGGCCTTGATTGCCATGGATCGCTTTCGCGAGCAGTTTGGCTCGGACGACTCGGTGTTCTTGGTTTACCGCGCCAAAGACGGCAATGTCTTTAGCCAGCAAAGCCTAGCGGGCGTAGCGCAGCTCATTGCCCAGCTGGAAGAAGCCCGCCACCAGCCGGATTCCGAATTGGCGCGCATTCAGCGCATTCAAGGCCTGACCAATGTGCGCATTCAGCGCAGCACTGAGGACGCACTGATCTCAGAACCCTTGGTACCCACGGCCATTCCCAGCGACCCTGTGGAACTTGAGCGAATCCAACAGCTGGCACTGGCGCAAGACAGCCTGCGGTTGATGTATTTTTCCGACAATCTGAGCTATGGCGCCATTAACATTCAGACCAACTTCGGGGCCGTGCCTCTGGCCACCGAGCAAGACTGGCTAAGCATGGACTTTGCGCTTGACGAGCTGAGCTTTGATTGGCAAGTCGATCAAGAAGTGGACGCCGAGCCGCTGCGTCGTCAGTTCCAGGACATGGAGGTCACCGAGTATTTGGCCTTCTTCCAAGAGTTCAAGGCCATTTACCACAGCGAACCTTTCTTGGAACTGTTTGACTTTTTCCCCATGGGCAACGCCGCGCTGGTGGAGCTGAGCATGGACAGCATGGTACAAATGGGTTTGCTGTTACTGCTGATGTTACTGATCGTCATTGCCATGCTGTGGCTGCTGTTACACAGCTGGGCCGCTGTGGTCTGGCCAAGTTTGGCCATTGCGCTTTGCACCCTCTGGGTGGTGGGCTTTTGCGGTCTGTTCGATATCCAGCTCAATCAGATGCTCAGCCTAACCGCGACCCTGATTTTAGCCGTGGGCATCGCCGACTGCGTGCATGTGATGTCCAGCTATTTGTATTATCGCCGCCAACCCATGGAGCATCATCTGGCGCTGAGCAAGGCCTATCAAAAGACCGCCCTGCCCATCTTGCTCACCAGCATCACCACCGCAGCCGCCATGCTGGCCCTGACCATTAACCCCATGCCGCAATTCCGCATCTTTGGCTATACCGCAGCCGCAGGGGTGATGCTGGCCCTGGTGTTCACCTACTTTTTATTGCCCATCTTGCTGCACTGGTGGCATCCCAAGGCCGGGACAAAGGCACAAACACAGCAACAGCCAAAGAATAAGCTCGTTTGGCTACTGCGTGGCCATTGGCTGCAACCCCTGCTGGATGCCATTCCCTTACTGGTGGCCAGAGCGCCCAAGGCCATTGCCCTTGGCTTTCTAGCGCTATTCTTGCTCTTTGCCTATGGCACCAGTCAGGTGCGCATCGACACCAACATGGCCGACCTGTTCAAAGAGGGCACCAGCCTCAGTCAGGCGTACCGCATTGTCGACCGCGAAATGATGGGCACCGGCAGCCTGACGCTGATGATCGACATGCAGCAATCCATGGCTCTGCAACAGCCTGAAGTGCTGCAGGCCATTGCCGATTTGCAGCAGCGTCTGGCCAGCAATTACCCCGAGCAGGTGGTGCGTACCTTTAGTCTGGCTGACCTCGTGATGGACACCTACGAGGTGATGACCCAGCGACCCGGCCGCATCCCTGAGCAAGCCGACGCCGTCACCCAACTGCTGTACCTGTTTAACAGCGCTAACCCAGAAGACAGGCGAGCACTGGTCAGTGACGACTACAGCCAAACCCACATCAGCATTAGCCTACGCAATGCCGGGAGCCGTGACTATGCCCTGCTGTTTGAATCCATCGAGGCCGATATTGAGGCTCACCTAGGCCCCTTACTGGCGCAGTACCCGGAAATGACCCTTACCCCTACTGGCACTCTGGCACTGATGATGCGCTTGGCAGACGACCTGTCCCAGCATCAGTTCGACAGCCTGTTATTGGCGGCGGTGCTGATCAGTGTGCTGCTGATGCTGACCCTGGGCTCGGTGCAGGCTGGCCTATTAGGTATGATCCCTAACCTGCTGCCGGCGCTCTTTGCCTTTGGCTTCTTGGGTTTGATGGGTCTGTCGCTCGACTCGGACACCATTCTAATCGCGCCCTTGATCATCGGCATCGCAGTGGACGACACCATTCACTTCCTCAGCCATTACCGCATTGCCCTGGCCAAAAGCCGCAACATGATGCTGGCCCTGCGGCAAACCATCAAAGAGGTTGGCCAGGCGGTGACCTTCACCACCCTGATCTTGGGCCTTGGCTTCTTGATGCTCAGCTTCTCGGACTATTTGGGCATCGCCCGCATTGGCTACCTTGGTGCCACCGCGCTGTTCATCGCCCTACTGTGCGACCTGCTGCTGATCCCGGCCTTGATCATGATTTTCAAGCCCAAATTTGGTCTGAAGGAGGTGGATTGCCGTCTGAGCCTCAGCCACTGGCAACAGGCCAAGCACAGCCCTGATCCACAGGCACAGCCAAGCCCTGCCCTCAGCAGCGCTCACACCGGTTCCACCTCATTAGGAGACAAGTCATGAGTAACACTCAAGCCATCACCGCCAGCAAATCATTCCGCCTAATCGGCCTGGTCTGCAGCCTAGCGCTTTTCAGCAGCCTGAGCCTGCTAATGGGCCAGCCCGCTCAAGCCAGCGAACTGCCGGACGCACGCGCCATTATGGAGAAAGTGGATGCCCAACAGCAGCAAAGCAACGACAACAGCTTTAGCCGCTTGCGCCTGAGCAGCTGCCGCTTTGGCGTGCAGCAGGGTCAGGTGCGCTGCATCGAAAACCCAAGCGTTAGGGTGCTGGAAGGCGTCAGCATGAACCTGGGTGACAACAACAAGGACAACCGCTCCTTATTGATCGTGCTGGAGCCCAGCAGCGAGCGCGGCCTAGGCATGCTCAGCTACAGCTACGACGACCCTAACCGCGACAACGAAACCTGGCTCTACCTTTCGGCACTGAACACCGTGCGCCGCATCGCCAGTGGTGGCCAGAGCAGTGACAACGAACCCGTGGCCCTGTTCGGCAGTGAGTTCACCACCGAAGACCAAGAAACCGGCAAGCTGGACGATTACGACTTTGCCCTGCTGGAAAGCACCAGCATTCAGGGCCGTGAGGTATGGTTGATCGAAACCACACCCAGAGCCGAGCGTGCGCGTACCTCGCGCTACAGCCGCACCCTAAGCTGGATCGATCAAGAGCGACTGGTGCCGCTGCGGGTGTCAACCTTTGACCGACAAAACCAAGAGTACAAGCGGTTTTTATTCAGTCAGTTTGAAGAACAACAGGGCCTATGGCGTGCGCGCTCAGTGACGGCCATGAACTTGCAAACCAGCCGTTTAAGCAGCATGCAGACCGAAGCGGTGCAATTTGGCGTCAGCATTGAGCCTGAGTTTTTAACCCAGCGCGCTCTGACCGACCAGAGCTTCCGTGAGCGCCATCTGAATCAACTGCGCGCCCAAAGCCGCTAGGAGCCAGCCATGAACAAACGGATTCACAGCAAGCGCCAAGCTGGCTTGAGCCTCGGCCTAATGGCCAGCGCTCTGAGCAGCCTGATGCTGGTTAACACTGCCTCGGCGCTCGACCTGGAATTTAACCCCAGCCTAGGCATTGAGCTCGCAGATGACTGGTCGGTTCTGGAGCTGGATTGGCCAGAGCTAGACGACCCCTTTGCGCATACCGGCTCTGGCCAAAGCAGCCCACCGATCAGCAGTAGCAGAATTGCGCTGCTGGCCGGATATCAGCAGCAAGGCGATCAAGGCCAAGCACAGGATTTGCAGCTACGGATAGGCAATCAGTTGCAGCAGTTTTTAAGCCCACACTGGTACTTTCAGCTCGACAGCGAACTGCGCCTCAGCTGGCCAGATTGGCAACAACTGCAAGCTCAGGGCTACATTTGGCAAGCCAGCCTGGAGCACAGCCGTGGCCCTTGGCAGCAACAGCTTGGCTGGCAAAGCCTGAACTGGGGCGCGGTCATGGGCGCGCAGGTGCTGGATGTGGCCAGCCCCAGCCGCTTGGAAGTCAGCAGCGACATTGGCGGCAGCAAGGTGCCACAGCTGATGTTCATTAACCAATACTATGGTCAATCATGGCGCAGCCAAAGCTTTGTCACCCCTTGGCCCAGCGTCAGCCTCAGCCTAGATGCCACAAGCGAAGCCAAGGCCGGAGTCGAGTTGGGCCAAGCCCTGTACTGGCAAGGCAGCGGCTATGATCTTGGCCTGTATGCCGCCTGGCTATACGACGACCTCGCCAGCCTCGACGATCAAGGCCAACTGCGCCTAGCCAGCTACGGTTTGCTTGGCAGCAGTCTGAGCCTGGCCCGGGGCCTGCACCTCTGGGATTGGGATCTGGCCGTTAAGCTCAATAAAACCCAAACCGAGCAGATCGAGCGGCTGAGCCGAGGCACAAGGGTCGAGAGCGCCCTTGGCTGGCAACGCGGCTGGCAGCATTTTGGCAGCATCAATGCCTTTGTGCGTGCTGGCAGCTGGTTGCAACAAGAGAACGACTGGGACGCGGCCATCGCCCTGGCCTGGAACCGCGAATGGACCAACCAACGCTTGGCGCTGGCACTGACGCAAATGCAAGAACTGCGTAGCCAACAGGGCGTTAGCCTGGCGCAACTGAGCTGGAACCAAACCGATGCCTGGCAACAGCAATGGCAATTACAGCGCGTGGAAATCAAGGATCAGCAACCCCAATGGCAAGGTCAGTGGCAGCTGAATTACTTTTTTTAACTCACAACCACTGCGCGCAGTCCTAGGGTCTTTGAGGCGTGGCGGATCCTGCGACTTCGCGCAGGATGACTGGCTCAGAGGCACAGGATCCACTAAATCCAGTACCAACACTTGCAAAATCTCGCTACACTCAACAGAAAACCAACGGAGCAACCAATGAACGTTTTTCAGTTCGTGATCGCCATTGTGGCCATAGTCATCATTGGTGACGTGATCAAAAAATGGCTAACCCTTCGTGAAAAGCGCGAACAGCGCGCCGCCCAGGCTCCGGATCAGAACGCCCGCCTAGCGGCCATGGAAGAGCGTATCCAAACACTTGAGCGACTGGTCACCGACAAGAAAAGCCATCTAAAGGCTGAAATTGATGCACTAAAGTAATGCCCTAAAACCCATGAAGTTAGAAAGCATCCATCACGTTGCCATTATTTGCTCAGACTATCAGCGGTCAAAAGCCTTTTATACTGAAGTATTGGGCTTAAAAATCATTGCCGAAAATTATCGCGCCAGCCGAGACTCCTATAAATTGGATCTGGCCTTACCCATGGGTGGCCAAATCGAGCTATTTTCATTCCCAGCGCCACCGCCCAGAGCAAGCAAGCCTGAAGCTCAGGGATTAAGGCATTTGGCCTTTGTTGTTAGTTCGGTGGAGGCCGCTGCGACTGAGTTAAAACAGCA